>LJUC01000017.1 GCA_001303695.1 Phycisphaerae bacterium SM23_30
CGCTGCCTACGGCGATTACATTTTTAGCCGAGGCGGGACTATTTATGCTGCCGGCAGCGGTCCCGCTATTACCGGCGGCTACGACATATATCTGCTGATTATCCCAGACATAAGCATCCGCCAATACGGAAATATAATCGCTGCCCGTATTGTCATTAGCGCCCCAGCTGCAATTGATCGCCAGGGCGCCATTGTCGGCGGCAAGAGTATTCATGGCTAGATCAACATTATATAATATAACAGGATCACCTGTGTCTCGACCACAACGTACGACTCGGAAGCGGTGGTCATCGTCTCCTCCGGTTCGAGGCGCCATCCCGTCCAGATTGACATTATGCCATCGGCTTAACATAATGCCGGCTACATGGGTTCCATGCCCTAACGAATTGTCATTCCATACATCATCAGGAACGCCTTCACCTGAAACATTCCATCCCCGCCCATACAATACCGGATAGGGACTTCGCCCCATGAAAGCGGCGTGATCGATTTCAAACCCACAATCAATCATTCCGACAATTACGGAAGTCTCCAGAGAGGCCTTTATTAACCGGGGAGCTTGCATAAAGCTTACCTCCGGCATATTTGCGATATCTACTGCATTATCCGAATCGCAACCTTGGCACAGAAATGCTCCTATTTTCTTATCATAACGTTCTATTGCCAGCCCTTCTGTTTGCAGTTCCGACTGCACTTTAGCCTTATCATCTTTATCATAAAGTATTATCAAGACTTTGCCTTCTTCCACGGGACAGATATGGGCCGCTGCCTTTTGTAGCCTGGGCAGGGAAAATTTTTCCGCCAGTACCGGGTCTATCTTCATATTCCATGGAATTTCACCAACCCAATGAACTAAAGGATCTTCATGTAGTTTTAGAATGCTTTGGGTGTTTGCCTTAGCCACGTAGCTGTTGGGGCTCATTACCCTAATTATCTTAATGCCGCGATCTCTTAAATAATCTTCCATTTCCTTTTGGACCGGCAGGTTGGGAATAATCACACACAACTGATCTCTTGATTGCTCCGGCTGAAAATGAGATTTGATTCGCAACTGAAGCCGTTTGCCTAAGCCCGGCGTGACATCCATTTGACCTGCCAGAGTTCTAATTATGAATGGATTGTATCCTAAGGATGACAAAACTCTCGATTTAAAATTCGGCGTATGGATCTTATCAATACCAACTTCTTCAAAAGAAGGATCTTTTAAGCGCCATCCGACTATTCTATGTGTGACAGGTCCGGGAACACTTGGAATCGCGCCTGGTTGATGTTTTCGATTCCCCGATCCTGCTGACAATGTTGGTTTCGTTTCTGCGACGGCTTTTGCGGCCATAGAGGATTGAGATATAGTACTCTGCTGAGGCCATGAACCTGCAGCCCCGAAGGAGGTGCCTGTGGCTGGTATTAAAACCGCTGTTAAAGCAGCAAAAACAATCTTGGTAATAAAGCGTCTAGGCGTAGTTCCCGGGGCGATAGAATCCATGAGATTGATTAACCGTATCTTTACAAGCAGTAAATTTTCATACCAGTTACTTAATCCGCTGGTGGGGCGTCCCATCCTATCAAGCCGACGTGTCAATTGTGTCGCCTACCGCGGAAATTGTTTCTCCTCCGGCATAAGCTGGACCACCTTGATTATAAGCGGAACTGGCGGCAGAAGGCGGAACCATCTGAGTATTCGAAATAGATGACTGACTGGTTACAGAATACTGGGAAAACTGTAGGTAGGAGGAAGATTGGGTCTGAGAACTACCGATAAGGGCCATTAAAGCCATCAGGCCAATTTGTTTTTTATTCTCGTCATCTTTATTGCCGTAAAGGAAATCAATCAAGGCCAAAATGATAGCCATCATTTTGTTTCCAAACTCACTTAGCGCTATAGAGCCGGAACTATAATTGCTTGCCAGGATACTTGTCTGACTGAATTGACTTGACAAAGCAACCTGCGCAGAACTAGAGCTTATCTCCCCGGAAGGAGCTCCCGATGCGTTAATGTTCGGATTGGCGCCTACCGATCCCAACGCGGCGGGAACAACCGAACCGACACTCGCTATTTCACTCATATCATTCCCTTACTTAAATTTGACTCCAAGGGTATTTTGCTGCAATGTACCTAATTTATTTACTATTTGATCAAACAAAGCTTGTACCATAAAAACAAAAACTGAAAAGATATAAAAAAAATGTTTGTAAGTCTTTATTTTTTAGTAAGATATGTATAGTGAGAGGGCGATTGACAGTGAGGGTGCAGCTGGTGTGGATATATTAGTATGTTTAATAATATCAACATGAAAAAGGGGCGATAAATAAGTTATCGCTCTAAAGGAAGTTTGAACGGTTACTTATGGAATATTGGTTCTTGACGATTAGTTAAACATACAAGAAATGGTTATAGGGCTCAGCGGTAACAGCTCAAACGGGATAGATCCAATTGGGCCTACGTCCGGGAGATACTCAGACCCGATCCTTCGATGAGGCGGTGCGTACATTGGGAAGGTCGATGTGAAATATGTAAAAAAATGTATTAGGGGGGATTTGGCCGGCTATAAACGTCAGTGGAAAAGTGTGGCGCTGGGCGGTCGAAAACCGCAGCGCTCTGCCAATACTTACCGTACCTGATGCACCTTGTCAAGTGTCCATCTGAACCCGGATTAATTTGCCTTTTCCCGTTTCTTCTGACGCCGCTTGGCGTCCTTCAAGCGATCGCTTAACCCGTTACACTCGATAATATGGCAACGACGTATCAAGCGATCCTGCACGGACTGGAGATAAGGCCGACCAATACCTCCGGTGTAGCCATATTCATCCCGTAGCTGTTCGAAAATCAGCCGCCCCGTATGCCACTGCTTCGGCGCCGGAGGCTTCCATACCCAGATCATGAGTATCAGAGCGAATCCCATAGATCATGGCGGTATCCAGATGGATATATTTCTCTGTAAATAGAATGATTTCAGGAAACTTTTTGAGGATGGCATGAGGCATATCCGGGTGTTCTTCTACATGCCCTCAGAAAGTAGATACCGGTTGGGCCCACCGGCTTACCATGCCGGCATATTATACCACGGTGCGATCCAGAGGAATTAAATTAATTGAAATCAGAAAGCGTTTATATTTATACATCTAAATCCATTTCTTTTTTTTAAAATAGACTAACATAATCATCGCCACCACGGCCATAATCAACCATACCAGAGGATAAGACCAGAGCCATTTTAATTCCGGCATAAACTCAAAATTCATGCCATAAATGCCTACAATAAACGTCAGGGGAATAAAAATAGTGGCGATGATGGTAAGGACTTTCATCACCGCGTTCATCTTGTTACTGATGCTGGATAGATAAACGTCGAGCATTCCGGCAACCATCTCTCGGTAGGTCTCGGTGGTGTCAATTACCTGAACGGCGTGATCGTAAACATCTCTAAGATAGATTTCCGTAGTTTGTTTAATCAGGGAGGATTCCATGTGGATCAGGGCGTTCATCATTTCCCGCACCGGCCAGACGGATTTGCGGAGATATATCATTTCGCGTTTGAGTTCGTGGATATTATGCAGCAGTACTTCCGACGGATCGGAGGCAACCTGCTCTTGCAGCGACTCGATTTTGTCGGCCAGTTTCTCCAGTACCACAAAGTAATGATCAACAATGCTGTCGGTCAGGGCATAAAACAGATAATCGGAACCTGACTTACGGATGCGAATCCGTCCGGTTTTAATCCTTTCCCGGACCGATCCGAAAACGTCACCGATGCTTTCCTGAAATGAAATGACGTAATTTGGCCCCAGCAACAGGCTGATTTGTTCGGTGCGGATGCGGCGGTTCTGTTCATCATAAGTAAGCATTTTCAGTACGGCGAAAATGCAATTATCATACTCCTCCATCTTGGGTCTTTGGTTGGTATTTAAGATGTCCTCCAGGATTAAAGGGTGAAGGTCAAACAATTGGCCGATTTTTTCGATTATTTCTACCTGATGCAGGCCGTCAATATTAATCCAGGTAGTGGTGGGAGTGGTTTTAAATGTTAAACATTCCTCAATCTTTGTAAGTTCTTTTTCTTGATAAGTTTGTTCGTCGTAATCAATTATGGTGATTCGCACGGACTCAGCCCTTCGTTCACCGATATGCAAGAGGGTGCCAGGGGCGGTGCCGACTTTTTTGCCGCTTTTTTTAATCAATCGGGGCATCATTCACCTCCGTTTTAACCATCAAACGACTTAATATTATTACCGGCAGGCTCACCATATGCCGAAGGCCCGCCACCGACGAGATCGTGCGGACCTGGAGTTTAACTTCGGTGACCAATTCCTGCATGACAATTTCTTCTTCCACTTCCCCGATTTCTTTCACTATAGACAACCTATGCAGGGAATACAAGCCCAATATAAAGGCCAAAACAAAGAAAAAATCCCATTGCTGCAGATTCAAGGTGGGAAAACTGATCTCGCGGGTGGGACTGGTATATTTTAAGGTCCAGTCCAGCTGCCGGGCGGCGAAGAAATCGGCAAACTTTCCTCCCAGTATGGGAGCAATTCCTGCCGCTAATGAATTTATCATAGTATTGGCAGCCAAATAAGCGGTGGCCTTGCCTTGGGGAGCCAACTTCAGCCCGATATTCCCCGTGGCCAACGTAACTCCCGCTGCAGAAATTCCCATACAAACGTGTATAATAATCAACAAAGGCAACGTCAGAAAATATTTTTCGGGCATGGTGGTGAAGGTCCAGCCCAAAATAGAGAATATAAATAGAGGGCCGCAAACTACCAACACCGATTTGTTACTGAATTTATCCGTAAATTTGCCCCAGATTTTTAAAAAGGCAATGTTGGCAATCTGACTCAGAACTATCAGACCTATAATTAAAGACATCTCCAGTTTTAACCGTTTAAGCATATAGACCATAAAAAACGGCGCCGCCAGATTCACCGCAAAATTCCAAGAGCCCAGAAACATTATCAATTTTCGGAAATTATCGTCCCCCAGCGGCTCAAGGAGCATTTTGGTCCATCTTCTTTTTTCGGTGTGGACCATCATCTTTGGTTCAGGGATGCGCGAGATAAAATAGACGCCGATCATCCCGGCTATAAAGCCGCAGAAAAACAGAAGGGAATAACTGTAGATTTCCTGAACGGGTAAGAATTTTTTCCAAAGATCTAAATAAACCGCCGCCGCCATGCTCAGGACAACTCCCGCGCCGATCGCAATCCGCATTCGATGAGAAAAAAACGAACCCAGTATATCCTGGGGAACCAGGTCCCGCATCCAGGAGTTCCAACTGCATCCCGAGAAGGCATTCAAGGCCGAATTGACAATGATGGCCGTCACCACAAAAAAAAGACCCAGGTGAAAGGAAAAGAGAAAAGGAATCAAAGCGATAAACAGCCAACAGGTTCGGCTCAATCCCGCTGCTATGACGCAGATTGCTCGTCGCCTTCGGAGTTTTTCTACTAAAAATATCGCCGGCAGTTGCAGCAGTTGGCATAACGGAACAATAGCCGACAGCAGCCCGATTACGAAATTTGACGCCCCTAATTTCAAAGCAAACGCAATCAAAAAAGCGCCGCTGGTGAACGTTACTATCGCCTGCGTCGTCACCCCGTCCCGAATAATCCACCGCAGACCGGATTGGATTTGTTGATCGGATAGTTGTTCTTCGGCCCTAAAAAACATCACATACCTTCAGGCATAAATGATATAGATTAAAGTTTACCTTACAGTAATTGCCGCCTGCCGCCCGACCCACCGAATCAGGCGGCAAGCGGCTTTAATCCAGGTTTTATACAACCTATTTATGATTGCACCTTAATACGTTTTGCTTTGGCCTTTTTTACTTTCGGTAGTGTAATCGTGAGCACCCTCTCTTGGCACTTGGCTTGCACCGTGTCCGAGTTGACTTCAGCCGGCAGAACCAAATCCCGCCGAAAACTGACGTAGCGGCTTTCCATATGATAATAGTTTCCCTTTTTTTCTTCGGTTTTTTTCCTTTTTTTCGCCGCTGATAGTCATGGTGTTTCACTGGACCGAAATTTCAATATCCTCCGGTTTACAGCCCGGCACCTCGGCACTGACGACAACGGCATCTTCTTTATCGGCGATATTTATGACCGGCCAGCAGGCGCGTTCTGTCGTAGCTAAACCTCAGTCGTCAAAAAACTTACCAAACAGATCATTCATTTCATCCTGCAACCTTGCCAATGAAGTACCGGCTCTTCTTCGAATAGGTACTAAATCCATAACAATCACCTCCACGTATTTTTGAATAATTAAACCCTGGATTTTATCCTTATCTTGAACCCGATTTTAAAATATCCAATTACTTGCCTTTGTATTATAGATATTCAGAGAAAGAGATCAAGGTTTAAATGGAAACCAGTCGTTTAAGAATACATACTTATGAAAACTCCCTTGCAAGAATACCCTCTATTGATTAGGGTTGGAATGATGAGCCAATAAGCTGTAATAAAGTTAACATGGAAATTTATTTAAAACCTCTCCGTGAGCCATAAATAATTATAAATATTTAATTTACAAATTTTATTTGGTCCGCCCAATATTGTGTGATGGATTTGATGACCATTTAGTTCATATAGCCTAATGCCTGGAGTCACTATGCTTTATGATTAAAATACAACAATCAAACTCGATTAAACCTATTTTTTTCTGGCAGGATACTAACAAATACTCAGCGCGGGGCGACGGTGGTCAAAATCGAAGGAACTGTCGGTAAACCAAAACCGTTTATTGCCCCTTTTCCTGATATTGATGCTACGATCCGACGTCTTTTATGGAATCAGTTAAGAGATAAATGATTTATTCATACATAATATAAGATGGAAAGGATTTACCATGGATAGTATAGTAAATCCGGAGACAATAATAATATCCGGGAATACTAAAATTCATAAATTAAAAGGCCGTACCATAAAGATTGCTCAAAGGAAAATTCGATGCATCAGTATGTTTTAATAAGTTTGGCTGGAATAGTTATACTGGGCATCCTGGCCCAATATTTAGCCTGGCGGTTTCGCCTGCCGGCAATTTTGCTGCTATTGGTTTTCGGAATTTTAGCCGGGCCGGTCACGGGCCTGATCGATTCAGATGCGCTTTTTGGTGAATTGCTGTTTCCGTTTGTTTCGCTGTCGGTGGCGGTGATATTATTTGAGGGCGGGCTTAGTTTGAAGATTTTTGAACTGCGGGGTATGGCGGGCGTGGTTTGGGCGTTAGTGAGTGTGGGGGCGCTAATAAGTTGGTTGATTGCTTCGGCGGCGGCGTATTGGTTATTAGAGTTGGAGCTGGGCCTGGCGGTTCTTTTAGGAGCAATTCTGGTGGTGACTGGCCCCACTGTGATAATTCCCCTGCTGCGTCATGTGCGGCCAGGCAGCCCTATCGGCTCCATCGTTCGCTGGGAAGGGATTATCATCGATCCGGTCGGTGCCATGCTGGCGGTTTTGGTGTATGAGGTTATATCCGCCGGCGGTCATCAGCCGGGATTTTCCATTGCCTTGCTGAGCCTGCTTAAAACCATCGCCGCCGGCGGCCTGATCGGAGCAAGCGGAGCGGCCCTTTTATATTTGGGATTGAAAAAATATTGGATGCCCGACCTGTTGCAAAACGTGATAGTACTAATGATGGTGCTGGGAGTTTATGTGGCGGCCAATCTGCTGCAGGACGAATCGGGATTGTTTGCCGTCACCATCATGGGGGCGATCCTGGCCAACCAGAAAAAGGTCTCTATCGAAAGAATTGTTCATTTTAAAGAGGATCTGCGGGTCTTATTGATTTCGATTTTGTTTATTGTGCTCTCGGCGCGCTTGCAAAGGGAATATTTAGTGCATATTGGCCTGCCCAGTGTGCTGTTTTTGGCGACCTTGATATTTATCGCACGCCCGGTATCGGTGGCCTTATCCACCGTAAGGTCAAAATTAACCTGGCGGCAGCGGCTTTTTATCGCGTGGATGGCGCCGCGAGGGATCGTGGCGGCGGCGGTCTCCTCGATTTTCGCCCTGCGGCTGACCCAGGACGGTCAAACCGAAGCGGCTCGTTTGATGCCCTTGACTTTTTTGGTAATAATCGGTACGGTGGGGTTTTACGGCCTGACCGCCTCCTGGGCCGGCCGGTGGCTGGGTGTTTCTCAACCCCATCCGCAGGGAGTTTTGATACTCGGAGCTCAATCCTGGGCCCGAAAAATCGCCCAGGCCTTAAAAAAGGAAAACATGGCAGTGGCCCTGGTGGATACCAACTGGGACAAGGCCAATGCGGCCCGAATGGAGGGATTGCCGGTATTTTATGGCAGTGTATTTTCGGAAAAAGTGATCGAGCAGATTGAGGCATTCGGCCTGGGGAGGCTGCTAGCGATGACCTACAATGAAGATGTGAACACGCTGGCGGCGGTGCACTTTCGCAGGGTTTTCGAAACCAAAGACATCTATCAATTGGCGGCGGAAGGTCGTTCCGCCGCCGCCGGGCCCCAAACCGATCCCGAACTACGCGGCAGAATACTCTTCGGCGAGAAGATCACCTTCGAGTATTTGGCCCGACGCTTCCGACAAGGCGCCATAGTTAAAGTTAATAAATTAACCGAAGAATTCGACTACGAGGCCCTAAAGAAACACTACGGCGAAACCGTCGTGCCGATGTTTTTGATCGACCTAGAGCGGCAATCAGAGGTATTTACTGCTGATACGGCTATAGCGCCCGGCCCCGGCGACACTTTGATCAGCCTGGTCGATCCCCCCTCCAACTCCCAGAGCAGGTACGCCCCAAAATAAAGAAAAAAACCGGGCTTTGTATAAGCATCTTTTGGCATACATTGGTTTCTGGTAAAATGAAGAAAAGATCATTTGATAAGAAATTATAAATTTGCGAAAGGATAATACCATGATTAAGAAAGGACGGAAAAAGGGGGAGGTCACTTTTGTTTTTCATCCGAACTTTAAGGCCATGACCGCCTATCTGGCCGGCAGCTTTAACCACTGGAAGACCTCGGAACTGCCCATGACCAAAAACAAGGACGGCTCCTTCAAAAAAAAGATGACTTTACCTGCCGGACGTCACGAATATAAATTTATCGTGGACGGCAACTGGATGAACGACCCCGAGGCCGAGGGAAATGTAGTTAATCCCTATGGTACGTTAAATAGCGTGATTACAATAAAGTAGTAAGCTATGTGATGTGCCTTTTCTGAAAAATTTATTTCATAGTATAAATTAAAGGTGGGTCAGGATTATGAATAATAAATCTACGTTATCAAAAGGTCAAGGCGCGTTTCTCGATGCTGAAGGGGCCAGCTTTCGGGTATGGGCCCCCCACGCAGATGAGGTACTTGTAACGGGAGATTTCAACAACTGGTCTGAAACGGCGCATCCCCTTTCTCGAGAGGAGAATGGTTATTGGTCTGTACACCTTTCGGGCGTCAAAGCGGGCCAACGATATAAGTACCGTATTATAAACGGCTCACAGGAACTATTTAGGATCGATCCATATGCCAGAGAAGTAACCTGTTCTACTTGCCATGCGATGATTTGCGGGCAAGATTTTTTCTGGGATCAACAAGATTTTCACATGCCCGCCTTTGACAATATGGTGATTTATGAGATGCACATTGGCACTTTCAACCATAAAGAAGGCGATAAGCCCGGCAGTTTTTATTCGGCCCTGGAAAAACTCGACTATCTGCAAGATCTGGGCGTGAACGCCGTCGAAGTCATGCCGGCCATGGAATTTAAGGGCAGTTTTTCCTGGGGCTACAATCCGGCTCTGATCTATGCTATCGAAACCGACTATGGCGGGCCTAAAGCGTTTAAGGAGTTTGTTAAGGCCGCCCACGCCCATGGAATCGCTGTGATTCTTGATGTGGTCTATAATCATTTTGGTCCGGGCGATCTAGACCTGTGGCAGTTTGACGGCTGGAGCGAAAATAACAAGGGTGGTATCTATTTCTACAACGACTGGCGGTCCCAGACGCCCTGGGGAGACACACGGCCGGATTATGGTCGCGGCGAGGTGCGGCAATATATCCACGACAACGCGCTGATGTGGCTGGAAGAATATCATCTGGATGGTCTGCGCTGGGATGCAACGGCCTTTATTCGAAACGTTTACGGCAATAATGATGATCCTCAAAATGATATCGCCGAAGGCTGGACCCTGATGCAATGGATCAACCAGCAAGTCAGAGCCCGGCAGCCGGGCAAGATCAGTATTGCCGAAGATATTCGAAACAATAGCTTTATCACGAAACCAGCCACAGCGGGAGGGGCAGGATTCGACAGTCAATGGGACGGATTTTTTGTCCGGCGTATCCGCGGGGCCATTGCGGCGCCCGAGGACCAGGCAGTGAATATGGATTTACTACGAGAGGCAATCGAACATCGTTTTGATTCTAATGCTTTCTTGCGGGTAATCTACACGGAATCGCACGACGAGGTTGCCAACGGCAAGGCGCGCGTCCCGGAGGAGGTCTCGCCGGGAAATGCCGATGCCTGGATCGCCAAAAAACTCTCCACCCTGGGAGCGGCGTTGGTCTTCACGGCGGCGGGAATCCCCATGATTTTTCAAGGCCAGGAATTATTAGAGGATCAATGGTTCCACGATAAAGACCCCATAGATTGGGCCAGAAAGGACCGATTTGCCGGTATTATTCAACTGTATAAGGACCTTATTCGCTTACGCCTGAACCGGAACGGTTATACACTAGGCCTTTGCGGCTCACATACACACGTCTATCATATCAATAACCAGGATAAGATTCTTGCCTTTCATCGCTACCAAGAGCAGAAACCCGGCGATAGCGTGATTGTTGTTGTGAATATGAAACACCAGGAAAGCCGCGCCTATCAGATCGGCATGCCCCGGCCGGGGCTTTGGAAGGTTCGTTTCAATAGCGACGCCTCCTGTTACGATGAAAGTTTCAGCAACTGCAACAGCACCGATATGATTGCCACACCGGAAGCGAAAGATGGTTTGCCTGCGAGCGGAAAAATCGATCTGGGCCCTTATAGCATCCTGATACTTTCCCAAGATCCCTCAAGTACTTAACCTAATAAAATAATATAATGGGCTAAGCCCTCACGATGGAAATAATTATATAACTTAAGTAAAGCACAACAAACACCGCCCCTTCCCACCGGTCCAGGCGCCGCTTCTGGCCGGTGAACATCCAGATAAACAACAAAACGCTGGCGCCGATTACCGCGGCAATGTCTATATTAGCGGAAGTCTTAAAAGGCAGAGGCTTAATAGTTGCGCTAATGCCCAGGACAAAAAAGATGTTGAAAATATTAGAGCCGACGACGTTTCCCACGGCAATTTCTACATTTTTCTTATAAGCGGCCACGGCCGAAGTGGCCAGCTCCGGCAGTGAGGTCCCTACCGCCACAATGGTCAGCCCAATTAAGGATTCGCTGACTCCCAAGCAGCCGGCAATGTGAATCGCGCCGTCCACAATCCATTTGCCCCCGATACCCAAGCCTATCAAACCGCCTATGACATATAAAATTGAGCGGGTCATACTCAATTGCTTTGGAGGAACATATTCGGCCATGCCATCAATTGTCTGAGCGATGCCGGCGGTATAATAAACAAAGATTATAAAAAAACAGAGCAAAACCATACCGTCAATGCGCGTCAAGTCAGAGGCGCCAGCCCGATCAATCCATCGATCATTGACCAATAATCCTAGAAGAACTGCCGCCAGAAGGCTAAAAGGGATTTCCTTCCATACGGTCCCCCGGCTGACCGAAAGGGGATAGATTATCGCCGAAATCCCCAAAATTAAAAAAATATTCGCGATATTACTGCCCAGGACGTTGCCGATGGCTATTTCGGTATTCCCTTTAATACTGGCCATGATATTAACGAACAGTTCCGGCATGGACGTGCCAAATGCCACTACCGTAAGACCAATTGCTAAATCTGAAATTTTTAGCTTCCGGCCAATTGAAGAAGCCCCTTCTACTAAAAAATCCGCCCCTTTGATTAAAAGAATAAATCCCAGAACCATTAACAAATACGGCAACATAGAACTTTCCTAATTATTTATCATATAAACGATTTACTCTACTCCATTTAAGGACTAAAATTTCGTAAAAGTCCGGTAAGAAGATAGGAAATAATATTCTTATGGATTAGGGTTGATCGTCGGGCAGCTTGGGGGGCGCCGGAGGAGGTGGTTTTTCCTGCCCGGTTAAAACGCTGACGGCCTGGCGTTGGGGGCCGAAAGCCCTTAATTGCTCGGCCATTTCCCGCAGGCGGCGATCCACCAGCCAATGGAACGTTCCTTCCTCACGGCAAGAACCCGCCTTGATGCCGCTCAATAGCTCCAGCCCCTCATCCACAGTCTCAATAGGGTAAATATGAAATTTATTATCCGCTAATGCTTGACGAACATCATTTCTCAAAACCAGATTTTTTACATTGCTTTTAGGTATGCACACTCCTTGCCGGCCGGTTAGCCCTACAATCCGGCAGAGATCAAAAAAGCCTTCGATCTTTTCATTGATTCCGCCCACTGCCTGAATCTCACCCCATTGGTTAATGGATCCCGTAACCGCTAAATCCTGCCGCAGGGGCACCTCGGCTAAAAGCGACAGCAGGGTATATAATTCAGTGGAGCTGGCACTGTCGCCATCTACGCCGCCATAGCTCTGTTCAAAACAAATACTGGCCGATAACGTCAAAGGCTTGTCCTTACCATAGGTATTCCGCAGATAACCCCCCAGAATCAGCACTCCTTTATCGTGAGTGCTGCCGGAGAGCTTTGCTTCACGCTCGATATTTATCAGCCCCTCCGTGCCCAGACCCACCGAGGCGGTTACCCGGTTGGGTTTACCGAAAGCGTAATCACCTAAATCAAACACCGCCAAGCCGTTGACCCGCCCTATCTTGCTCCCTTCGCAATCCACCAGGATCGTGCCGTCAGCTATCAGTTCGCGGATCTTTTCAGCGATGCGGTCGGAGCGGAATATGCGGCTCTGCAGGGCCTTTTGTACGTGTCGGGCTTTCACAACTTGAGAGTTTTGGGTCTGCGCTATAAAATCCGACTCGCGAATAATATCGGCGATTTCGGCAAAACGGGTCAACAACTTACCCTTCTGAGACACTCCCCGGGCCCCGAAACGGATAATTTCCTCCACCGCCTCCCGCGTAAAGACCCGCAGCTTCTCCTCTCGGGTCAACATGGCCACAAAACGGGCGTATTGATATTGTTCCTGCGAACCGCCGGGCATTTCCGTGCCGAAGTCGGCCTTGACCTTAAATATGGATCCGAAATCGTCATCATATAAACGCAGCATATAATGAAGCAGCGGGCTGCCCAGAACCACCACTTTGGTATCAATAGGAATCGGTTCCGGCCGTAAGCCCGTGGTGTGCAAAGACAATAAACTGTCATATGTTTCAAAATGGATTCGACCGCTTTTTAAGATGCGTTTGAGATTCTTATAAACCAAAGGCTCGGTTAAGGCGTCGTCCAGGTTAAACACCAGAAAACCACCGTTGGCCTGGAGCAGACTGCCGGCCTTTATCCGGGTAAAATCCGTAACCATTCGTCCGCTTAAATCGACCGTCTTTTCGATGGTCCCGAAAATATTGCGGAAAGTGGGCGCCTCCTCCAAAATGATCGGCGCCGTTTTGGAACCGCAGTGATCCACTACAATATTTACCTGATATTCCAGAAACTTAGGCTTGAGATCTTCCACCAGCATCATCCCCGGAATGGGGCCGGGCTGTGCCTCTTTTTTGCCCCCCTGGCGAAAATCGGATAAATTATCCAGAAGATGCTGGGTGACATATTCAAGATATTGCTGAATACGGGCCTGTTCTTGATATTTACGCTTAAGCACGCCCACCGAAGGTTGAACCACATGGGCCCCGAATTTACGCTCGACGTCATGTACTTCTTCCCGCAGTTGCAACATATGATCCCGTTGTTCGTGCAGGAGTTTGGTGGCTTCTTTGGTAAGCTCCTGCTGACTTTCCTGGATGCGTTTCTTTTCTTCTTCGGGTAATGCTTCCAGTTGCTCCTCTTTTTCCGGCGGTTTTCCGTTAATCAAAGGTATGAAAAAAATATTCCCCTGAGGACCGGGAGTCATTTGAAATCCCTTTTCCCGGGCCAGTATATTCAGCCGCTCCATCTCTTCCTGAAAACGCTTTTGGTATTCGGATGCGAGTCGTTCTTTTTCCTGGCTAAAATCCTCCTGCTTAAAAGCCTTGGGTATTTCTTCCTGGAGATGTTCCACCAGGCGGGACATATCTCTCTTAAACTGTCTGGCCTTGCCCGCCGGCAGTTCAATCGCCCAGGGTTCGTCCGTTTTGTCAAAATTATGCACATAAATCCAGTCGTTTGGCACCGGCGCCTGATCCAGACGTTTCTGCAGACTCCGGTGGATGGTTTCCATTTTGCCGGTGCCGGTCAATCCCGCCACGAAAATATTATACCCTTCCTGGTTAATCCCCAATCCTACATCCAAAGCCTCCATCGCCCGGCTTTGCCCGATGATCTCATCCAAAGGCTCCACTTGCTCCGTGGTCTCAAAGTTTAAAACCTCTGAATTAATAACCAAGTCGGCCTGGTCCGGCGCTAACCTTTGGGGTCCGGTTACTGTTTTCATCTCTTTATTCTCATCATTAGCTTCCATCTGCGATCTCCCTGTTAGCCGGTTATAGAACAACTCAGTAAATAATTATCAGGTAATATATACAATGATTTATTAACTGTAAAGTGTGCTCTTTAAGAAAATAAATTATGGTCGATTTACCAGCGAAAAAGCGTATAATTTATTGTAAATATTAAAAAATTGGCTAGCCATAATTATAAAATGAGGTCACATGATGGAACGTTACATTTGTATTCATGGCCATTTTTATCAACCGCCCCGAGAAAATCCGTGGCTGGAAGACGTGGAGCTGCAGGACTCGGCCCATCCTTATCACGACTGGAACGCTAAAATAACGGATGAGTGTTATAAGCAAAATGCCGCATCGCGAATCCTCGGCCCGGATAAAAAGATTATCGATATAGTCAACAACTATACAAGGATAAGTTTTGATTTCGGCCCTACTTTATTATCGTGGCTCGAAAAACACGCACCTGAAGTATATGAGAGTATCATAGTAGCCGATCAAAAAAGTCAGGAGATATTTACCGGCCACGGTGCCGCTTTGGCCCATGCCTATAACCATATTATTATGCCCCTGGCCAACCGCAGAGATAAATACACTCAAATCGTATGGGGGATCTGTGATTTCGAACATCGTTTTGGGCGAAAGCCGGAAGGAATGTGGCTGCCGGAAACAGCAGTCGATATGGAAACTCTCGATATCCTTGCCGAGCACGAAATCAAGTTTACTATTCTTGCGCCGCATCAAGCTGGTCGAATACGTGAGATAGGAAATACACAGTGGGTGAATATCGAGAAGGAGAAAATTGATACGACCAGAACCTATCTATGTCAATTACCCTCTGGGAGAAGGATAAACGTATTTTTCTATCATGGACCCACTACGCGTGACGTGGCCGATGGTCGAATTCTGCAAAATGGCGCAGTTTTTGCTAAGCAATTAGCCCGGATCATATCCGAAGACCAGGGACCGGCCCGGTTGGCTCATATAGCCACTGATGGGGAAACTTATGGACACCACCATCGTTATACCGATATGGCCCTGGCTTATTGCCTGCATTACATCGAATCCGAGAAGTTGGCCCAAGTGACAATCTATGGGGAATACCGGGAAAAATTCCCTCCTACTTATGAAGTAGAAATTAACGAAAACAGCTCATGGAGTTGCAGCCACGGGATCGAAAGATGGAGAAGCAACTGCGGTTGTCATTACGGCAGATATCCGTCAGGAAGACAGCCGTGGCGGGCCCCCTTGAGAGAAGCAATGGACTGGCTGCGGGATCAACTTGCTTTGGTCTATGAAAAAAAAACCGCTCAATATGTTCCTGATCCTTGGCATCTAAGAAACAAGTATATTGCGGTTGTGAATGACAGATCCGCGAAGAATGTGCAAAGTTTTATGTCAAGTTCCGTGGACCGGAAACTTGCCATAAATGAAAAAGTAACTCTTTTGAAACTGCTTGAGATGCAGAGAAACGCCATGTTGATGTACACGAGCTGTGGCTGGTTTTTCGACGATATCTGCGGTATGGAGACCGTGCAGATTATGCAATACGCCGCCCGGGCCATCCAGTTGGCAAAAGAAATTGATGAAAAAGATCTGGAAGCGGGCTTTACGGATATCCTGGCAAAAGCGCCGACCAACGTTAAAGAATATACTAACGGAAAAGAGGTTTACAATGCCTTGGTAAAACCCGGTAGCATCGACCTCAATAGAGTCGGCGCCCACTTGGCTATTAGTTCTATCTTCGAAGAATCCCCTGACAAAAGTGACATCTATTGCTACGCAACAAATATCGAGTCGTATGATCGTATTAATGCCGGCATTCAAATACTGGCAACCGGAAGAGCCGCGATACAATCCAACATTGTGTTGGAGAAACATACCGTCGATTTTGCGGTATTGCACTTTGGGGATCATAATTTGATCGCTGCGGTTAATACCCGCATGCCCGACCAAGAATTTTCCACCATGCATAATAACCTGGGAAATGCTTTTGCCAAAGGTAATACTACCGAAGTTATGCGACTTATGAATATCTCATTCGGGGGAAATAATTACTCGCTGTGGCATCTGTTCAAGGATCAACAACGCATTATTCTGTTTGAACTGCTGCGCAACACCTGGCAGCAAATTGAAGCCTCTTTTCGACACATCTACGAACATAATTACACCATCATACAGATAATGCGCGGCATGAACATGCCTTTGCCCAAGGCTCTTTCGACTCCGATCGAGTTTATTCTAAATAAGGATTTATGTGAAGTAATACGGGACGATGAGATTGATTTGAAGCAATTGAAAAAACTGGTCGATGAAGCTAATAAATTATCCCTGCCCCTTGACGAAACTACTCTCCGCTTTGAAGCAAGTCGTAAAATAAATCAACTCATGTATAAGTTAGAACATGCGCCCGGGGATGTTGAACTGCTGGAAAAAATCGTAACAACTCTTAAGATGTTGCTCGGTATATCTTCGAAACTTGATTTGCAAGCCGCCCAAAATGTCTTTTTCGCCATCAGCAGAGAAAATTATCCGGTATTGTTTCAAAAGGCAATGCGCAGCGATAAGCAGGCCCAAGAGTGGATCGAACATTTCAAAGACCTGGCACAACACCTGGGCGTGAAAGTCGAATGATATAAATACATACACAAAACAGTAATTATGAAGAAAAGAAAAAGCGGCATTTTGCTCCATATTACCTCGTTGCCGTCAAGATATGGGATAGGCGACTTTGGTCCTGATGCCTACAAATTTGTTGATTTTCTTACCCGGGCAAAACAAAGTTGTTGGCAAATACTTCCTTTGAATCCTCCCACCCTGACCAAGAATCCACATTCTCCCTATAACTGCCTGTCGGCCTTCGCGGGTAATACCCTGCTTATCAGTCCGGCATTATTGTATCGTCATGGATTTTTAACGAAAAAAGACATCCAGGATAAACCTGATTTCCCTGAAGGTCGCGTGAACTATCGCTTGGTCGCCTCTTATAAGACTAAACTGTTGCATACCGCTTTTAAGCACTTTAAGAACAAACCGATAGAATCGGATTATGCGGCATTCTGCTCTGAAAATACCGACTGGCTGGAGGATTACGCCGCGTTCGCTGCCCTGCGCCGACACCTTCGCCCATCTTTATGGTGTCATTGGCCGCCCGAACTGCGCGATAAAAAAAAGTCGGCATTGCGTGTGATACGGATCAAACTAAAAAGTTTTATTGACCGGGAAAAATTTTTACAATATTTGTTTTTTAAACAGTGGTCCCGCCTGAAAAATTACTGTAACCAACGCAAAATTTCAATAATCGGAGATATCCCTTTTTATGTTGCTTACGACGGTGCCGATGTATGGGCTCACCCCAATATCTTCAAATTAAACCAAGCCAAGCAACCCCCATATATTGCCGGGGTGCCTCCCGACTATTTTAGCCGAAGCGGCCAACTCTGGGGCAATCCGGTTTATAATTGGAAAACCTTGAAAAACCAGGACTATTCTTGGTGGCAGAGGCGGATAGAATACAATCTTCGCCTATTTGATATGGTACGCATCGATCATTTCAGAGGCTTTTTTGCCCATTGGCAGGTTAAGGCCCGGGCGAAAACCGCAAAAAACGGCAGATGGGTAATGGGGCCCCGGGAGGATTTCTTGGAGAAATGCCTTAAAAATGTTTCTTCAAGAATAATTGCGGAAGATTTAGGGTACATCACACCCGACGTAACGGAATCCCTGGAAAATTTCAAGCTTCGAAGAATGAAAGTACTACTTTTTGCTTTTGATAAAAAAAGTGCCGACAATCCCCACTGCCTGGAAAATCATGTTAAAAATTCTGTAGTCTATACCGGTACCCACGACAATAATACCGTCAGAGGCTGGTGGAATAAAGAGGCAAAGACGGGGCAAAAACAACTCCTGTTTGAATATCTGGGACGAAAAGTATCTGCTAATCAGGTATCTTGGGAGTTGGTAAAAATGGCGCTGAGTTCCATAGCCGAGATGGCCATTATCCCCATGCAAGATATCCTGGAATTGGGTGAAGATGCTCGTATGAATCATCCGGCTACGGTCCGCGGTAACTGGCGCTGGCAGCTTCGACCCCGTCAATTAACGCCGTCTCTTGCCCAAAAGCTGGCAACCTTAACCAAAACTTATGGAAGAACGCGATCTTGAAATTTATTATTGTTTCATACGACAAGGCAAATCGCCAAGGTTTCAATTATTTTCCTGCATCTAACTTTCCGGCCACGGTATTTTCACCCCGGCATATTTCAACCTTTCCATCGTGGTATAATATGGATCTACCACTTCCTCTTCAATATTTTCCGCCAAGGCTGGATGAATTGATGAGAGCTTTTCCAGAAGGCTTTGACGCTCCTGCCTTGTAACGATTCGTGGATCAGCAGTCATAGCCGCAACATGAAAACTCGCACCCGCCTTTATCAGATTGATAATACCCTGAAAGGGCGAATCGAAACTCTCGGGTACTGCCCCGGTTCTCTTGCTAAAATCTTCCGGTGTTCCTGCCTTGAGCGAAACTCGGGTATGAACCTTCTTGAACTTGGCTATCCGGCGGGCGTAATCAGCATCCGCTCCTATGAGAATGCCGTTGGTTTCGAGAATAAACAAACGAAACGGTGACTTTTCTATCTTTTCCAATAATCCTAAAAGATGTGATTTCCCTAAAGTAGGTTCGGCTCCGGAGATACGTAGTTGGCTCACATTTCTTTTACGAGCTGCGCGAGTTAATTGTTCAAAGGCTTGTTCTGGAGAATAAAAATCTCCGTATTTTTCCGGGAAATCCCGGCTCCAATTCACCCAACAAAATATGCATCGCAGACAGCACCCGCAGGTATAACCAGTCGCGATTCCTCCATAAACCCCTACACAGTAGAATTTCGTGTACTTACGCTGATCACCGCGGCAGACAATTTCTTCCGTCTGCCTGGCTAGCTCCAGCGGAGCAAAAGGAATAAATCCCGGCTCCAGATATCTTTGATAATCTTGACTTGGATTCATAACAAAATATTATGGCACATAATAAAGTTACGCAGGGTATCTCATAAGGTTGGCCTGTTTACTTTTGGATCCACTTTCAACCTGCTGTTCCCGTCATTTCAATTACTTTTTCCACTTCGGATTGGGTCTTGGCAAATACTCCTATATTACCGAGACGTACATTTTTCAATCCGACATTTTTGGCAGCAGTATAAGCTTCCAGCATTTCATCCAGAGTAGGAACACGGAAATTCATCATCTTATACTCCGGGAAAAAGGCCAAGATGGTAAAGGGAATTTCAGCGCTGGCAGAGCAAAGAAGTTCTGCAATCTGCCGTAGCTGATCGGTCTCCACCAAATCCGGAATATAAAGCGATAGAACCTCTAAAACAAAGCCTCGTTGCAGTATCTCCTTGGGAAGCTCCAAAATCCACTGGTTGGTGCAGCCCGTTAACCAATTATGGGCCTTATCATCATAGGCCTTGATGTCCAGCCAAAAGGCATCGACTCCTGCCTTTTGTAGCTTATCCAGATTTTTAGGTGTTAATCCCAAGCCATTGGTTTCGATCAAAATCCATAATCTGGTTTCCGCCTTGACCTGTTGGGTAAATTCTGCATAAAACTGTGCCCGGCAGGTAAGATCACCTCCGGTAAAGGCTACAATATTACGAGCCGGACCATAGCCTTGGGGGCTTAGGATTATCTGTTCGGGCTCGAGCACACCCGGACACATGGGGGATTTCTCGCCATTAATGACACACTGGCCACAGCAACGGCAACTTTCACCCGCATGCCAGGCCGTGGCTTTATTACGCGGCTCAATGAGAGTAACCTGTTTTTCATAATACCGGCATATCGTTAAAAGCTCTTCCACGGAAAACCAATCACCTGTAACTTTCTGGCTAAAATCCCAGGAGTGACATTTCCGACAACTGAAATTACAGCCCGATTGATAGATCGAAAGATAATTTTCCGGACGGGATAGATGGATTGATTTTATAAGCCTTTCAAGTTTTCCATCTCTTTTACGTAAAGTAGCCATACAGGCAGGTTGGAATTTATCACCCATCTGAACCGCACAGGACCCACCGGGACGCTGTTGGGCCCTGAGTTCGCAATCTGCTGCCCCATTCCCATTTTCTTTCTGTACTTCATTCATGACCGTCTATGCAAGATTTTAATATTGTAACCTGATGCCTGTTTAACTCTGGAAAACAGCTCCTATTCCTTATTCATTGGCGGGGCTGGCAACAACCCGGTGTAACTATTATAATACTCACTGTATTAGTTGAACAGTACCATAATAAAATTTGTTCGGATTATAATTCGTGAATACGATAAAAGAAGCTTACTTGTACGAAAAGCTGCCTCATAATAAAGTCAAGTGCAAAACCTGCTGGCGCGAATGTCTTATATCTGATGGTAAATTGGGTTTCTGCCGCACCCGAAAAAACCGGAATGGAACCCTTTATTCGCTGGAATACGGTTTAATCTCGTCCTTGAGTATCAATCCGGCCGAAAAAAAGCCTTTCTACCACTTTTATCCCGGCAGCATGTTGATAACGGTCGGAAGCTGGTCGTGTACCTTTACCTGTCCCTGGTGCCAAAATCACCAAATCAGCAAGCATTCACCGGAAGACATGGAATCCCAATCCAGTATCATCTATCCTGAGCGGTTGGTGCAAATGGCCCTCGATAAACACTGCCGGGGAACGAGTATGAGTTTCTCCGAACCCGCCACATTCCTGGAATACATGGTCGATGTATTCGCCCTGGCCAAGGAAAATGACCTTTGTAACACGGTGGTAACCAATGGCTATTTTACCACGGAGGCCTTGGATTTGTTGCTGGAAAACGGAGCCTATGCCTTTAATATCGACATAAAAGGCGATGCCGATACCTATCAAACCTATTGCCGGGCCGATGTTGATAAAGTATGGCAGAATGTCAAAAGAATCAAAGAAAAAAACGCCCATTTGGAACTGACTACCTTGGTGATACCTGAAGTAAATGATGATGATAACTGTTTACAAGGAATAGCAGAAAAAATCATAAACGAAGCGGGCCCCGAAACACCCTGGCACGTTTCCAGATATTTCCCTGCTTACCAGTTCGACAAACCTGCCACCCCAATTGACACTTTAGAGAAAGCCTATCAATTAGGAAAAGAAAAAGGATTATTGTACGTTTATCTGGGAAATGTTTCTGGCCATCCCTATGAAAATACTTACTGCCCATCTTGCGGAGAAGAGTTGATCAGCAGATGCAACCTTACGGTCGGTAAGAATATATTGCATCATGGCAAATGCCCTTTTTGTAAAACCAGCATCCCGGTGCAAGATGATTAAAATTCGGGCGCCTGCTTAAAAAGAATATCATCAAGTAGGATATATGCTTTACCGCATAGATCCCCAGTACGGTCTTAAGACCGCTTTTACCTTGTTTATCAGATCCTCCGTCTCGGCAAGCCTCTCATGCCCCCTGGCAGGCGCTGATTCTTCCATCTCGATTACTACCCCGCTTAAGCCGGCTATAAGACTGAGCCAGGCCTTGGGCAGAACGTCAGGGTTGTACCCGGAACAGATAAGATCAATGCTCCTTTCCCCACAAAGTTCGGTACTGAGCAAACGCACCTTTTCTCCGATCATCTTAAAACCCGCCAACGTCAAGCCCAACCCCGTTATGGTATCCCCGAAATGAGGATCTGAACCGCCGTATCTTATTATCATCTGCGGTTGGTACTCTCGGGCCAAGGGGAATATTACCTCATCAAAGAGCTGTTCATACGATGCATCACCGGTTCCTGACTCCAAGGGAATGTTTACAGTAAATCCCTTCCCTTTCCCCTCGCCGATTTCCTCTACCCAGCCCGTTCCGGGATAAATACCCTTTTGATGCAAATCGATGAAAAGAACTCGGGGATCGACATAAAAAGCCTCGCAGGTTCCGTTGCCGGCATGGGCGTCCGTATCCAAAAGCAAAATACGTTCCAGCCTGTACTTTTCCATGGCATATCTGGCGGCGATCACCACGTCGTTATAAATGCAAAAACCCTCGCCGTAGCTGGCCTTGGCGTGGTGAAAACCCCCGCCGATGCCGACAGCCTTTGTCGATTTGCCTTGTTCTACGTAATCTATCGCCAGAATGGAATTTTTAACCGCTGCCCTCGCTGCCTTTTCTATCCCTTGGGGAATCCTGCCTGTGTAAGGGTTAAGGTTGTCCGGACTTGCATATACGGACAGGCTCTGTCTGCTCGGCCCCTGTTTGGGCCCCCATCCCATCGGACTAATCTTGACCCCCGAATACCAGCCTGATTCCTCAGATTCATCCTTAAATTCCTGGGAGGCGGCTTTCATCATATTGATATAATCTTCCGTATGCCCGATCTTAAGCTCCTCATCGCTGGCCAGCTCGTCATGGGTGATTAACTCAAAGTGCGGATCGCCGGCCAGGGTTTCACTATAACTCTTCAAAAAAGAGGCAAACCTATCCCCCCTGAACGAATGGCCCGGACCGAAATCGTAATTTTCCAGCTCCGGATTGTAAACGATTGCTATCTGCATTTACCGCCTGTCCTCAAAACCGACACCCTTGCTTCACCCAATAATGCCAATCCTCTACGGCTTGCTTCGTCTCAGCATCAACGTGGTGAGGCTTCAACTGAGAGAGAAAAACAGCAAGCCCTTCTTTTTCCCATCTTATCTTTACGAAAATCTCGTGCTCACATTCATCCTCTGGAGCCATATCAATGACTTCCACTTCATCTTTCGCCCGTAAAGGCGAAGTAGCCCTCTTGGCGATACATGTGGCAGTAAATGGAAATTGTAGCTGGTCCTCCAGATAGTAATACCAACCCATGGCCCGCTCATGTTCATCGTAGGCATCGACAACGATCTCCATGTCGATGCGATGCTCTCGTTCCTGGTCCTTCTTCGCTTTGCCCATAGTTATAATCTCCTTATTCACCACTATATATTAAGCGTAAATGTGGCGATGCCTCTTTGCATACCCTGAAGTTTTACCTGATGGCCATTATCGAATCAATATCCTTAGAAAAAATTATATATCCCGTATGTTATGAAATTGAATTAAAACCCATATCCTAACTTGGGTAATTCAGGTTAATCCAAGCCGCCGGCTTGCAATTTTTAGGGCGATTTAGGCCTCTTTTCGGCCTTTCAGGATTTTTTTAATATTTTTCTTAACCTCCATGGGTAATGAAACGTCTCATAAATATATAGATAGGGGTTTTAAATACCTGCGTTATTTGGTGCCTGCGTTAAGAAAGAGGGTGATATTCCAATTCGGACATAAGTCCTGGGAGGTATGTAACTATGTGTAAAAAAAGAATTTGGATCATTTGTTGGTTTGGCGCCCTTCTCACTTTACCGACTTTTTCACCCATGCTGCTGGCCGAGCAGATTGCAGGGAGGGCCGATGAGACTAGAGATTTCACCTTTGTAAACGTCACCGCCAACCGGGTGAGCGTGCAGTTTGATCTCCCCCCGCGGCAAAGGGGGATACTGGAGGTCGAGCTGTATGAGATCAGCGGCAGGCTTTTAGCCAAGGTCACTCGCCTGCATTCCGGCCGGTCCTTTCAGGTCGATTTATTGGCTCAGATCGATCCTCAGGAACTGGAAAACTATTACTTACGCTACCGCCTGGATGAAGATCGGCCCTTCAAACAGTGCAGTCTCCTGTTTGCCGGTGAAATCCTGCAAATTACCGTATTAGGTCAGCGAGATTTCATCGCCGGCACCGCGCCGGTGATCCGGGTCCTCGTTCAAGACCAGACATCGCAAAATCCCATCCGGCACGCCGAAGTGGCCGCCGAACTGATCCGCCTGGATAAAATAATCTCCAAATTTACCGCCCAAACCGACCGGAACGGTGAAGCAGCGGTAAAACTCCGCATGCCGGAAGAGCCTTTGGAAAATGCCCGTCTAAGGATTCGCGTCGCCTCAAAAAGCACCAGCGAAACAATAGAAGATTCTGTCTGCATCCACAGCGTTACCAAAACCCTATTAACCACCGATAAACCCCTCTATCAGCCGGGACAAACTATCCATATCCGCACCCTGTCCCTTTCGCATCCCCGGATGAAACCTCTGACACATGAAGACGTAACCTTTGAAGTGGAAGACTCCAAAGGCAATAAGGTATTCAAGCAGCGTAAAAAGACGGACAATTTCGGTATCTCTCACGCCGACTTCGCCCTGGCCGACGAACTAAACCAGGGTGACTATCGCATTCGTGTCTTTATCGCCGGCGCCGCCCGCGAAAAAACCGTTGCCGTCGAACGATACGTACTCCCGAAATTCAAAATAAACGTCGAGACGGATCGTAATTTTTATCAGCCGGGCGATACCGTCAGAGGTGAAATTCAAGCGGATTACTTTTTCGATAAACCCGTGGCCCAAGGTAAGGTCGAGATCCGCTGTTCCAGGTTTGACGTTGCTTATGATGAGTTCCAGGTCATCCAAGGCCAAACCGATGAAAACGGGCACTACCGGTTTGAAATTCAGTTGCCCGAACATTTCACAGGCCAACCTCAGCAGGCGGGTAAGGCCTCCGCAAATTTCGCTGTTAAAATTGTGGATACTGTCAACCATGCCGAAAGCATCACCCATAATGTCGCGGTGACCGATTCACCCATCATCATTGCCGCCGTTCCCGAAAGCGCCGGATTAATTCCCAAACTGACCAACAAAATTTATCTTGTCACTACCTACGCCGACGGATCGCCGGCCCCCTGCCGGCTGACTTGGATTAATTCCCCTTCCCAAAAGTCAATCATCGCTAATACCGATCAGGCCGGCTTTGGCGAAATTACCCTTGTACCGCAAACTGATGCAAGTATAACCCTCTCGCTGATCGCCAGAGATGCCCGGGGCCATACCGGTCGGGCCCGCGTGGAGTTAAATATCAATTCAAACATGGCGGACGAATCGGTTATGGTGCGCACCGATAAAAGCCTGTATCGCCTCGGCGATCAGGTCATGATTTCCGTATTTTCCACCCGTAAAACCGGCCGGGTATTTGTGGACCTGATCAAGGACCGTCAAACCATCCTTACCCGCACCTTGGAACTTTCAGACGGAAAAGCCTGGGACACCCTCTCGCTGGACGCCGCCTCTTGCGGCACCGTGCAGGTTAATGCTTATCTATTCGGACCCGACGGCACGGCCGCCTTTGATCGGCGAATAATAATTGTGGACCCCGCCGATGACCTGAATATCTCTATCACCCCCGACCGTCAAACATACCTGCCCGGTAGTGAAACGCAATTGTCCTTTAACGTGACCGATAAACGCGGCAAGGGAGTCGCTGCCGCTCTGGGAGTTATGGTGGTCGATGAGGCCCTCTTCGCCCTCCAGCAGATGCAGCCGGGCCGGCAAAAACTCTATTTCTATCTGGAAAAAGAAATTACCCGGCCCCGTCATGAGATCCACGGTTATTCTCTTGACAAAGACATCTGGCCTCTGCCGAAGCCCCCCCAGGCCATCGATAGCCGGCGCGACTCCGCTGCCCGCGTACTGTTGGCCTCCGCCGGACAGGTAAATGATTATTCTCTCTCTATCCAGACCGTCCGGAGTGATATAGATAAAAAGTTAGCCGAATTACAAATTAAGATGAACCAACTGCTAATGCCCAAATACCTGAAGATTCAAAACGCCCTGGGTCTATATCTTCGAGATCCACGCACGATAATGAATCGCTTCCAGGAAGGTATTTCTTTGGAACACTTGATCAGGGCCAGGCATCTTAATCTTGATGATACGCAGGATCTCTGGGGCCAAAAGATGAAAATGATTATCAAGCGGCCCAGTCTCATGCGGCCGGTTTATGGATATGCCTTCTCTCTCGGTTCTGCCGGCATCGACGGGCAGTGGAATACCTTCGACGATGTCTGGATACCGGATAACTCCGTATTAAGTGGCAGGATGTTCCCGCCGCCGAATATGGGAGGTTTTGGGGCAGCAGGCATGAGTGGCATGGGCGGTATGGGTATGATGGGCGGCATGACCCGCGCTGCCGCCGGCGAAAGAAGAATCATTCACGGTATCACCCCCCCAATCCCTGCTGCTGTCACCGAGCCAA
>LJUC01000178.1 GCA_001303695.1 Phycisphaerae bacterium SM23_30
CGAGGAGATCAAAGGCGCCGGACAATTCGAAATTATCATGCCAGGGGCCCTGCTGCTGCGGGTCTCTGGGGGCGGCTTTGACCTTTAGCTTTTCGATTTCGATCCGGCGGGGCCGGCCGGTTTCCAGCGGCTGCAGCTGGGAATACTTGATCGTTACAAAGTCCTGATCCGTTTGGGCTTTGCCGCTCACCCCGGCGACATATACGTTGCCTCTGTTATCCAGGGCCAGGGCCTTGGGGATATGATCATAACTATCAGTTGGGCCGTCATAGCGGGCGATCCAGACTTCGTTGGCGTCGGCGGCGTATTTGATGGTGACGAAATCGGCGTTGCCGTCGGCGTAGCTGTAACCGGTTACATAGACCTGGCCCTCGGCGTCCAGGGCCAGACTCCGGGCGTAATCACCGTTGTTAATCGGATCGTTATAGCGTTTGGTCCATATTTCGTGGCCCTGGGGGTCATATTTGATGGTGGCGAAATCGTAGCCGGTGCCAGAGCCATAACTATAGCCGGTCACATAGACGTGGCCTTTCTGGTCCACCGCCAGGGCCTGGGCGTAATCGCTGCCGTGGGCCGGTCCGTCGTAACAGGCAACCCATAATTCACAACCGTTGGGGTCGTACTTGATGGTCGCATAATCCCGGCCGGTGCCGATATTATAAACGTAACCGGTGACGTAGGCGTTACCCTGGCGGTCCACGGTCAAGGCCTGGGCATAGTCGCTGCTGTTTCCGGCGCCGTTGTAGCGCGCCGACCACAGTTTACAACCATTGGGGTCGTATTTGACGATGGCGTAGTCGTATCCGGTACCGCTGCCGTAACTGTAGCCTGTAACAAATACATTATCCTGATGATCCGTCTTAACGTTGTAAGCGCGATCGCTGCTATGGCCCGGGCCGTCGTACCCCGCCGCCCACAATTCATAACCGTTGGGATCGTATTTGATAACGGTATAATCGTTGCCGCCGCCGCCGGATTGGTAGCTGTAACCGGCTACCAGGATATTACTTTTAGTATCTATCGCCAAGTCGCAGGCGTAATCACTGCTGCTGGAGGCGCCGTCATATTCGGCCGCCCACAATTCGTTTCCTGCCGGGTCATATTTTACGGTAAGGCAATGGCTGCCGCGATTTCCGGTCACGCATATGTTACCCGCCGGGTCCACTGCTAACGCCTGGGCCTGTTCGTTCGACTGCTCCCGGCCGTAGAGGCGCACCCATTGTTGGCGGCCCTGACTGTCATACTTGATGGTGGCGTAATCATAGTTGATCCCGTTTCGCACATAGCCGGCCACGTGCGCCTGGCCCTGTTGGTCTATGACCAAGGCCTGCAACTCGTCGTCGCTTATGCCTTCGGCGTTGTAGCGTGCGGTCCACAGTTCCTGTCCCTGGGGATTGTATTTGATGGTGGCAATATCCTCCTGGGTAACGAGGCCGGCGCTGGTGCCGCTGAGGTAGATGTTTTGCGCCCCGTCCAGGGCGATGGCGCCGGTGCGGTCGGTGCTGTTTGCCGGGCCATCATACCAGGCGAGCCACTGGGCTTTTCCATTGGTGTCGTACTTGATGGCGATGTAATCGGGTTCGTCGCCGCTGATACGACTTTCCCCCGCGATATAAACGTTTGCCATGGCGTCAACCGCCAGTTGCACGGGGGTATCCCAGTCCACTTGAGCCTGGTATCGCCTGACCCAGGCCTGGCTGCCGTTATCTGCGTTGTATTTGATCGTGACGTAATCGTAATCCGATCCGCCGCCATTGCTTACCCCGGCGATGTATATGTTTCCCCAATTATCCAGGGCCAGGGCCTGTCCCTGGTCGCCGGCCAGGGCGGGACCTGAATAGCGCGCCGCCCACAGTTCATTTCCCGCCGGGTCATATTTAATGGTGGCGGCATCGCTGCTGCTGCCGCTGCCGTAGCTGCGCCCGGTGAGGTAAATGCAATCATTTTCATCCACAACCAGGGCGCGGGCCTCGTCGTAGCCCTGGCTGGGTCCGGTGTAGCGCGCCGTCCATAACTCTGTTCCGTTAGTATCGTACTTAATGGTTAAATAATCCCGACCGGAGAAGATGTCGTCGCTGTAACCTGTTACGATAATGTTGCCGGCGCTATCGAGCCCCAGGGCCAATCCGCTGTCGTAGCCGTTTGCCGGTCCATTGTAACGGCGCACCCATTGTTCATTGCCGTCGTGGTCGTACTTAACGGTGAGGCAGTCTGTTCCGGCGGCGGGTATCTGGCAGTAGCCGGTAACATAGACGCCGCCCTGATGATCCACCGCGACCGCGGCGGCGTATTCGTGGGAGTTAACCAGCCCGTTGTAGCGTGCGACCCACAGCTCATTCCCCAGCGGGTCGTATTTGATGGTGGCGAAGTCGTAGTTGGCGGCGCTGCCGTAACTGTAACCGGTGACATAGACACAGCCCGCCTGATCAACGGCGATCGCCTGGGGCACGTCCCGGTTATGGCCCGGTCCGTCGTATCGCTGCGTCCACAGTTGATACCCCTGCGTGTCGTATTTAATGGTTATAAAATCCCGGTCGGCGTCTTTGCCGTAGTTATAGCCGGCGATATAGACGTTACCGGCCGGGTCCGCCGTCATGTCCGATAACTCATCGTGGTAATTACCGGGTCCGCTATAATGGGCCTGCCATTGTTCGCCGACCGCCTGGAACTGCCCCGCCGCCCGACTGCCTGCCAGAAGCAACAGAACCGCCGCTCCGGCTGATAACGCCCTGAGCATTCACCAACCTCCGATCACCTTTCGAGATAAACTGCGGATTTTTGCCCTGGTACTGTTAATCATACAATATGTTCCAGGCCGGGCCGCGGATCTTTTTAAGAAAATTGTAAATAAGTGATAAAAATGAGGTATTTAACCGCTGATGGGATTACCGGCAGGGTGCTCCTGCCCGGATTAGATATTTATACCTTTGCAGGCGACAAGCTTGTGACGGTCATTTTTTGCGGTCCCGGGGCCGATAACTATATAGCAGCTTTTCCGGCAAAGCCTGGAAGTACGTTAATTTCAAGAAGCAAAGGCAAGTTTTATTTGTTCACTGTTCCCAGCGGCAGGATTGTTTTACCGTAAACCTCATTTAACACCTGGGCCAGGCCGGCATAGACGGCGGAGAAGCCGCAGAAGATGCCTTCATAACCGGCCAGGCGTTTGAGGGCGGCATTACCGGTGGCGTCGCCGAGGGCCAGCAGGAAGAACAAAATGGTCAAGGAGGCGAAAATTACCTGCAGGGCCCGATTCAGTTTAAGGGTGCCGATAAACATTACCCCGGTAAACAATCCCCACATTATCAGGTAGGCCACCATAGCGCGGTTAGTGGGCCCATCCCACAAATTGGTTTTGGGCAGCAACAACAGGGCCACCAAGGTCATCCAGAACAAGCCATAGGAGGTAAAGGCGGTGGTGCCGAAGGTATTATTCTTTTTCCATTCCATCGCCCCGGCGATGATCTGCGCTATACCTCCGTAAAATATCCCCATGGCCAGGATCATGGTACCCAGCTCAAAAAGGCCCGCATTGTGCAGGTTCAATAAGACGGTGGTCATGCCGAACGCCGTCAGTCCCAGCGGGGCCGGATTAGCGGTGGTGTCTTTAATTTCTCTCACATTTGCCTGGTTTGTCATGTTTTTTCCTTTTTTTAATAGTTTTTCTCCTGGTCTAGTAACGGTCTCCATCGGATATTTGGAAATATCCCTATAAACACTCTCTGCCACGAACAAGCAAGCCGGTCATTTCCGCCGGGGCAAGGCAAAATGCGTCTTACCTGTCCGTTTCTTTTGTTACCGGTTAATAGGCAGCCACCCCCATGCACCAAAATCCCGCCCGCCGGCAAAGGGGCATAATCACCTGCCGGCCGTCCCCGCTACCATTTTTAAGCCGTAGTTTTCAAACTTCCTTATTACCATAAACCGTTTAACGTGTCCAGTAATTTTTCCCGGTTGCCTGAACCGGCAAATTGCATTATAATAAGGGTTCAAGGTTATTTTTTTTATAATTTCAGAAAGCAATGATCACTGGATATAACCATGGATGGTCAAAATCAGCCCGAAAGTTCACCCATAACCTCCTCGACTTACCGTCCCCAATCCCTTAAAACCGCTGTTGCTTACCTGAGCCGCAAGAACCTCCGCCATAACGCCACCCTTCTCAAAAACTGCTGCTCGCCCTCCGTCAAATTCTGCGCCATGGTAAAGGCCGACGCCTACGGCCATGATGCCCATACCGTCGTCACCGTCCTCAATGACGGTCCCGCCGACAGCTTCGCCGTGGCCTCGCTGGAAGAAGCCGCCGATATCTCTCCCTTTGTCGCCGGCAAAGACATCTTAATTACCCCGCCGCTTTACGCCGACATCCCCCCCGAACTGATCAGACTGGCCCAGGCCCGATCTTTTCACGGCACTATTTGTTCCCTAAACGCCCTCGATTACGTTAAACAATTTCTTGATCCTGAAGCGTCGCCTTTGAATCTTCATCTGAAGATCGATACGGGCATGGGGCGGCTCGGCTGCGACGAGACCGAGGCCCGCCGGATTATCGGCGCCCTTAAGCAAAGCCCTCTTTTTAATCTTGCGGGCGTTTTCACGCACTTCGCCACCGCCGACGAACCCGACCTCACCTTTGCTTATCAACAACTGCATAACTTCCAAAACTTCCTTACCCGGAGCGGTCTCGAGCGCAATCCTTCCGTCATCAAGCACGCCGCCAACACCGCCGCCACTTTGAGAATTCGGGCCGCTCACTTTGACATGGTTCGCTGCGGCATCGGTCTTTACGGCTACACCAATTTTCAGCCTTCAGCCGTACCGCCGACATCCTACCGTCAAATACCTAATTCCCGAGCCCCAAGCATCAACTCCCAATCTCTAGTTCCCAATCCCCAGCCCTCAACCTGTAACTACGACCTGCGTCCCGTCCTGAAGGTCCAGGCCCCGGTGGTGCAGGTTAAAACTCTCAAAAAAGGCTGCTCCTGCGGCTACGGCCGGACCTTTATCGCTCAGCGTGATTGCGTCATCGGCATCGTCACCTTTGGTTACGCCGATGGTTTATTCTGTCGCCTGTCGAATCTTGCCTGTATGCGTTACGGCGCCTATAACCTGCCCATCATCGGCCGGGTCAGTATGGACATGACCGCCCTCGACCTGACCCATCTGCCCGATCCCGTCGAAGGCATGATGGTAACCGTCATCGACGACGACCCCGACAGCCCCTGCAGCGCCTTCAATCTCGCCCAGCTCGCCGACACCCACCCTTACGAAATCCTCACCGCCCTGGGCAGCCGCATCAAACGCACCCTCGAATAAAAAAGGCACCCGATCCCTTTTTTTCAGTTTGTAATTGTTGATTTTTAATTATTATTTTTTTCGCCGGTCCATTCGAGGGTTGCCAAGACGGGTCGGTGGTCGGAGACGACGCGTTGGTCGATGATTTTTACCTCGACTACTTTCCAGGGGTCTTGGGGGCGGAGGAGGATATAGTCGATTCTTGATTGCGGGGCGATGACGTCCCGCCATCGTTCGCGGAGCAGTTCGTTCATGGGTTCGCTGCCGGGGCGGGCGTTGAGGTCGCCGGCGAGGATTACCGGCGTTGCGCCGGCGGGGGGCAATACGCGATTGATCTGTTGGGTCTGTTCGACACGGGTGTCGCTGCTTTGATGGCAGAGGTGGGTGCCGACAAAGATAAATTCCGGCAGTTCGTTATCGGGTTTGATGCGGGTGGCCAGGGCGGTGCGGGGTTCCTGGCCCGGCCGAAAGGGCAGGGGAAACACCTCGACTTTGGTGATGGGAAATCGCGAAAGGACCGCTTCGCCGTATTGACCGTCCTGATAGGGCATTGCCTGGCCGAAGGCGTAATACATGTCCGTCAGCTTGCCGAGCAGTTGGGGCTGATCCACCCCGTCGGCCCGCTGCGTGCGGCGATCCACCTCCTGCAGGGCCACAACATCGGGATTTAAGTCAGTTATCACCCGGGCCAGGCGCTCATAATCAAACCTGCCGTCCATTGCCTCGCCGTGGTGGATGTTATAGGTTAAGACGCGCAATTGATGAGGGAGCGTGGTTCTTTGTTTAACTGCGGTGCAGGCCGGCAGGGTCGTTAAAATCAGGCAGATGATGATGAGTATTATCCAGGTTCGATAATAACGAGGCATTGATCTACCGTTCATTTTCTTAATCCTTCCCAAAAGAATAGATTATGATTAAAAGCGGTGTAGTACGGTTAAGATTAGAAGGCGGAGCGGGAATCTATTTTTTCAATTTTTTCACGGCTCGCAGGGCCGCCTCGTAATTGGGCTCCTGGGTTAATTCCCGGACCAGTTGCATATACTGAATCACACCCTTTTGATCGACCACCATGACGCACCGGGCCAGGAGGCGGAGTTCCTTAATCAATAATCCGTAAGCAAATCCGAAGGAGCCGTTTCTATGGTCGGAGAGGGTAACCACCCGGGGGACTTTTAATCCGCCGCACCAGCGTTCCTGGGCAAAGGGCAGGTCCATACTGACGGTCAGAATCACCACTTCCGAGCCCAACCGGGCCGCCTCCTCGTTGAACCGTCGCGTCTGAACATCACAAACCCCGGTATCCAGCGACGGCACCGTACAGATAACGCAAATTTTCCCGCGGTAGTCCGCCAGTTTTACTTCCTTCAGATCATTACCCAGCAATACGCTATCGGGGGCGGTATTGCCCACTTCGAGCTCGTCTCCCAGCAGCGTCAACGGCTCACCCTTGAAGGTGACGGCATTTTCTCGTTCCCACATGACCGTTTCCTTTCTATCTTATACGCGGTGATGAAAAGGCAGAGACGCAAAATCTTGTATCTCGACCTTCTAAAATCTCCGTAACTTCGGTGATAAAGTTGCATTCACCATAACAGCAGTTTTCCGAGCAGGTATAATAATATTGTTAAGCCCGCCGCAATGGGCACCGTGGCCAGCCAGGAAGTAATGATCGATTGGATGGTTTTGCGATTGACGGCGGTGATGCCGCGGGCCAGGCCCACCCCGATAATCGCCCCCACCAGGGTATGGGTGGTGGAGATGGGCAGGCCTAACTTAGAACAAGTCAGCACCGTGACCATTGCGGCCAAATCGGCGGCCACTCCGCGCGAAGGGGTGATTTCCGTGACTTTGGTGCCGACCAGCCGCATCACCCGATAACCAAAGGTGGCCAATCCCAATACTATCCCCGTCCCGCCCAATACCAGTATCCGCATATCCACGGCGACCCTTGCCGGGACCGCATTATTCTTGGCAATCTCCACCACCGCCGCCAAGGGTCCGACGGCATTAGCCACATCATTAGCCCCGTGGGCGAAGGCCACCGTACACGAGGAAATAATAACCAGAGGCACGAAAAGTTTTTCCACCAGCACCAACTGCTTACGTGAGTGTTCGTTATCGTATTTCGGGTAGAAATTTTTGATAAACAATATTGAGATAAAGGCGGTTATTAAACCGCTCACCAGGCTTAGGATTAAGGCGGTGGTAAAGTTAAGGTCCAGTTTTAAGTTTTTTAATCCTTTATATATGGTAGCGAGAGTTAATATAAAAAAGGTGAAAAAAACGCACAAGGGCACGCCTTTGCGGGCGGCGGAGAGGGGTTTTTCCACCGCCAGGATGTGTCGGGAGATTTGTTTAAATATCAGGTAGGCAATTAATCCTCCGGCCAGAGGCGATACGAACCAACTGGCCACGATTTTACCCAGCATACCCCATCGGATGTGGGTCACACCCGCCTGGACAATGCCAAAGCCGACGACGGCCCCGACGATGGAATGGGTGGTTGAGACCGGCATGCCAAAATAAGACGCCAGGTTCAGCCAGATCGCCGCGGCCAGCATGGCGCAGATCATTCCGTGGACTAATATCCGGGGATTCTGTATAAAAGGGGTGGTGTCGATTATTTCCTTGCGAATGGTATCGGTAACATGGCTGCCCACCAAAACGGCTCCGAAGAACTCACAAACGCCGGCCAAGACCACCGCCCAAAAGATTGTCAGGGCCCGCGAGCCGACTGCATCGGCCATGGAATTGGCCACGTCGTTGGCGCCGATATTCCAGGCCATATACATGCCGATGATTACTGCCGTGATAACCAGGATGTCCACAGGGAGGTAACTCCTTTGGAGGGGAGTAATTATTTCTTGCGAATGACCAGACGAAGGAATTTAGCGGTTTTCTCGGCGTTATTGGCCACGGCACTGAGTGTTTTGCAATATTTGTCAAGAAAGGTTATGGTGATTGGATCCAGTTTGTCTTCCATGGTATAGACGTGGCGGGCGAATTTTCGGCCCAGGCGGTCGGCTTTCCACTCTTCTTCTCCGATGTTGCTAATCGCCCCCAGCATGTTCTCGACTTCCCGGCCCGTAAAAGCCGAATCC
>LJUC01000018.1 GCA_001303695.1 Phycisphaerae bacterium SM23_30
CATCTTCAGTAGAAACTGGCTGCAATCAAGTATAATAAATTAGGGTTATCGCTTTTGGCAGACGGCAAAGAGGGGATAGCCGTTAAATTTAGAGCAGCGGAGAAATCGGCGCAGGTACAGCTTAAACAGCCAGTCTCTCATAGTACTGTGGTTAAGTATAAAGAGTCGATTGCTCAGACACCTTGAAATGATCCGACCCCAGAAACGGTCGTTATTTAGGTATTCAATTCGTTCCACGTGAAAACATTCGGACAGCATGTCGGTCAGTGATTGCTCGTCGAAATGCTGATAATGCCTCTGACACTGCTCAAGGGGAATGTTTTTTGTGGGAACCAGGACGATAAACTTACCCTGGTCGCTTATCAATTCACGAACAGCCTCGATCAAATCACCTAAAAGCTCAGGCGGTATATGTTCCAGCACGTGGATACAGGTGGCCAGATCAAATTGTCTGCCTAAAGGATCTTTGATGATGTCTCGGCACAAAAATTTCACCTTTGGTTCTTTGTCATCCTCCGGGGCGTTAAGCAAGCGGGCAAATTCAATAGCGCGCCGGGAGAGATCCACCCCCACCAGGGTTTTGGAAGGGTATTTTTCCGACAGTTTACTCAGGAAGAAGCCGTCGCCGCATCCGATATCGATCAGGCTTTCGAATTTATGACGAGCTACTTCTTCGAGGGTTCGAATCAGGTAGGAGGCATAACGAAATCCACCGGGATTGTTCTTAAACTGGCTAAACGAACGATATTCTTCAAGCTCAAACCGGATGAGGTAATGATAGGGAAACCGGTACATTTCCTCTTGGGCTTGCCTCGATTTATCGGTCATAGTTGCTCCTGAACTATTTATCTAAGGTTCTACGCGGTTTTAAAATGGCCTGCGACTGCTTTTTCGAGTATTTGTGCCAGTTGTTCTGTTTGTTTTTCGCGGGTGTAAGCTTGTATCTTTTCGGGCAACGCCTGATAATTGACCTTGCCGGTATTACGCCATTGGTCGATCCAATTCAGTAATATCTTGGAAGTTTGCTGAGGGGAGCTTGCCGGCATCCCGGCCTGAGTTTCGGCTAAGATGTCATCCGTGACGCCTATGTCGCCGGGCACTGACAGGATGGGACGTCCGGCACCGAGATACTCAAATATCTTGGCCGTCATAATTCCCGCTACCTCCGGATAGGCCAGAAACAACAAAGCCGTCGCCTCCTGCTGGGCCCTGATACTCTCACTGAAGGAAACCCGGCCTTTACAATGGAATAATTGAGAACACGGACGTTGGGCGAATAGTCGATGGAAACGGTATTGCGGCACTCCGTAAATCAGTATCCGAAAACGCTCCAGTTGCCGAGGGTCTTTCTTGAGAATAAAATCCAGAGCATCTAAAAGTATTCCTGGATTTGCACTATCGTGAATGGTCCCGCAATATACCAGCGTGAAATATTCGCTGTTTGATTTAATTTCCTTATGATAATCATCGGGATCGTAACCGTTGAAAATTAAATAAATTGTCTTTTGGTGCCATTTTTTTAGCTTATCATAAAGCGGTTGGCTTACAGTGATCAGGGCGCCGGCGGAGCTGCAGCATTTTTGATGAGCTTTGATCAATAGATGGTAAGGTGAACAGGGATTCAATTTAGATTTATGTTGGGCGGGAATATCACGATAGTCCGCTATCCATGGGATATGATATTTGCGTGACATTTTGTCGGCGATAGCCAAAGCGAAGGGCGCAGGCGTCGTGGCTAGAATCACGTCGAACTTTTCTTCTTGCAGAAGTTTATCTGCGCGGGCGAGCACGTTATAGTACAAGCGTCGGGGCGACAGAAATTGCAGCACCTCCAGAGATAAATGTTTGAGCATCTTTCGGACTAAAAAATTAAAGCTGCGATTAGCGGCGCTTATATTATAAGGAACTCTAATCGTTCGGCAAACATCTTGACCTATTAATTTGGCGTCAAACATGGCGTCATTTTGCGGCGTGCTTTCAGAACAGAGTATCACAGGTTCCCAGCCGAACTTCTTTAGATACTTGGCGAATTTCCCCGCCCGGTGGGCTTGGGGCCCATAGTGAGGATAATAAGAGCGGCAGATGATCAATACTTTTCCAGCCATCACCGTCTCCCATTCACCTTTGAAAAAAGGTATTTATCTTTTATGTGATCTTTCGTCAGCTTGTTCCTGCATGATCTCTCGATAGGTTCTTTTACCCACGGCTTGATCTTCGGGTAAAGCAGCATCTTCATCCAAATCTAAACATCTTACTACCCCCGGCTTTGTTTCTTTATAGCGATAGCCGCTCTCGGCACAAACCATTATCCCTTCCTCATTCGGTTTAGGTAAACGAATACCATGTCGGCTCATCCAGCCTTCCTGACGTCCCGGTACACCCGTAATTAAAGCATAATCAGGTACATTTCGCGTCACCACCGCCCCGGCGGCGATAAAACAATATCTCCCCAGCTCTATCCCGCAGACTATGGTGGCGTTGGCCCCGATGGTGGCCCCTCGGCGGATGATCGTCTTTTCAAACAGGCTGCGTCGAACAATCTCTGCCCGGGGATTAATTACATTGGTTAAAACACAGCTTGGCCCCAGAAATACATCATCTTCAATAATGGTGCCGGTATAAATCGAAACATTGTTCTGAATCTTCACATTATTGCCTATTTCTACTCTTTCGCCGATGTACACATTTTGGCCCAAAATACATCTTTGACCGATCTTAGCGTCCTTCATCACGTGGCAAAAATGCCATATCTTGGTTCCTGTACCAATCTGCGCCCCTTCATCAATCACGCTGGTTTCGTGGACAAAATAGTTTATTTTGTCCGGCGTATCTGCTTTCGTCATCATTTAATCGCCTATGACCAATGCCTTTTTTTCTGCAGAGCTAAAACTCCGATTTCCTTAACTGCAGGCTTCCTTGAGCTTCGGATGATAATCCCCCTGCAAACCAACCGGTTTTGCCTGACGAATCTCCGAAACGATTTCAATTGAAGCCGCTACGTCCTGCGGCCCAAAACCTTCACCGGCTAAAATTTTTCGGTAACTTTCCGATCTAAGGAAAGAAACCATCGGACTCGGGCGCGTTCAAGTTCCAGAAATCCTGCGATTTTGTCCGGCTCTGATATATGTACAATATTCTTTTGGGTATCCCCAAAAATCCACGTTAGAATATCAAAGAAATGCACGCCAATATTTGTGGCGATACCTCCCGATTTGCTCATGTCTCCCTTCCAGGAAACTTTATACCAGTTGCCTCTGGCCGTAATATAGGTCAAATCAACATCATATAATTTTGTTGGAGGCGATATCTCCACACGCTCCTTCAAGGCGATTATCTCCGGATGCAACCTGAGTTGAACAATCGTATTAATTCTTTTACCCGTTTCAAGTGAGATTTCATTTAATGCCGACAGGTTCCAGGGATTAAGCACCAAGGGCTTTTCACAGATTGCTTCTGCACCGATCCGCAAGGCGAAGCGTACATGGGCATCATGCAGATAATTGGGAGAGCAAATAGAAACATAATCAACTTTCTGGTCCTTATTTCTGCGCCGCTTCTCCAAGTACCGATCAAAGCGCTCAAACTCTGTAAAGAAATCGGTATCAGGAAAGTAACTATCGAGCACACCTACGGAATCATGTTTATCTAAGGCGGCGACCAGCAGATTGCCGGTTTCTTTAATGGCCTTCAAATGTCGCGGCGCAATGTAACCGCCAACTCCAATAAGAGCAAATCTTTTCATCTAAACATCCTTTTTATTAATAGTCATTCCAGGTGTAACCGAACAAGCTTTGCTCAGTAATGTTATATAACCTAGTTCAATTATATCATTTTGCTAAGCATGAAGTAATCTATTATTGCTCGGCAGCAGACTGAAGTTCATTTTGGTATAAAGCCAGCAGTTTTTGGACGGTCTGCTGCCAGTGGTAACGGTTTTGGACGGCTTCTTGGCCGTTATTTCCCAGGCGCCGGCGTAAATTCTCGTTTTTAAGTTGAGTGATAGTTTTGGCCAGTGAGTGCGGATCGCGTTCCTTAAATATAAGTCCGCATTGAGCATCTCTGACTACCCGCATCATGGGGCGGGTGCTGCTGACGACAACGGGTTTGGCCAGCATCATAAACTGAAAAATCTTATTGGGCATGGTGGTCTCAATATGGGGCGTCGAAATGTGCGGAATAAGCCCCACCTGGCAGAGCCGAATATAGCTGGGCAGCTTCTCAAAAGGTTCAAACCCGGTGAAGATGACCTTTTCGTTCAGGTTTAAATCCCGGGTTAGTTGTTGAAGTTCCCGGCGGCTGGGACCGTCGCCGACCAACAGTAACTTGGCGTTCGGTATCTTTTTTATGACCGCCGGCAGGGCCTGCAGGGCCGTTTCCAGACCGCGGACCGGGCTAAAACCGCCCACGTACAGGATGATAAAATCCTTCCGGTATTTTTTCATAAGCGATCTATCAATCGGCAGGCCGCTAAAGTGATCGATATCCTCGGTATTGGTCACCACGACTATGTTTTTATGGGCGACGCCCAGCCGGTTTATGCGCTCGATATGCTCGTCGGCGACGACAATGATCTTTCGGGCCCGGCGACAGGCGTATTTTTCTTCCAGCCGCAACAGCGCCAGCAGCACAAAAGCAAAAGGCCTAAACTTGCGGTAAACCTGAGTTTCGAAACTGGATCTAAGCATATCGACATAATGTTCATGCATGTCGAAAGTGACGTCAAGCCCCAGTATTTTACCCGCCAGCGTTGCGGCGAACGCATAAGGCAGATCGTGGACGTGCAGGGCGTCTATCCGATTCCTGCGGCAGGCGCGGACAATATAAAAAAATATAAAATATCTTTGAAAGAAAAAATATATAAGGTCGGCAATGGCTTTTTTCCGCTGGCCGGGCAGCGGCACCCGAATGACATGCACCCCCTCGACGGTTTCCGTCGCCGGCTGGTCCGGTCCCCGCCGCGCCATCAGGAACAAATGGTGCCCGCTGCGGATCAGATCGCGTGCCTCCCTCTCGACGCGACCGTCGGGGGGGTATTTCTTGGTGGAAAGCACCATGAGAATGTTCACCAACGATACTCCTGGGTTGAACCAAAAAATCTACTGCTTGTCTATTTTAATTGCTCCGCCAGCACATCAACAATGCGGAGGGCGGCGCGGCCGTCGCCGAAAGGATTCTGAGCCCGACTCATCTTGGCATATTCACCCGCATCGTCCATCAGACGCGACGCCTCCCGCACGATGGTCGGCCGATCTACTCCCACCAGCTTGGCGGTTCCCGCCTCCAAGGCTTCGGGACGCTCGGTAGTCTCGCGCATTACCAGCACCGGTTTACCCAGATGGGGTGCTTCTTCCTGAATCCCACCGGAATCGGACAGTAGAAAATAACACCGGTCCATTAACCAGACAAAGGGCTTATATCCCAACGGTTCAATCAATCGGATGTTTGAATATCCCTTAAGCAGCTTAAAAACAGGTTTGCGGACATTGGGATTAAGATGCACCGGATAGACAAATTCCGCCTCCGGATAACGGTCGGCGAGCTCGACAATGGCCTGGCAGATCGATTCAAAACCGGCCCCGAAATTCTCGCGGCGGTGGCCGGTGATAAGCACAACACGCCTGCCTGATGTAATTATTTCTGATGGAAATCCTTCGTCTAGGACGGGGGGATTTTGACGCACTTGATCCACGATGATGTCCAGAGCGTCGATTACCGTATTGCCGGTTACCCAGATTTGGTCTTCAGATACATTCTCCGCTAAAAGGTTGCTTTTAGCCCACGCGGTGGGGGCAAAATGAAAGTCAGCCAACCGGCTTGTCAGACGCCGATTCATTTCTTCCGGAAAAGGTGAATATTTCGTTAAGGTCCGCAGACCCGCCTCTACGTGTCCCACCGGTATCTTGGCATAAAAGGACGCCAGCGCCGCTGTAAAAACCGTCGTAGTGTCCCCCTGAACCAAGACGACATCGGGTTTTTCCTGAGCAAATGCTTCCTCCAGTGCTTTCACCACTTCCGCCGTCACGTCGGTAATGCTTTGGCCGGGCCGCATCAGATTGAAGTCACGATTCGCTCTCAGATCGAACGCCGTCATAACCTGATCGAGCATCTGCCGATGTTGGGCCGTCAGCCAAAGCAGAGGCTCAAACTCGTCCGGACGTCGGACCAACTCCAGAAATACCGGAGCTAGTTTAATCGCCTCGGGCCGGGTGCCGAAAATCAAAGCTATTGTGTGAACTCGTTTGCCTGCCATATTATTACATCTCGTTTTGGCCCCTCCCCAAAAACTAACCCGTATGGTAAAGCAGCGACAATTTCGGTAAATTTCGCCTCCTGGTTTTCCTGCCTTTCTTAGATGTCGCTATCGGACCTTGTTATATGCTGCTTTTGGGCCAAATTATCTAACAAATCGAGAATCCAATCTGTAACATCGACACAATCATCCAGCATGATTTGGCGTTTTTGACGCCATTTTTCCTTCAGGTTCGGCTGATTAAGCCAATGATCCATTTTCACGAGCAGTTTATTAAAATCTTTCGGGAGAAAGGCTGCGGTTAATTCATATTTGTGTTCGAGTTCTTCGAGGTACGATAAACGACCGGCGAAGGTATTACAACGTAATGACGGGGTGCCCAGCACCGCCGCCTCGGCGGCCATTGTTTGGCTGTCCCCAACGAGCAGGTCGGCAAAGGCCAAAACGTCAAAAATCTTTTCGGCCGGTGTTGGTAAAGCGTATTTTTGCAAGTCTGAGTCGATGGTGGTTTCGGCGCTGATAAAAACTCGGCCCTGCCGGGCCAAACGCTCCACGATGGTTTTTGCCTGTTCGGTGCCCAATCCGGTCTCGCCGATATCATGGTGGGCGGTCAATGAGACAAGTCTGACGATAAAGTATTTTTCATTCGGCTTGATGCCCAGTTCATTCAAGATGTCGGGGTTTGGCGTAAATCGATTCGGATGCAGATAAGCCAGCTCGTGGTAGCCGGGATAGGTCAAATGCTTCCTTCCGTGATCTTCAAAGGCAAGACATCTCGGCGTTACCACGTAATGGGCTATCGGATAACCCAGCTTGGCAAAGACCGGGACAACCTTGGCGTCATCATCTTCGAACAAAAGGGAAGTGGCCCCGGTAAGCCGGGCCGCCGGGCCTATGGAAATTGATACGCCCATCATAAAATCAATATGTTTTCGTCGCGCCAGAGACCCCGCCAGGGCCGCCGCTTTAAGGCTTTCCCAACCGAGCACCAGAAGATTGGTCCTCCTTCGAGGGATCAAATGATAAGAAAAACCGCTTCTTTCCAGCAGTTCGGGCAGACAGTCCTTTTGACGTCCGATGATCTCCACCTCATGCCCCAAATCGCTTAAAGAAGCCATCACATTTTTAAACAAGTGAAAGTGAGCCGGATGTAGTACGTCAAATAAAATTCTCATTTGCTCGCGCCTAAGCAATATTACACCTTATAGTTCATCGGCTTAATAAATAAGCAGTTGTATTATGGACCATATTATTATAAATAACTTATTCGGTCAAGCTGTAATACAGTCATAGGGCCAGGATAGGCGCGGAAAAATCCTATCCCCGATAACGAAGTAGTTGGTATTTAGGTGCGTCAGAAATTGACCCCCTTACCAGCCCTTCAAAGCCTGTCAATCGTACGACTTGCCTGAAGTTACATTTCTACCCGGTTGCGACCTTGGTATTTGGCCTGATACGGTTTTTTATCAGGTTTCCGCATCCTTCCGGTTAAGAGGATTAGGATTTCTTAATTAATCGGTAACTATGAATTTTATAATAAACTTTATCGGCATAATTAAAGAAGATTGCTTTTACCAAAACTAATAATTAAGTGCTTTGAACCTAAGAACTGCCGAAATTTGGACGATACATTAGTCGTGAATGTTCCCTGTACGGACAGGGCGTGCTTTCAAAATTTGTATCTTTATAAATGATAGTATTGTCAATGACTGATACTGAAAATCAGGCGAATTTGAACCAGAATGTTGATGGGCGCGGCTTGTGCTATCAGGCGGGGTATCTACCGGTGCCCCTGCGTAGTGTGCCGCCGGAGGGCTTGGCGCATCTAAAGTTGTATCTCTTCAACGGCAAGGCGTATTCCTTATACCGCAACATCGGACTCAAGTTCGGCATACGTGACTATCGACGCCTTATGGACAACGGGGTGAATTACGTGTACGTTTCGGTCCGGGATCACCGAGCCTATTATCGGACGATTGAGAACTCCCTGGAAAAAATTGTAGAAGATCCGAAGACCAAACTGGAACGCAAATCGGAAATCCTTTATTTCACCAGTGTCGAATTGGCCAATCATCTTATGCTAGAGCCCCCCCGTAAAAGGGAAATTGATCGGGCGGCCAACGTGGCGCGGGCCACGGTTAAGTTGATTATCCAGGATAAAGACGCTTTTAGTCGCCTTTTTGAAGTTTATAATCATGATTTTTATACCGCCACTCATATGGTGAACGTTTGTTCCACCGTGGTGTCTTTGGCCAATAAGATAGGGATAGTTGACCAGCAGGTTTTGCAAAAGATCGGCAGCGGAGCCATGCTGCACGACATCGGCAAGTTGTTTATTCCCTCTAAAGTTCTTAATACCCAAAGCAAGCTGACGGAAGAGCAGTTTGAGATAATCCAGAATCACGTGGAACGGGGCTGTGAGCATTTGGCCAAAGTGGCCGATCTGCCGCCGGAGACGATGGCCGTTGTAGCTGAGCATCATGAAAAGCTGGACGGCAGCGGTTATCCAAGGAGCCTGGCAGGAGATCAGATTTCGTTGATGGGACGTCTGGCCGGCATCGTGGACACTTTTGAGGCCATGACCTCGGTACGGCCCTATCGGGAGCGAACTCATTCTATTGAAGATGCCCTGGAATATCTCAGAGAAAACACGCCGGAGAAATATGATCCGGAACTGGTTCAGGTCTTTACGCAGTTGATTGAACAAACCGTCAACCCGGACGATTACGAACCCAGCTTCGATAAACATTCGACTTTATCGGGACTCAATTGGCTTGAAGCCTCAAATATGTCCGGAAGAAGACACCAGCGTCATTATTTCCGATTGCAGGCCCTTTTGCGCAGGATGAAGCAAATCAACGGCCAGTGGACCCTCGGAACCGCTGAAAGAGTAATTGTGCACAATATTTCGGCTTCGGGGCTGGGATTGCTCAGCCCTCAACCATTGCCGTTCGATGAGAATATTTGCGTTTCCATCCCGCGGAATGATACCCAACAATTGCCTAATTTGGTGGCGACCGTGGCCCGCTGTGTCAATCATGGTGATGGCTGGTACACCATCGGGGCTCAATTTCACAAAGTGTTGCCGAAAAAAACCCTTGAAAGCTTTCGAAGACGCAGTTTCGTACGAGAATTCTACTCTTTCAGTAAATAGCTTTTTTTGGCCGCCTCCCGAACTTATATTAATAAGCGCGGAATCTCGGTTGAAACAGATTATCTATTCTATTACAGCAATTCGGCAAGAGGGTCCGTCTTGCCGTTGGAATTAAAGTCCCCGTTCGTTGTCTCCTACGGCCATATCTGGAAATCAGGGGCGCCGGAACCTGAAAGGATCTCCGCTATTTTCACGTCTCTGATGTTGGTTGCCGCAAACAAACCATAAGGATCAGTGGCATCGCCTTCCCAGACCCGCCCCAGTCTCACGCTGATGATTTCGCCAAAATCAGCCGTCACCCGTTGTTCTTCCGGTGCCGGACCCCATTGACCGGTATCTACATCAAATTGAGGTTGCACGCCCGCCAGGGCGAAACTGCCGTTAAAATTTCCCGTGCGTGCCGTCATAATGGAAGTTATAGTTGCCCCCTCCATATTAAGGGCATCTTCTACGGGACCGCCCAGTTGACCGTCAGAACCAATATCATAACCTGCCAGAATGAAAGAATCCACTATACTGTCCTTAGATAAAACAGCGCTAATATCACCAAAGGAGCTTATAATGGCGCCTTCTATGTTTTCAAAGCGAACCGTCCCGATGCGGTCGTGGGCTCTGGCGACGCCGGTGAAAGCTCCCTTGCGGCTTGATAGACGCGTGATTTGACCTTCCGCCATTATATTACCTGCTATATCACCGGCGAATGTGGCAGTCCTTATATCACCCTCCAGGGCCATAATAGTAACATCTGGAGCTAATCCTCCTGTTTTGCTGATTACTTTTTCGATGAATGTATTAGAAATGATATCGCCTTCGATGGCTCGGCGGGCCACGATAGATTCGATTTCACCAATCCGGCTGGTCACGTCGGCGCCCATGGCTCCGAATCTTACCTTGAGGGCCTTGATACTGTCGGCCGCCAAGGAGCCGCCCGCCAAGGTGGAAGTTTTATAACTTTTTATCCTATCGGCTATGTCGAAAGTAACGTCATCCGCCACGTCGTCGGCCCTGACTTTTAAACCTTTACTCGCCTGAGCGGTAATAACACCGGAATTTGCATATATATCATCCAGAACCAGCTTGTTGAGGCTGCCCGCCATGTTGATACTGCCCTGCAGATCCGTTTTCTTGCCTTTAATCAATTTGAGCGAGCCGTTGGTGATTATGTCATAGAGGGTGGATTCCGCTTTTACATGTGCCCCTTTGACAACCAGTTTCGATTTAACGGTGGTATCGGTCAGGGCAACGGTGGGTAAGGCATACACGGAACTTTGAACTTCCACAGCCCCGGGGCCTTTAAGCATGACATTTGTCAATCTGCCTTCGGTATCGGCGAACTGGATGGCGGTTTTCTTGGCGCGGATTGAAATAATATCCCAGACCACTCCCCCAAGAGGTATCTCGAAAGTACCTTCATCACTATCGTTACTGGTAATAATTATTGGACCGGCATGGGTGGCGACCGTGTCGCTGGCCATTACGACAGAGAAAGTATCGGACTCCCCGCAAGCCAAACTGGCGACCAGGCTGTCAGCCCCGAAACTAAAACCATCCGGTAAGACAATGCCGTCCAGCAACAGCTCATAACTGCCGTCATTTCGAACGGTGAAAGTCAAATCGGATCCCCCTTTATCGACCAGAACACTGCCAAAGTTGACCACTCCCGTTTGCCCGTCGCTGATCTCTTCGCCCTCCGCAAAGAGCGTGATCTCCGGGCCCAGCACCGCGCCGCTAATGGCGAAATTGAACGGATTTTCGTCGGTGTCGTTATGGGTGAAACTGATCTCGCCGGATTTGACCCCGACTTCAATCGTGTCAAGCTGAACGGTGAAAGTATCGAATTCACCGGCCTCCAAACTTGCTACCAGCCCTTCCGACAAACTGTAACCCGCCGGCAGAACAATATCACCCAAAGTAAGGGTTTCGCCTCCATCGTTGCGCACAAGGAAAGATAAATGAGATTCGTATTGGCCTTCCACTACGGTGCCGAAATCTATTGTCGGCGCATCTTGGCCGTCAATGATCTCCTCCTCGCCTAACAGTACGGTAATCTCCGGCGGCATGATTTCAATATCGTCATTTATTATAGTCCCCACGGCCTGCCCATCAGCGACAATCACATTGCTTGGATTAGTGAGATTTATAAAAAACGTCTCATCCAATTCCACATCCGTATCACCTATGATCGGAACCTCAATGGTCCGGCTCGCTGCCCCGGGCGAAATCGTCAAAGTGCCGCTTACGGCTTGATAGTCCAGATCCAGGGTAGCTGTATCATCGGCCGTAGCGTAGTCAATTGTCACCTCTACTGATGACGGATTCGATAAGTTTATGGTAAAAACAGCTTTAATTGTTCCCTCGTCGCCTTCAAACACCGATACGTCATCAATGGACAAAGTGGGCACGAACACATCATCATTAATAATGGTCCCCTCTGCCTGACCATCGGCAATAAGGGCGTGACTTGGGCTCGAGAGATTCACGAAGAACATCTCGTCCGGCTCCACCACCGTATCGCCTACCACCGGAATCTGGATCATCTTGGTCGTCTCGCCGGGAGCAAATATCAAGGTGCCGCTGATCGCCGCGTAATCAAGCCCGGATATAGCCGTGTCATCTGCCGTAGCAAAATCCACCGTTACAGGCGCCAATGACGGACTGGAAAGATTGACCGTAAAAACCGCATTAACCGCCCCCTGATCGTCCTCAACCACCGATATGTTATTAATTGAAAGAGAAGGCGCCAGCACATCATCATTTATTATTATCCCCATTCCTTGGCTGTCGGTTATAATAGCGTTAACTGGCTGGGCCAGATTCACGAAAAATGTCTCGTCCAGCTCCACGTCCGTATCACCTAGTACCGCGACCTGGATCGCCTGGCTTGTGACTCCCGGCGCAAAATTCAAAGTGCCGCTCACCGCCTGATAGTCCAATCCCGCCAGGGCCGTATCATCCGCCGTGGCAAAGTCCACTGTTACCGGCGCCGTTGATGGGCTTGACAGGCTGACAATAAAAAGGGCATTGACCGTTCCCTGATCACCCTCAACCACCGACATATCATCAACGGATAGGGTGGGCGCCAGCGTATCGTCATTAATAATAATCCCCATTGCCCGGTTATCGGCGATAATGGCATTATCCGGATTACTTAGATTTACAAAAAATATCTCGTCCGCCTCCACGTCCGTATCGCCTACTACCGCGACCTGGATCGTCTGGCTCGTAATCCCGGCCGCAAATGTCAAAGTGCCGCTCCCCGCCTGATAGTCCGTCCCCGCCCGTGCCGTATCATCCGCCGTGGCAAAGTCCACCTTCACCGGCACCGAGGACAGACCCGACAGGCTCACGGTAAATTCAAATATAGTAGTGCCGCTGTCGCCTTCTAAAACCGAAATATCATCAATAGTAAGTTCATTAATTACCCCGGGTGCGATAAGAATATTTTCTACGCTATGATAGTTTATCTCAAAGCTTTGGCCCTCGCCCAAATTGACGGTTATCCGCGAACCGTTCTGCAAAACGGCGCCGGGACCAAATCCGGTCAAATCGATAGTGTCATCGCCCTTTCCCCCCAATACCGTCTTAACGTCTCCGTCTTCCGAACCGGTAAACAGAAAAGTGTCATTCTGCGATCCCCCGTCCATGAAATCATCCCCGGCGCCGCTGATCAAAATATCCCGCTGCCAGCCGCCGTATAACTGATCGTCGCCGACGCCCCCGTCTAACACGTCGTCACCCCAATGCCCGTATATTATGTCGCCGCCGCCATCCCCAAAAAGCCTGTCGTCGTGATGGCTGCCGTAAAGCACGTCGTCGCCCGGACCGCCGATAAGTATATCGTTTCCCCCTTTACCATACAGCATGTCGTTGCCGCTCAGGGCGTCGGCTACATTATCGGATTTGTCGCCATAAAAAATATCATTGCCCTCCGTGGCCTGCGAAATCTCAACCCCGGTTTCCATGTCCACCCACATAGTAGAAAGCAGCATACGCGGTTCCAGTGTTTCTAAAATGATACTATTACTGCCCTGAAAAACCGATTTGTTTATATTTGCATGCAAGGATTTAAATAATTTCTTTACCCATTTCATAATTTTAACTCCGGAGGTTAAAATGTTCTGCATAACCATTTCCCCACAAAAGACGACGTCCCTAAAAGGATGACATCCTGAATTCGAATGTACTCCTTTCTTGAAAAGCTTATTATATGGGAAATCCCGACCTTTTTGTAATCAAAAATCTTGGATTTGCATGGCACTTGAGATTTTATTTGCAATTTCGAGAAAGCATAACTTTCGTAATGTATGTAACGAGTGTATCATCGCGATTATAGGACCGCTTGATAATAACATTACCGCCGTTGTTGCAGGATTCCCAATTTCATCCGATAACCGACAATTCTTCTATACGTCTTCGAGAGACGAGAGGAAACCGAAAATATGCAAGCTTGTAAAATGAGGAAGTCCTATATCTATTTTTTGGTATCCGCCCGGCTGGCGTTATTTTTATGCGGAGTAATTCATTGAAAAAAAGTTTTGGCGCTTGGTGGCCGGCAAAGCTTCCGAATCCCCAAAAGCCCCTTGTCCAGTCCCGTTGTTCTAAATAATATTCATTGACATGAAATGCCTGATTTCCCGTGCCTGTCCCTGATAAACCTGCTGACCGACGCAAAGGTCATAATCGTCAATTCCCGCTTATTTTGACCCCCTTAGGGTTTTTGCTGTCTGCAATATTTGTGCTGTTAGAGGGGATTTTCATAAGATGAGCGATGTAATTGACGAGTAATTATACATAGAAAATTTGTGAGCGGAGGTCCTTTTACGGATCATGTATAGACCGATCTCCCTCCGGTTGGTTATTTGGCGGGTGCCGGAAAGGAATCTATAGGTGAAGACGAACTGCAATGAACTAATGCAAAACGCGCCCGATTCCATTTTGCCTCTAATCGAAAGGCAGATAAATCAGGCGCGCCGCCGACGCCAAACCGGTCTGCAAAGGCAGCTCCGGTTGCTGAACAATATGTCAAATAGCATCCTCTCGAACCTGCATGCCATAATGGGCTTTAGTGAACTGCTGGCTGAAAATGAACTCTCTGCTGAGCAACATGAATATGTGCAGTCTATTTATGAGGCCGGTAATACTGTCGTTTTACGGATCAACAATGTTCTTGAATACCTGAAAATTAAGCAGGGTAAAACGCCATTAAAAATTCAAGATGTTTCCCTGGACCTTTTACTGAAAGAGATCGACGCCGTAATGCGGCCCCGGGCCAATAAAAAGGCCTTGGAGTTTAACATAATAAGCCCCGGCCGCTTGCCTGCTGATGTGCGGACGGATGCCTCGCTTCTTCGACAATTGCTTATGCAGCTTGCCGAATACGCCATAAAGACAACTAAAATAGGACGAGTAGGTATAAAAGTTACTTTGGAGACGGTCGTCGGGGAAACATTCATTCGATTTGATTTCGAAGGGGGAGAATCAAACCTGAATGTCGAAAAGAAAAAAGCCGCCTGTCATCCATTTACGGAAACGGCGGAAAATGCCCGTTTGTTCGACGACGATGCTTTATGGGACCTGATTATTGCCGACCAATTAGCTAAACTCTTGGGAGGCGGATTGTCCGTCGTCGGCACGCCGGAGCAGGACTCCATCTTTTCAATATCAATCCCCGCCGGGGCTTATTCGCGCGAACATTCGCCAGGCGACAATCCCGAGATGATAAAGCAAGATCAACGTCTCGAAGAGAAAGAAATTGACAAGCTGTTGTTTTATATTACGGAAACCTATGGGCGGATACATGGCAGCAGAAGTGCCGCAGCAAAAGGTAAACCTGGATGATTTCTTCTTTGAAGGTTAGTCTTCGTTTCGGTGAGTGGCTGGTTGATAAAGGACTGCTCAGCCATAGAAAACTTACCGAAGCATTGTCGGAGCAGCAGGCCACCGGCGGCCGCCTGGGTGAGGTCCTGCGTAAACTGAATATGCTCGACGACGAACAGGTGACCCAGGCGCTGGCGCAATATCTGTCTATGGAGAGTACCCAGCTTGATGATGTCTCCAAAATTGATATGCGCATCGCCCGACTGGTGCCGGAGAGTATAGCAAAGCGCTTCTGCCTTATAGCCGTTCGAGAAATAGATGACTCTATCGTGATAGCCATTGCCGATCCCCTTAATATTGTCGCCATGGATACCGTAAGAATGAATCTGAAACGAGAAATAAAGGCCGTCATCGCCTCGGAAAAGGAAATCCGGCAAACCATTGAAATAATATATCACGGCTCGGATGTGGAAGAACAGCGCCTGCGGGACTTGGTGGAATTTGAAGGGGATGAAGATGATGAAATAGCCTTTGAATCGGATGATTTGGCCCTCGAAGATGTCAAAAGCGAAGAGGCGGCCAGCAAGGCGCCGGTGATAAGATTTGTGGACTTGTTATTGCGCCAGGCCATCAAAAGCAGAGCCAGCGACATCCACATCGAACCCCAGGAAAAAACCATGTCCATTAGAATGCGCGTGGACGGCATCCTCCACGAAATGGTGCCCCCCGCCCGGAAAATGCAGGCGGCGGTGATCGCCCGGATTAAAATCCTTTCCGATATGGATATCGCCGAACGACGCTTGCCCCAGGACGGCCGATTCAAAATTAGAACCCAGGGACGGGCCATTGATATGAGGGTGTCCGTTATTCCCATAATCTACGGCGAAAAAGTGGTGATTCGAATCCTCGACGCCTCGGCGGTAAATCATGATCTCGATATGCTCGGCTTTGAACCGAAACTTTTACAGCTGCTCAAAACCTCTCTCTCCCAGCCTCATGGTATCATCATTGTTACCGGACCGACCGGCAGCGGAAAAAGTACCACCCTCTATTCGGCCCTCAATTATCTAAAGGACCCCGCCAAAAATATTACTACCGTCGAAGATCCGGTGGAATATCGCCTTAAAGGTATAAATCAAATCCAGGTTAAGCCTGAAATAAAACTGGACTTCGCCATTTGCCTCCGCGCCATATTGCGGCAGGACCCCGATATTATATTGATCGGTGAAATCCGCGACAAAGAAACCATGGAAATCGCCATGAAGGCCTCTTTAACGGGCCATCTGGTCTTAAGCACCTTCCACACCAATGACGCCCCCAGTACCATCAGCAGACTCCTATTCATGGACGCCGAACCTTATTTGCTGGCCTCCACGCTCAACCTTATTGTGGCGCAACGTCTGGTCAGAAAAATCTGTGAACGTTGCAGAGAACCGGTGAGCCTTAATCATGAACTCTTAATGCAACTTAAAATCGACCCGGAAAAAATGAAAGATAAATCCTTCTATCATGGAAAAGGCTGTAAATATTGCAGCAGCACCGGCTACCTGGGCCGACTGCCCGTGTTTGAATTCCTGCCCGTGGACAGCCAAATGCAGGAAAGCATAGTAGCGCGTGAAACCGAAGCGCAAATAAGAACTATGGCCCGCCAGAAAGGATACGGCAGCCTGATGGATAGTGGCGTTGTAAAAATGAAGGAGGGATTGACGACGGCCGAAGAAGTGCTTCGTGTTACTTTTATTGAAGATGTCAACATCTAAAACAAAGTAATTTGGGAACAAGACTTTCGCAAAACTTCAGTTAGGAATTTAAAAATGGACTTGCAAGATCATTCAACTATTATGACCGAAGTAAATGAAACGACGGTAACTCCCCGCCCCATTGATAAGTTTCTGGCGGCCTTGTCCGAAACCGATGGCGCCAGCGACCTGCTCATAACCGTGGGAAAACCTCCTCAACTGCGCGTGCATAATGAAATCGTGCCTCTTGATTACCCTGTCTTGACCCCGGAGGATACTCGTGAGCTCTGCCTGTCGCTCCTGAACCAAGAAAGAACTAAACGGTTCGAGTTGGAGAAGGAAATGGATACTTCGGCAAGTTTGAGAGGCTACGGCCGGTACCGCGTTAATATATACCAGCAGCGCGGCTCCCTGGCGATGGTCGTGCGAATTATCGCCGAAAGAGTCAAATCTTTTGAAGAACTGGGATTGCCCGCTTCCGTCGTTAAAATGGCCGACCTGCATAACGGCCTGGTATTATTCACCGGACCCACCGGCACCGGAAAGTCAACCACCGTCGCCGCCATTGTCAATCACATTAATTGCACCCGAAGATGCCACATCGTTTGTATTGAAGACCCCATCGAATACATTCACGCTCATGACCTGTCAACCGTTGATCAACGCGAAGTGGAATCGGATACCTGTTCCTTTGATGAAGCCCTGCGCCGCGTGTTGCGCCAATCCCCGGACGTGATTATGATCGGTGAGATCCGCGACCGGGCCTCCGCCCAGGCGGCCATTACCCTCGCCGAAACCGGCCATCTCACCCTCGCCACCTTGCATACGCGAGGCGCGGTCGCTTCCGTCGATAGGTTGATCGATATGTTCCCCTCCGAACAACATATCCAGATTAGAGCTCAGTTGTCCGCCTCCCTGGCAGGTGTGGTCTGGCAGCAATTACTCCCTAAGGCAGACCGGCAAGGCCTGGTCCTGGCCTGCGAAGTGATGACTATGACCCCCGCCATTCGCGCCCTGATTAGAAAAGGAAACACCCATGAAATTCATGGGGTTATGCAGGCAGGCAAAAAATTCGGCATGTTCACCATGGAGCAGGCGGTCACCGATTTAATCAGACGCAATCTGGTCGATCAGGAATGGATCAACAACAACGGCTATCAATAAAAAATACAGAAATGTCTGATCGCTGATAAAAATAATATAAAGGAATTATGATGAAAAGTTACGAATATACCGCACGGGATAAACATGGGGACAAACATATCGGTCTGCATCAGGCCGGCTCTAAACAGGATGTGTTATCGTGGCTCACAGAACAGGGCTTTACCCCTATTTCGGTAAATGTCGTTAAAACCCGCACCAAAAAAGAAAGAAGCATTGCCGCCCGTCGAAAAAAAGTAAAATCCGAGGAAATGGCTTCTTTCTGCTGGCAGCTAAACACCATGATCGAAGGGGGAGTGTCCGTGGCCGACGCCATCGACGTTATTGCCGAGGATATCATAAATATCCATTTTCGCAAAATCATTATCCAAATCTCCGAAGAAATGAAATCGGGAGAGGCTTTTTCAGATTGCATCGCTAAACACCCCAGAATCTTTAACTCCTTATTTCGCGCCATGATCCTGGCCGGAGAAACCGGCGGAACTCTGCCTGTCGTCTTGCAGCGGCTGGCAAAATATTACGACGGCCGCGACCGCCTGGTCCGTAAAGTAAAGGGCGCCTTGTCCTATCCCATCTTCGTCTCCGGTTTTGTGGTGCTCATTGTGGCGGCGATGATGGTCTTTATCATCCCTCGATTCCGCGAAATCTTCAAACAAATCAAAGGGGAAATGCCCGCCTTTACCGAAGCATTTATGGGCGTTTATGATGCTATCATGAGTAATGGCATATACTATCTGGGAATTGTCGCCCTCGTGGTCTTTGCGGTCACCACTTACGCCAAAACCAAAAAAGGACACCAACGATTCAGTAAATTGGTGCTTGCCATACCCTTTATCGGTAAATTGTTGTCCCAAGCCTTTATCTCCATGTTTTGCCGTACCATGTCAACGCTGCTCTCGGCGGGGGTCTCCGTCATCGAAACCCTTGATATCCTGGCCGGCATGACCAGTAACGATGTGATAAAAGAATCGGTAGTGCGCACCAAGGAGCACATTGTCGGGGGATCAAATATCTCCCTCAGCTTATCGGCCAGCGGCTTCTTTCCTAATATGGTCTCCAAAATGACCCAGGTCGGCGAAGAAAGCGGCTCCCTGCCCGCGGTGCTCGATCGAACCAGCGAATATTATGAGAAAAAAGTGGACTCCGCTATCACCGCCATGACCGGATTCCTCGAACCGGCCATGATTGTCATCGTCGGGGCGATTGTGCTGGTTGTAGTGCTGGCGCTGTATCTGCCGGTTTTTTCGCTTTCCAACGTATAAGAAAAAACCTGGAGGTCCGGATAATAATTTATTCCTTAAATTGCGGCGGGGTAATACCGATGGTGTATGTAGTATCATGACCCGGTTGGAGATACTGATATCTCAAAAAGGTACACCCGGCTCCGTCGTGGAAAGGATACCTTAACCCTATAAAATATACGGAAACAAAAGTATTTAAATCAAAGCCTTTATAAGGTTCTAAAAAGAAAGGAGGTCGCGCCCAACAGATAAGGAAACACCATACGCGTGTTAAATGTAATTACGTAATAAAAGCCCAGATGAAACAAGAAAAAATTTTTTGTGAGGGAAAACTGTTATGAAAAGAAAAGGATTTACATTAGTTGAGTTGATGGTTGTAGTGCTGATTGTGGGGATACTGGCCTCGGTAGCTATACCGCTTTTGCAGGGCCGAATCGATTCCTCCAAATGGTCGGAGGCCAACGCCGGCGCCGGCACCATCCGGACGGCTATTCGGGCTTATTTCGCCGAAAATCCCACCGCCGCCCAGGCCCTCACGGGCACTTTGGACGTGGCCGCCACCCAGGCAGTCTTGGGCTTTGCCGCTACGGATCTTTCCGGCACCTATTTCGTCCCCGGCGATTATAACATTGATTCCGTGAATGCCCAGGGTATCGCGGTGGTTACGGTCACCGGCGGTTCTTTGCCGGCATCGCCGGCCGGCTCTTATACCCTGGCCGTCAACGGCGCCTGGACCAAGAACTAAACGCGCAACAAACAAGGGGGGCTAATAACGTTATAGCCCTCCTTGTTTGTTAATCAAAAAGTTAGGTAAGCATCATGATTAAAGGAAAATTCAAACACGCCCATGGGGTATCCTTGGTGGAAGTCTTATTGGCGGCCGTCATCGTCATGGTGGCGGCTTTGGCGGCCGTGGGCTATCGATACAGCGTGGCCCTGGACACCCGAAAGGCCCAAGAACAAATGCACGCCGCCCGACTGGGCGTCATGCTCCTGGAAGGCTGGAAGGGCTGGGCGGGTCGGGCCGATTTCGCGCCGGAAATAAATTATCAAACGAAACTGAATATCTCCACCGCCACCCAGGGAACCGCTGTCGCCAGCGGCTTTGATATGTTGAACCGTTATAAAATTGTTTCCGACGGCGTTACCTATCATGCCACGCTCTCCTCAAAGGACGCCACCCCAACGGAACCGAAAATGTTAAATGTCCAGATAACCTGGTCGCAGGACCGCCAAAATGATACCTTGTCTTCTAAACTGAACAAATCGATCAGGTTAACTACTTATGCGGGAAATTAACTTAAATCACAGGTGGCTTTGAGCAATGAAAAAGATAAGGAACATTAAAAAAGCCGGACTTACCCTGACCGAACTGATGGTGTCCGTTATGATCGCTTTCATCTTGGTGGGCAGTGTCGGATTCTTCCTCGTCGATAGCCAGAAAAGCTGGAACCGGTCCTATAATCGGATCTATCAGGGCGTAACCGCCGATGGCCTGGTGGCGCGAAAAACCTTTGACGCCGTCTGTCGCAAAGCGACCATCAAACGCGTCGATGTGGACGACAATGGCCAGTATATCGAACTTTATTACCACCTCAGCCCCGCCTCCCCGGAGATTGACCAATATGCCCGGTTCTATCTTTCCGGCGACGAACTGCGGGTCGATTACGGCCCCTTGGATAAAGACACTTTTAATGCCTTATCCGCCGCCAAAACGTTGACCCTGGCCCAAAACGTCAAGGCCGTTAACTTCTCCGTCGGGGGAGCAGCCGTGCAAATGGTGCTTGACCTTGACGACGGCAAAGACCAAAACCAGGTAACCTTATCATCCTTAAGGCATAATCGATAATGTCGTCATAACATCAAAAGTAAGGACTTTACCTCCTTAAGCCGACCCGGATTTATCAGAATCAAAACTCGGGGTGATAACTATGAAAATAAAAGAAAAAATTAATAAAAATGACCGAAAAGGCTTCATGCTGCCCCTGGCCGTGGCGCTGGTCCTGATCCTCTTTATCGCCGGCGGCGCCTTGCTCAAAGTCGCCAGCAGCGCCCGCATGATGGCCGTGAGGACCACCGCCGAAATCGCCGCCCGCACCGCCGCCGACGCCGGAATTACCCGCGCCGTGTACCTGATGAATAAAAAACTGGCCGCAGAGAAAACCTGGGACAACACCACCCTCCCCTCTGCCCTTGATATTTCTTTGCCGAACTCCAGCGAAAGCTACAGTTTCACCGTTACCGGAGATGAAATCAACGGTTTTACCATCATGTCAACCGGCGCCTCGGGATCCGTCACCAGAACCATTAATGCCAGACTGGGACCGGGATCCCTGTGGTTCGGCATAGGTGTCAGTCAAACCATTGATGTTAAAGTGGGGGCTCAATTTTTTACTGTTCCCCCTGACAGCCCCTTTACCATCCTCACCAATGAAACCGCCGCCGGATCAATCCTGTTTAAATCAGGGGTTGTCGTGCCCGGAGATGTGGCCGTCGGCGCCGGCGGCGATCCGGAAATCGTCATCGTCCCCAAAGATGAAACCTCTATTTTAGGACAAACCTACTCCATCCCCGAAGAAGTCGAATTTCCCCCCGTCATTCCCCCCTCCGGTCTGCCTTACCAGGGGAGCATCACTACCTCCGGAACGGTAAATGCCGATGGTCAGTATGATGCCATAATCCTGCCCAACGCCGCCGTACTGAAAATCGAAGGTAAACTTACCATTTATGTTACTGGATCGGTGATCCTTGATTATGGTTCTTCCATAGTGATAACGCCGAACTCCTCTCTAAAGCTATATATAGGTATAGGTATAGAAGATAAAAACTCGGCGGGGATAGTAAACGAAACCGGCAACGCCGGAAGCCTGAAAATATATGGATTGGATACCTGCACCAAAATGAACATCAAGGCCAAATCGGAAGTCTTTGGGGCGGTTTACGCCCCCCGTGCCGATGTCCAGGTTTTCAATAGCGGTGACTTCTACGGCGCCGTGGTGGCCCAAAACTTCGGCCTGAAAAATTCCGGCAGCTTTTATTACGTCGCCGAACTGGCAAAAGCCAGTGTCCATGACGACGACGCCTACTTTAAAATACTCCGCTGGTGGGAATAGGAATAATAATTATATGTTCGGTTTAGGCCAGAAAAAAGTCATAGGTTTGGATATCGGCCGGTCCGCGGTGAAAATCGTGCAGTTGCACAAAAACAACAAAGGTTATCGTGCCGCCGCCGTCGGATGGCAGGAAATCGACCAGGCCCCCGAAGACGACCTTCAAAGCCAAAATAATAACGCCATAGCGGCGATCCGAAAGTGTGTCAAAGAAATGCAGATCAAAACCCGCTACGCCGTGTGCTCCGTCGGAGGGCCGGAAGTCGCTATCCGATGCTTCAACTTCCCGACTCTGGCCTCCGATGAAATCGAACAGGCCGTCTTGATGGAAGCGGCGCAGGTCTGCCCCTTTAGCATCGAGCATAGTACCGTTGATTATGAACTGTTGGACCGGCAAAACTGGCTCAATGGGGCAAAAAAGGATAAATCCTCCAAAGACGATAAAGACCTCTGCGGCGTGATGGTCACCGCCACCGATAATATCATTCACCAAAAAACCAAACTCGCCCAAAACGCCGCCCTCAAATGCGTGTTGATGGACGTTGACAGCCTGGCCCTGTTGAACTGCTTTACCGAATACGAAAAACCCCAGGCCGGTCAGTCCGTGGTAATCCTTAATATCGGCAGCTCCTATACCAATCTGATTATCGTACCCCATGAGGGACTGCCATGTATGCGCGATCTGCCCTTCGCCGCCGCCGATATCGTCGAACGGTTGGCCCAGGAACACGGGGTCTCTGCCCCACTGATCGAACAATGTCTCCGCGGCGCCAATAATGACGCAAAAGAACAAGTGAATATTGACCTCAACCTCGAAAAAGTCTGCCAAAAACTAACCTCCGACATCACCGAAACCATCCGCTATTATCGGGCCCAGGAACAAATACCCCCCGTCCAGAAAGTCTTGCTCTGCGGAGGCTTCTCCCTGGCCTCAGGCTTGGTGGAATTGCTCGATCAACAGCTTCCCGGAAATACCGTCCTGTGGAATCCCTTCCGGAAAATCCGTTATGATATCGATACCGCCGGCTTCAAAATTATTCAAAAACACGGCCCCGCCCTCGCCGTCGCGGCGGGCCTGGCCATGAGGACTATTTAACATGATTGCCATAGATCTGCTTAAAGGCGCAGGCACCCCCATTAAAAGCCGACCCGGTGTGGTGGCCCTGATGATGGCCCCTTTTGTTATTCCTGTTCTAATAGGCATACTCCTGGCCGGCTGGTATCTCAGCGACAAGGTGACCCTGCAAACGCATGTAAAAAAATTGACCCGCTATGATCAAAGACCAAAAGAACTCCTGGACGCCCAACAACTCCTTAAAAACGCCGCCTCCCAGCGCGATGTCCTTAATAACTGCCTGACCGAAATCCATGATACCATCGGCAACCACATGCAGTGGTCCCCCGTATTAATGACCCTCGCCCAAAACCTGCCCCCCTCGGTAACTTTTAATGGCCTGGCCGCCGTCCGGGAAAAAATCCGCCAAAAAGCCCCCCAAAAAGACGACCCCGAAAAAACCGTTTACCTGACTAAATATAAATATACCTTGAGAATCACCGTCGATACCGACACCACCGTCGAAGGCGCCGCCGCCGTCCAGGACTTCATTCAACGCCTGCGCCTCTCGCAAACCCTCGCCCCCAAAATCGAGGACATCCGCATCGCCTCGTACCAATCCGTCCACGCCGAAACCGGCGACTTCGTGCGCTACGAAATCGATTGTATCCTTAAAATCGAACCCTAGACCGAGGACCTGATGAAATCTGCCCTGAAAAAATATATTATCATAACCGCTTCCATTTGGACCGCTTGCTGCGCCCTCCTCTTGGGGTTCTACCTTCTCCTGATGATGCCCCAGCAGAAAACCATCGGCCAAATCAAAGAAAAAATCGCCCAAAAACAAGAAATCGTCCAGCGGCTCCAAAAAGCGGCAACGCCCCAGGCCCAGGCCCGGCTTAAAGAAGAACTCCAAAACCAACAAGAGAAATTATATGATTTTATGATCAATCTGGATGATGCCAGCAAACTGACTTTTCACGTCAGTGAAATCGCCCGCGGCATCCCCCACATCGAAGCCAGCTCCTTCGCCAGCAAACGACTCACCGATGGGCCGGGAGCGGAAATAGAAAATTGTGAACATGTCATGGAACAACGCATTAACGTAAACTTTAAATCAAATTTCCCCGGCTTCGCACGCTTCCTCAACCTGATGGAAAGAAATCGACCCGTGGTCTTTGTGGACAAGTTTAAAATCGAACGCGAAAGATCAAGCCCCTTGGAAATAATAGACATGGAATTGGCGGTCTTTGTCAAAACTCCTCCCCGGCAGGAAAATGCCGGCGCCCCAAAATAAATAATCAGCATAATCTTTGCAAAGATATTGAGCACCAGAATGAGAACAATTGCCATAACAAATCAAAAAGGGGGTTGTGGAAAAACCACCACCGCCGTGAATCTGGCCGCCGCCCTGGCCGAAAGAGAAAATAAGGTCTTATTAATGGACCTTGATCCCCAGGCCCACTCCACCCTGGGAGTGGGCGTCGATCCCGATGAAGTCACTAAAAGTGTTTATGATATCCTCACCGATAACGAAATCCCTCTCTCCAGAATCATCACCAGTACCCGTGTCCCAAAACTCGATCTGGCGCCCAGTAATATCCTCTTGTCCGGCGCCGAAGCAAAATTGTCCTTGACCGAAAACCGAGAATATGTCCTCCGCCACCGCATCGATAGCCTGGGTGATATCTACGATTTCAGCGTCATTGATTGTTCCCCTTCCCTGAGTTTCTTAACCTTAAACGCCCTGGTGGCCAGCACCGATGTCATAATCCCGGTGCAAACCCATTACTATGCCGTCGAAGGGCTCAAACAACTCGTGGAAACCTTACGTATCGTCAAGGACCGTTTCAATCCCCGCCTGAAAATCCTGGGCCTGTTGTTAACCTTTGTGGAAAGCAGAACCCTGTTGAGCAAAGATGTGCAAAACCAGATGCGTAACCATTTCGGCGCGCTGGTCTTTGATACCGTCATCCATCGAACCGTCCGCCTCGCCGAAGCGCCCAGCGCCGGCGAACCGGTCCTCAGTTATTCATCTGATTGTCGCGGAGCACTTGAATATCGGGCCTTGGCTGAAGAGGTAATCCATGGCAAAACGAAAAGCTGGACTACAGAAAAAAATCTCGTCAATATTTGACGGCGTCCCTGTGCCCACCAAGCAGGAGCAGGAGCAGGCCGCCGACGCCGCGCCCCAAAAAGCGAGTTACCCGATCCCGAAAACCCCCTCCCCGCCCCCTGCCTCCTCTGCCGTCCCCCGCCCCCGGGTCCAGAATGCTCCAGACCAACTCGAAACCCCCGTCAAATCATACCCTAAACTTGAAAAACAAAAAGAGAGACCCCCCAGACGAATTGATACGCCCGCCCCCTCTAAACACAAAACCCTCGCCGTCCATTACGACGACGAAAACCCCAAACAAAAGAAATTGATGGCCCTGGTAGGATTCCTTGCTGTGGCCTTTGTCGTAATCTTCGCCCGTAACTTCATTCCTGCCGGAAGCACCCCCCGACCCACCGACGCCACCGAGGGGCCCGCGGAAACCGCCGTCGCCCCGCCCCTGACCGCCGAGATAAAAATCGACTGGGAAAAACCCCCGCCCTTTCCCGAATTGCCTTATGATCCCATGGCCCGACCCAAACCCGAACCGGTAGTCGTCGAACCGACCCCCCCGCCCCCGGAAGAAGTAAAACCGCCCGAAAAACCCGATCCCTTGAAAGATCTGGTCGTGAAAGGAATTGTCCACAGCGCCGACCGACCTGCCGCCCTTATCGGAGATATAATGGTCCATGAGGGGGAAAAAGTCCTCGGATGCACCGTCCTCAAAATCAGCCGCTCCAGCGTCGATTTCGAAAAGGACGGAAAAAAATGGACTCAACAGGTGCAGCGCTCCAAACATATAAAAGATGATAAAGAGGGAGAAATTAACTAAAAATCTTCAGTCTGTTTAATTGAAAGGTAATGTTATGAAACACCTGACCAACAAATCTTATTGGATCGGCTGGCTGACCCTGTCGCTGTTGCTTATTTGTTGCCCGGCGATAGCGACAGCCCAGGAGGCGGCCGTCGCCGAGTACCAGCAAAAGCAAAAGGGTATTACCGCCATTGAACAAAGATTGCTCAAAGTCGTCAGCGTCAATTTCCAGGACACTCCCATCGACGACGTCATCAAAATCCTGGCCGACCAGGGGCAGATAAACATCACCAAAAGCCCTCAAATCTCCGGCAACGTCACCGCCCTCATCACGGACGTGCCCCTCGGTGAGGCCCTGGAAAATATCCTCGCCGCCCACGGCTATGGCTTTGTACCCACCGAAAACATGATCAGAATCGTACCCCAAAGCCAGATAGAAGTCCAGAAACAAGCCTATGTCAGCAAAGTTTACCGCATCGTTTACGCCAATGTCACCGAGGTCCAAAAGGCCCTCCAGGATTATATCTCCGAAGCCGGCAGCGTCGCGGCCAACCCCGGTACCAGCAATATTATCGTCACCGATACCGAAGAAAAAATCAAGGCTATCGACAACTTTATCTTGGAAATCGACCGCATTACCCCCCAGGTCTTGGTCGAGGTCAGAATCTACGACATCACCAGTAAAGACAGACTCGATATCGGGGTTAATTGGGTCGCCGGCACCGCCACCACCTTTGATGCCCTTGGCAGAGCTCAGGGCATAACCAATACCTTTATTCGCGGCGTCATGAATTCCGACGTCAATAAAGCCACCGGTAGTGACAGTGGTATCCGCTTCGGTATCTTGGACAGCAACATCGACATCGACGCCATCATCAGGGCCGAACAGGAAGAAATCCTGGCCCACCTCCTGGCCAACCCCCGCATCCTCGTCCTCGACAACGAGCACGCCCTCTTCAAAAGCGTCTCCGAAATCCCCTATCAAAAATTGCAGGAAGCCTCCTACGGCGGCTCCATCGGCACCACCGAGTTCCGCGAAGTCGGCGTCGAACTCGATGTCACTCCCCACGTCGCCCGCGACAGTATGATCAGACTCCATGTCATGCCCCAGTTTAGTGTCGCCACCGGCTCCGTTATGGTCGGCGGCTTTGAAATCCAGAGCCCCCAGCCCGTCGTGGACACCCGCAAAGCCGACACCACCCTCATCATTAAAGACGGACAGACCATCGTGCTCGGCGGCCTCCGAAAAAAAGAGGTCATCCAGCAGATCAATAAAGTGCCCTTGCTGGGCGATATCCCTCTCTTGGGCGCCATCTTCCGCTTCGAAGGAAATGAAACCGTCATTAGCGAACTCGTCGTCTTCATTACCCCGCGCATCGTTACCGATCCGGTCTTCACACCCGCCGAAAGAGAAGCCCTCCTAAAAACCGAAATCCCCTCGCCCAAACACCCGGAAACTATTTGGCGACAAAAAGATAAATAAAAAACTGTCATCCCCATTACCAGGCGGCGACCCCAAGCCCCAAGCCGGGTGGCGCCTTTCTGGCGCAGCCAGAGAGGTGCTCGGTCCAAAAAACAAACGGCGGCCCCAACACCATAACCGGGGCCGCCTCTATTATTTCACCCCAAAAAGGGACATTCTCCTTTTCCCCATCATCAATCACCGCAAGCCCCCCTAAATAATACCCTTGCGACCATCTTGACAGATTCACCCGGACGGATTATCCTGATCATTAGATTGTAGGTCCGGCTTGGCCCCACGGCTTTCCTTGTAGTAGCCGAAGTCTTTACTGTAAAAGGGCCGTTGGCCCACTGATGAAGTCTTAATCATGGTCGCCCCCAACAAACCCAACGATTACTACTACGCTCACAATCACCTCTATAGCCCGGTAGCATTGATCGATGATGAAGGGGATGTCCTGGAACGCTACGAATACGACACCTACGGCAAGCCGTACTTTTTGGAGCCAAATCTGGCCCTGGCTGATACTCAAATATCCGACTACAATAATGTCATTCTCTTTAACGGCCGCCGCGTCGATTTCCTCGACGATGACGATTTGAAGTTACAATACTCCCGCAGTAGATACTACGACTACCATACCGGCAGATGGCTGACACATGATCAAATTGGTTATAAAGATGGAATGAATTTATATCAGTATGTTAAGTCGAATCCGGTGAGATATTTTGATCCGTTTGGTTTGCGTGCTTATAATCTGAATGGATGGGATGATGAGTGTGAGTTTAGTAAAGTGGGTGAAACACGTACAAGAGTTGAAATTAAAATAATACGAGATGGTTGTGAATGTAATAGTAAGACAAAAATTATAGCTCAATGTACTATAACTGTTCTCACGGTGGGCGCGGTTGTTGCGAGTAAGGATCCAACTTTGGCTATGGATTGGGCTGAAGACATTCATTTCCTTGATGTGGTTGAAAAGTCATTATCAACAGGAACAAAGTTATGTGTAAAAGTGGAATCAAAAGAATGTAGTAGTTATATGTCATCTTTGAGGTATATATTTGGATTAGATCCCTTGGTACTAGAGTGGGAAGAAGAAGAATCATACTGGCATGAATGTGAGGGAGGACCAGGTTGGGCTTATGTAGGTCCGTATGGATATGATTTCTATACAGATCGAGAGGGCGCAATCAGGTCTTTAGAAAAATGTTTAGGAGACTTAGGTATTGAATTTAGAGGTTATGAATGAAATGGTATTACAAATGCTGAATGATGCTAAATCTCTGACGATTTTCTTGCTAGCTCTAATTATCTTTGTTGCAGTAAAGGTCCTACAGAAGAAGAATATTTAAGGGAAAGGGGTATAGATAACTGCGAGCGTATATTGCAGATACCTACGATATCAGAAAAATATAAATCACGCGCCAAAGTCGCACTCCAAAAATGGAAAAATGATAAGCTTGACCCGGAACCTATTCTAATTCGGCCGGGATTAGTTCAACCTCAAGACAGTAATGATATTTATCTAGCAATTGAAGCGTCTGATGAAGATAATGACATAGTTGGTATATTGGTGAGAGAGAAACATGTAAAATCGAACGAACAGGTAATATTTATTGAGGAGGAATATCCGTTTTTTGAAAATCAACAGGTAATACCAGCTGGAGTACATATTATACCTGTGATGATA
>LJUC01000179.1 GCA_001303695.1 Phycisphaerae bacterium SM23_30
CCCGTTTCCACCAGCTTAAAAATTTCGGTCGCGATATCTCGCAGCGCCTCGTTCTCTTGCATCAACGCTAAGCTGCGATAACTGTACTGATAACGCTCGCTTTCCGCCAATTCCAGCATCAACTCCGGGTCGGGCTCGATTTTCAAAAGCGCCCGGCCGCGATCCTGGGCCAGGTCAAATCGGCCAATATGGGCATAATGCATAAAATCATCCCAGAACCAGTGGGTCTCCGACAGCTTGATAATCCTCTGAACCGCATTATCCACCGGCACGGCGGTCCCCGTCGGCAGACCCATCAACTTGCGATAGGTCTCGGCATACGCGGCGCTCTGGGACCACTGCTGTATCAATCCCGCCTCCGGATTCAAATTTAGCAACTCCATGCCCGTTTCTCGAGCTTGCTCCCAGAGGCCCGTCTGCGCGTATCGAATCATCTTATCCCAGAGTGATTTCGTCTGGACCGCTTTCTCTTGTTGTAAAACCTGGGCTGTGTTTACCGACGCCCACAGCAGTAAAATAGCCGTTAGCGTAACCAGCGTCAGGATCATATGCCGTTTCTTAATCATCTTGAGCCCTTTCGTTCCACTTTTATTTTTAGTTACTGATTATCTATCAGCTTGTATGTCAACCGCTCCGCCTTCTCATTCCCTGCCTCGCTATCTCATCCTGAGCGCAGCAAAAAATCCCTTCTGTACCTCCCGGCGTTGTACCGTAAGTCTTCAACGCTGATTACTATACAATCCCCTGTCAAAATCCTCAAACCCGCTCCTCTATCGCCCGCTGTTCCAGTATTTCCAGTTTGTCACGCACTTCTTGGGCCATGCGGCTGTTGGGAAACTCCTCGATGATCGCACGACCCACTTTCAAAGCCTTATCCCAGTGCTTCTCCTCCACAAAATTGGAAAATTCTACGCCCATATTCTGAAGCTTGCCCCGAAATACTCCCCGCGCCGACTCCTCCAACGCCGCCGCCTCGCTCGGCGTCAAATAGCCGTCCAATAGCTTTAATAATTCCACCCCTTGTTCGTAATCTTTCGCCTGCACCGCCTTATTCCAACGACCCAATAGTCCCTTCTTATGCCCCAGACGCCGTTGTTCGGTCTGCCCTTTCAGACTCTGGACCTTTTCGTTATCCCTGTACATCCGCAGCAGGGCCTCCTCTTCTTCTTGCGCCTGTTTATAACTGTGTATCAGCCACAATGACTCAATATGCTTGATGGTCGTATCGATCTTTTCTTCAATACTCGATTGCCTATAACGCTCCAATTGTTCTCGCAGCCTTTCCGCCTCCCCTTCATGGCCGAAACGCTGAGCCATACCCTCGATCAATAACTCCGCCGACTTCCACCGACCCCGACGAATGTCTTGCCCGATCGCCTCCAGCACCACCGCCCGATCCTTCTCCCGAAAAGCGATCGATTTCGCCTCGTCGCTCAAAAGTACGTTCTCGCTCATTTGGGTTAGGATGGCTTCTACTTTGGGCTGATCCTGTACCAGACGCCGCATCCCTTCCAGCGACGCTTCCATCTGCTCGTTTATTTCATTCATGCGCCCCAGCAGACATATTAAACTTAATCCCAAACCCGATAAAAAGCTCAAGGCACTGATAAAACCGGTTGCCTGGCTGCTTATTAACCACCAGCGGCTGACCGGTTCTCCGCTCGTCAAAACAGATTGCACTACAAGATATACCACTCCTGCATACACAAAACTAATCACGCTGATCAACCACATCACCCCCACCCGCCACAACCTGCGTTGGGCGTCACGCCTTGTTGCTTTCATTTAATGGCTCCTTCCATTAACCTTCTTGACCCCAATAAATAGCCTCGACCAATATTATTATAAATGCAAAATTATAAAATCAAAATTATAAATTTTCTCTCCTCACCACCCCATTGCCGTCCCCGACCCGATCGCCCGGAGCAGCATGTCGATCTCGTTGGCAAAGCCCGGCTGCATCTCAAAGTACCCTCGTTGTTCGGCAAAATCCAAAAAGCTGTTCCGCTCCCTAAACTCCTGTTCTGCCAGGTCCACCTCATAATTATAACCCATTATATTCGCCGGAGTCGCGGTATTTACCTCCGTAGCGTGCTGCAGACCTAATATATGTCCCAGTTCGTGGGCCGCCGTATTCGCCACTGCATTGACCGTCTGATTAAAACGTACCGCCAGATCTTCGTCTAAACGCTGGTAATAGGCCAAATAGCCCAATGCATCAGTTAATATTAAAGCGGTATCCGTACGATCGGCATTGTGCCGATCTACGCTCTCTGCTATCCCTCCCACTCCCGGTTCAGGTAAATTCCCTCCTATTATTACTTTTGAATATATGGCGTCGGCGCCATAAGGCGATCCCGGCGCCCCGGGCTTGATCGTGGTGAACTCAATTTCCCCCTCCTTCACTTAATTGTCTCACGATATGATCTGCCCGGGCGTTGACGCCGGTCTCCGGATCGCCAAAAGCCAGCCATACTAGTTGCGATGGCGGCGCCTCCACCGGCTCCGCTTCGGTCGTCGATATCGTCAATCTGTAACTGATCGAGTCGGTCCACTTAAAAATTCCTGAAGAAGGCAATTCCGCCGTCACTACTACATAGTAGGTCCCCACCTCGGCATCCAGAGATTCATCATAGCTCATGGGATCCAGTATCGGTTCGTCGGGGCCTTCATGATGGGGCATTTGATGGATCGCTTGCACCGTGTAAATAGGATCGACTCGTTGCACCGCCGGCAAGGTGTCATCTTCTTCCATAACCGTCGTCGCCAACGCCTCCAGGTCCGCATTATAAATCCCCACGCTCAATTCCACGTCATCCCCTCCGAAAAATGGCCCGGCATCCAGATCCACGGTAACGTACTGACCTTCCACCAATTCGAAACTGAAAATATCCACGTCCATCATGTTGGATAGTTCCGTATGGATCTTCAGCTCGCTCGCCTGACCCGGCGCCAAAAGCGTCCCTTCCACTTGGAACCACCTGGCCTGCCGCGCCTCGGTGATCGGATCAACTAAATCCGGATTATAATAAAACAACTCCGGATCGTCCTCATCGACCGCCAAATCTTCATTGCCCCGGGCCGGCGGCCCTAAATTCACCGGCCTCTCGTTCGGACTAATCGGATCATATCGATATCCGCTCTCGGTCTGGCGGATGCCGAAATCACTGTTGCCGTCGCTGATGGCCTCAATACTGACCTCGTAGGCCGCTGGCGTGGTCCCGTTGATCTGAAGCACGTAGTTGCCGCTTTCCGGAACCTGCATGACCGCGCTCGCCCCGCCTATCCCTATTACCGAACCCGCCAGACTGGTCATCGATTGGGCCGTCGAGGCAAATAGTAAATCGCAAGTCGCCCCAAAGTAAACGGCCAGCTCCCCGTCGCCCAGGTCGCTGTCAATCCGCAACGACAGCGTCTTTTCTCCGAAGGTTTCGACTGCCGTGTTCACTCCGTCGCTCACAAACACCGAATCGATATCCCCGATGCTGCCCGTCGGCCAATCAATGTCCCGAATGCTCAACATGATCTCGCCTTGCCCCGTCTCATAGCTTACGTCAAAACGATAATATCCTCCTGCCGCCCTTACCTCCGACGCCTCGTTGTAGCTCAAGCCCGTCTCACTGTTGATCTCCATGCTGCTTATCGTAACCGACCCGATCGTGCTTTCCTCGCTGCCAAAGGTATGTTCCTCCCAGACGCCCCCGTTCACCCGTATCTGCACCTCTTGGCCCAGAGGATTACCCGACACCGATTTAACCAGGTGGAACGAAACCTCTTCCGAGAATAATCCGCCCGGCAGAAAACCGCCGAAGCCCGACACGTCAAAGTTGAAATCGTTATATTCTTCTCCCTCCGGCAGCTCCATCACCAGCTCCAAACGTTCGTCGGCTTTATCCAAAAACGAATCCGTACTTATCTGGGCTAGATAATAGTAAGACTCGTCCCGGGTGTAAGTGTTCTCGCCCAATCCGTAAAGCCGACCGTCCAGATCAAAATCTATCTGCTTCAGCCCAAACGTGCTGCCGCCGGGATCGCCCAGATTGCTCAGGCCGCCCCCGGGCAGCGACAGCATCCCGAAACGATCGTTCTTCACCAAATTGCCGTAGCCGTCGGGGAGTAATTCCCGCGTCTCCACAATCACCAGCGTTTGAGTGGCCTCCTCCAGTCCATACAGCTTATTATCTATCTGCTGGGAATTCATGCCGTTGTCGTAGGCCAGACTCGTAAGGTGCATATCATACGTCACCCCCTCGACGATGATGTTCATCGGATTGGTTGATAACGTCATGCCTGTGATCGGTTCCGTAATGTCTTCGATGATCAGCAGCGAATCCCGCGTCACCGTCATCCCCGTGGATAAATTCCTTTCTCTCACCGTCACCACCGAGTAAAGTTGGCCAAAGTCGCCAAACTCCAACCCGCCAATGTCATCTATACTTATTTCCACCCCGGGTATGCTCTGATCTAATATGTCGCTTAAAACCTGACGCGTCAGTACCACGTCATCGCCTTGCGGATCAAAGGGATCATTCACCAAAATCGGCGCCGTGTCATAGGTGCTCGTGCTGATTAGGGCAAATATCTCTTGTTCCGCGTCGTAACCGACTCCGTCGTAATAAATGGCGCGCAGGGAACTGATCGCCTCCAGAAAATCTTCCAGCAGCTCGTCTTCGCCTAGCAATAACAACTCCAGGACTATCTCCGACAGCAGCTCTTCCGTCACCTCTTCCTGCAGCCGATCCATCATCTCGCTGTCCAGCACCGCCGCGAGTTGATCCTCCAGCTCTTCGGTTAAATCCAGTTCCCAACCCACCTCCACGTTGGCGGTGTTGGTGGTTATCTCATCCAGTTCCGGCAGAATAAAATCCCGCTCCGGAGTCATATCGCTCCTGCCCTCTTCTCCCATCAGCGATCCGCCTATCGACAACTCTACCGGCTCCAGAACCTCCACCTCGCTCGTCTGCGCGAAATACACCCGAACGTCCCCGTCCCCGTTCACCGCGTTAATCTTCACCTCTATCGAATACTCCACCTCCCCTTGAGGGGAAAACTCCGTTATTAAACTCGCCGTCGTGTTCACCGGATCATCCGTCGCCAGCGATATCATCCCCCAGGAATCACCCTCGTCCAGCCAGTCTATGTCCGACATGGTCACAGTAGTTTTGCCATACTGCGGACCCGTCGCGTAGGTTATATCAAACGCGTAATGGAATCCCGCCTTCACAAAATCACTTTGCCGGGCGTTCTCCGGAACGGTTAATACGTCTGAACTGACCTTATTGACCCCTCCCGGAAATACCGAACTCGAACCGCCAAACGTATGACTGACCGTCCCCAACTGGCCAAAAGTCACCTTCACAACATCGCCCATCGGACTGCCGCGCATCGGCAGTCCCGCTATGATCGCCCCTTCCGGCTCCGTCGCCAGACCGTGACGCTCATCCTCCAGCGCAAATTCCTTAAAAAGACTGATCTGACCCGTATTCGGATCCAGCCGATAAAGCGCATCCACCATAAAACTGTCATACTCGTCTTCCGGCTGATCGTGTAGCAATAGCAGGCCTTCGCCTTCCAGATCTATGCTCAAGCCCGACAGGTATAATTCATCGATGAATAAATCTTCCCCCTCCGCCGCCGACAGAGATTGCACACTGAGAATCTCACCAAAGTCGGCGCTTTCCGGATCGGAATCCAACGTGATCAGCGTCTTCGACGCCGCATCCACCCCGTACAGCACCCCCTCTGCCTCCGCCAATCCTACTATGTCTGTATAGAGTTCTTTTACGTTGCTTTCGGCCAACTGCACTTGAACCGGATCGATGTCGTTCACGTCGCGGCTGATGTTGGTTATCAACAGCAGGCTTTGACGGGGAACTGATCCCGCAATGTTAGGCTTAAAATCGGCCAACGCCCACAAACTGTCAAAACTGTGGCCCGCCAGACCATTCACGTCTATTATGATCCCTTCATTGGCCACCAGACTATTTATATCGTCCAGTGTGTTATCCAACGGTTCTATCGAATACGTGGCCCTCTCCAGGCTGTAAAACGTCTGCCCGATATTTTCATAAAGGTAGTACCTCCCTTCCGCATAGGCCACTTCATCCAGTTCCGGCACCACCAGGTCCACCGGCACCGTTATATCGGGATCGTCGATAATGTCCTCCCGACCTAGAAATTCTATCACGTAATATACCGCATCCTCCAGGCTTGTCTCTTCCAGCCGCCACAGCAGAACGGTAAATTCCCCATCAACCTTTGATTCTACCGTCACTGCTATATTTTCACCTTTATGCAGTTGATTTAGCCGAATAAAATCCTGATCATACCACGCGTCATTGGTGCTGTATTGCAGATTATCTCCTACCTGGCTCGCAAAACTCCAGCGGATATTATCAGGAAATTCTCCTGGCGGCCAAAAGGGCTCAAAGGCCGTCGCCACCATGTCACCCAAATCCCCCACCGCAAATATCTGTTCAAAAACCTCCCCCCCCTCTAAGGGCGCCCCATGACCGTTCGTTATCTTTGACCCGTCCAGCATCACCTTAAAATAATTCGTACCCCACCGATTGGCCAGAAAACCCTCTTTGTTATGAAACCGCGCCTCATTGGCCTGGGGATCATAACTCACATAAACCGTCGGCGTGGTGTTCGGATCGTCGTCCCCGCCGATTATTACGTCGTCATCCGTGCCGAAAACATGATCCAAACCGTCGCTGATTACCTGAAACGCCTGATCGGCCGCGTTGGCCGCCGTGATGTCGGATGCCTCTATCGTCGAAGCTTCTATGTTTTGGCGATTGATCTCCATCCGCAGTACGTTCGATTGCCCGGTAAACGCTTGACGGTTCGCCTTCACCGAATATACCTTGCCCGCCGCCGCTATCGCAAATTGCTGCCACGGATATGGAGCCTCCGAACCTTCCACTTCCCCTTTGATCATCACCTTATGGATATTGCCCAGCAGATCTTGCGGCTTATCCTCAAATTCCACGACGATGGCATTCAATTGCTTCCCCTCGAACCGAACGCCCGAAACCCGGGGCGGATCGGCTTCTTCCACCGCCTTTTCCTTCACTTCATCGTCGGCGGTCCCGAACATCCTGTCCGGTCCCGGAGCTATCGCCGCTATCAAATTCGACTGGATAAAATCCCCTCCGATCTTCACCTGCCTTATATCACCTGCCCCGGCCGTCTCCATCCCGTCAAACAGAATCCCCGCCCCTCCAATATCCAATCCCGACGCCAGCGTACTGAAGCTCACGTCCTGTTTTATCTTAACCCGGCCCAGTTCCCTCCCGGCCGCCACCACGGATGTGTTCAGACGCAAAGCCCAAACCTTGCCGATATCTCGACCCGCCCGAATCCCTCTCAATTCACCCCCCCTGGATTCCACGGATATCTCTCCCTTAACCTTGATCTGGTCGATATCTTCCGCCGAACTTATTATCCCCCCCATATCACCCTTCACCACAACCTTCCCTATTCCCCCCTTCAGGCTGCTTAATGTCCCGTCCATGTCTCCTTTTATCATAGCCCGATCTATTTGCTCGGCAGTGACGCTTGTATAGCTGGTCAACGCCTGGGCCTCAAAGTCATCCAGAACCCCTCGAATCGATATCTCGCTGGCGTATCCTTCCGTCCCGCCTACTAATCCCAATCCCGCCCTCGAAACCCCTCCGCCGATATATATTTCACTGCCCGCACCCAATCCTCTTATCTTCAGCACCTCCAGTTGGCCCCCGATCTCGATACTCGCATTACTCTCCGCGTTCGCCAGCCGACCGTCGATAATCAGTTGCCCCAACGCTTCATCATCGCCGGTGTATAATTGTCCTACATCGATGGTCGCCCCGCCCGCCGCCGTCACCTTTATCTTGGTCTTGTCTGTCGTCCCTCTCAATTGAATCGTCTCGATTTGATCCGGGCCCGGCAAAAGCTCGCCCATCCCCGATCCGCTCATCGACACCGTCACTCTGGTCCCGTTGATCGTACCTTGGAAAGGCAGACCACTCTGAAAAACAAATCCTCCTATCCCGCCCGGCGACGGGATGTCGATGGTCCAGGACCGAAATCCGTCTATCTGAGAAACCGGCGTCGGCAAACGTCGGCCCCCAACCTTCAAACTCCCTATCTCCTTATCCGCAAAAACGCCAAACGGTATGCCTTGGCCTTCGATACTGCCGATGCGTACCTTCTTGATGATGCTCTGACCCGAACCCGGCACATCGCTGCCGTCCATATCGCCGAATACCCCGTTGCTCCCCGGACTTACCCCCGCCCCGATCACCGAATTGGCCAAAATCCCCACCTGCACCAGGTTGATATCGCCGTACCCCGCCGCCCCCTGCGTGATCTGTTCGCTCACCGTCATGACCGACCCGTCGCTTAACAGCACCAAACCGGGATCAAATCCGCTCAGCACATAACTGTCTTCTATCCGCCCGCCCACCAGAATTTCACCGATATTGCCTCCCGCCGTTATTATCGATTCGCCCCCTATGATATTGCTCGTCTCGATCAAACCAATATCGCCCGAAACGTGTACCGTGCCCCATATGCCCCCCTCCACGATCAATTGCCTTAAATCGCCGGTTATCTCCACCAACCCCCCCGCTTCAATATCGCCCCCGATGTGCAGCGTCCCCGCATCCACGCTTGATATCCATCTGCCCGTGCTCGTTATCGAACCGTCGATTTCTAAATCAGCTCCCAACATGTGGTTCACCACTTTGCCGCTGATGTCCGAACCCCTCTCGATATACTTCTTGGGAGCGGTTTCTATCACTACCGGAGCGCCGTCGACAACGCTGTATTGAGAAACGTCCCCGTCGATAATGACCATCTTGTTAAATTCACCCCCCACCAGAACGCTGGCGTTGAGGTCCGCCCGGTAATCATCGCTCCCTCTCAAGCTCAGAGTGTTCAGATCGCCCGCCACCTTGATATCACCGTTCACGCTGCCGTAGATCGTTGCCTTGCCCAGGTTGTTTCTCACCGTCATCGCACTGTCCAGATCGGATGGATTTTTCCTCGACCCGATTACCAGCCTCTTCAAATTGCCGTCCACGATAAACTCCGAACCCATCCTGCCGAACTCCCCCTGGGCTTTGATCAGACCCACGTCGCCCCCTATCCCCGCCAGCCCCTCTATCTTGCCTCCCACCTTCAAGCTCTTTAATTCGACCCCTTCATGATAAAACTTGGCCTCTCCGCCTTCGCTGTCCTCCTCGTCGGCCCCCCAGTTCAGTAAAAATTCGCCCAGAAAATCACCGCCCACCTTGATCGAGCCTACTTGGCCGTCCACCAGTATCTTACCCCCACCGGCTGTGCCCAGATCGCCGCCCACCTGCAGCTTCCTTAAATCACCGTACGGACCCGCCACCTCAATCGTCCCCAATAAATCCCCTTTGGTCTGGATCAGACCCACCGGGCCCGAAATCTCAATCGACGCCCCTGTTATCCCCTTTTTCGCCCTTAAACGTCCCAGCTCCGCCGCGTTCAACGTCAGTTCATGCATGCTCTCCCGTGCCGTCACCTGATTTATCCAGTTGGCTACGTCTATCTCCACCTCATTAAACTCGTCTGCGATCACCTTGTCCAAATAATGACCCACCAATATAATGCTGTCTTCTATGGAACCCCCCTTCAAAACCTTGAGATTCTCTACATGCCGACGGGCAAAGATCAAGGTATCGTGGATACCCTCGCCCCCGACGGTGATCTGTTTGATATACCCATTATTTGGTTCCACCGTCTCTAAGGTTTGTCCGCCCCATATAGTGGCATAAAAAATCCCTTCGGCACCCCCGTTGACCTCAATCGTTTCTATCACAGAGGCCACTATATTACTGCCGTATATCTCCGAACCCTCTCCCTTCACCTCGACCTTTCCGATAGGTCCTGCTAACGTAACTTCACCGGTCTCTCGATAATCTCCAAATGACTCTGAAACCCCTAAGCTGATCCGCGATGCTTGTGTACTACCCACTAGCCGGGCCCCATTCGTCACGCTGATTCGACCGATCTCCGTCTGCGACAAAATCACTCCTTCGATGTCATGGCCTGGCCCTCGAACCTCTACCCTTTGCAGCGTCCCCGTCACGAACAAACCCGCCTCCGGCCATTCCCCCGTCCCCGGCGGCTTCATCCCCGAACCTAATTCCACCTTACCCAGACTGCCCCCGATGACAATATTGCCGCATAAGCCCTCGTATTCGCCCAGCTCCTCTTTCCCGTCACTATTTATGATAATCTGTAATACGTCTCCGGTGACATGAACGTCTCCCAGACCATGCAGCACCGTTATCTTGTTGATCCCCGTCTCCGAATACAACCCTTGCCGTTGCGGACCCATCGGATTACTCGCTATTGTGCCCGCTTCCACCATCACCAGGGTCTCTATCATTTGACCTGTCGTCGATTTGGTCTCGCCCAAGCCGCCGCTTACCCGCACCAGATCAAACGGCTGCTCCGGTATCAAGGGCTCTTCCTCTCCCTCCTCAAGCGGTTCCGGTTCCACCCCCGAATCCGCCGCTATTTGTATCCCTATCATATCTCCCCCCACCCAACGCTCAATTCT
>LJUC01000180.1 GCA_001303695.1 Phycisphaerae bacterium SM23_30
CCTTGAGGCTGCCGGGGAGCCGAAAGTTATGGGCAGATTGAGCGAAATTAACGAAGACATCGTGTAAGACGTCCTCGGCGAGGTTCACATCATTTAAGAGGGCCAGGGCCAGGGTCAGTAAATAATCCTGGTACTTTTCATAAATGCGGCAGAGAGCGTCTCTGCTGCCATAGTTAAATTTCCATTTAAGTATTTCGTCTTCCAGCATTTTAGGTCTGCTTACTTATGCTCGAGAATGATCATTCATCATTATTATCACGACGGCGGGGGGTATTTTAGTATAAGAAAAAGCGGAATTTGGAAAAATCCGGCCTTACTTTTTCATAAATCATTATGAAATAGACATTTAAGATGCGTTTGATTTTCGCTGGCAATAAAGGCTTTTATAACTATAATGACGCGTTTGAGAGGTGGAGGAGTGGTTTTTTTCTCCGAAAGGGCCCCAAGCTGGTGAAGAAACGGACCTACCCGCAGACAACCGGCACCGTAGAGCCAATTTTGAGGTTAAGAGCGGTGGTTTTTGTTTTTTGGGGGGTGATATTTTTTGCTTTATCACCCGCCGGGGGTCAAAGGCCGGTCCTGCTGGAGCCGAATCAGGTTTCCTTTCCGGTAATTCAGCCCTTGGGCCGGTGGGAGCTGATGTCGGAGCTTCAACCGGACGGGAGCCGGGTGGTGACATACACCGGGGGGGTGCTGGTCATTCAAAGGCGGCCGGCGGAGGAAACAATCCTTACTTTGAAGGCACAGAATGCAGTGGCCTTTTTACCGGCGAGCCGGCCGATCGGCGGGGGGCAAGGGCGGGTGAGAGATCCTAATCAGACCGAGATGGAGCGTTTGAGCGAGGCGGTTTCGGGGATATATCTGGAGGGGGACGTGGTGATGGAGACGGGTGATTTTGGGATCGGGGAGAGGGGGAATTTCCGGTTTACGGCGGAGAAATTATATTACGATTTTGTGCATCAGCGGGCGCTGGGTCTCGACGGGGTATTACGGCTGGAGCTGCCTGATCCGGCAATTCCCTTTTATGTTCGAGCCCAGCGGATACGGCAATTGAGCGAGTACTATTTTCGGGCGGAGGAACTAAAGCTCAGTAACGATGAATTTTATCAGCCGCACGTGTGGCTGGGGGCGAGCCGGGCGGATATAGCGGCCGTCGATGCCGCCGGGGGCGTTCCATCCCGGCTGAGTGAGATAGATCATTATCGGTTCGACCTGCGAGACGTCACGGCGAATCTGGAAGATTTGCCGGTTTTTTACTGGCCGCAGGTGAAAGGCGACAATGTGGGAGTGGATGCACCGCTTAGTTCGGTGCGGACCGGTTACAGTTCCATCTGGGGTCTTAGTTTTGAGAGCGAATGGGATCTGGCATCTTTGTTTGGACTGCCGCAGCCGCCGGGATACGATTCGGTGCTGCGGATTGATGAATTTACCAAGCGGGGGCCGGCGGGGGGGGTGGAGCTGGATTACACGCATGATTTTTATCGGGGCAATTTGCGCAGTTATATCGTCGATGATAAGGGTGAGGATCGTCTGGGACGTTACGACCTGCGGCACGACATAGAGCCGACCCGTCCGCTGCGGGGGCGGGCCCGCTGGCAGCATCGGCAGTTTTTGCCGCTGGACTGGCAGGGGACCGTCGAGATCAGTTATTTGAGCGATCCGACGTTTCTGGAGAGCTGGGAGGAAAGGGAGTTCGACACGGATAAAGAACAGGAGACTTTGATATATTTAAAACAGCAGCGGGATCAGTGGGCCTTTGATTTTCTGAGCAAGTGGAGCCTGAACGATTTTGAATATACGATGAAGGAGTTGCCCACGGCCGGTTTTCACGTGGCGGGCCAGGACCTTTTCGATATTTTCACCTATTACCACAATGGTTTCGTCTCCCGGGTGAGCGAAAGGGCGGGTGATCGTGAGGTACCGGGCCTTTCGGGGAGTTATGAGCCGTGGGCGCTGCCATATTTTACAGATCAGCGGGATCATGCCTTTGCGGTGAGCCGCCATGAGCTGTCGCTGCCGATCCACCTGTGGGGCTTTAATATTGCTCCGACGGTGATCGGCACGTATGTTTATGACGATGCGGCGGCGGCGGACAGTTTTGTCCAGGGCGCCGGGGGAGTTCGGGCATCGACTCAATTTCATCGTATAGACAACAGCGTCAAATCGCGTCTCTGGGACCTGGACCGGGTGCGGCATATAATAGTACCGGAGGTAAGCGCATTCTGGGTGGATTCGGACCAGACGGAGACGGAGCCTTATGACGTTTTCAACTTCAGCGTCAGGCAGCGCTGGCAGACCAAGCGGGGTGCGGAAGGTGCAAAGCGGAGCGTGGATTTTCTTCGTTTCAACGCGCAGGTGACGCTGGTGGGTCCCGATGAAGATGATGTGGGATTTCCCAACAAGTTTTTCTTTTCGGCGCCGGAGCCTCAGTTTGGCATGCAACCTTTTATGAATGCTGATTTTATGAATCTCGGGCTGGCCCGTCGCGAGCGGATAAACCAGAGTCTGGCCAGTCATACCACCTGCGACTGGAGCTGGCTGATTTCCGATACGACGGCATTTCTGGGGGGAGTAAATTATAATATGAACGACGGGGTGGTCAGTCAGGCCTATTCGTCTCTGGCGGTGCAGCGTGGTGGGCGGACCAGTTATTATATAGGGGATTTTTATCTTCGCGATGCCGACGCCTTTCGCGATACGGACGGTCATTTTCTCACGGCCGGATTAAGTTATCGGCTCAACCGCAAGTACTCCTTTTCGTTGGCGCATCAGTTCGACGTGGAGCGGACGGTCGATACCCACACCCAGCTGGCGCTGGTCCGGGAGTTTCCGCACTGGTTTGGGGCGTTTGTGGTCAATCTGGACCCGGCGCGGGATCGCTATAGTTTTTCGGTGAGTTTCTGGCCGGCGGGCTACGATAAGATTGCTTTGGGCGCGCGGCGTTTTGCCCGTTTAGGGTGGTAAGACATCTCAAAGCTATTTAACGATTCGGTCGATATTTAATGATGAAGAGAGAGTGTGTAAGGGGGTAAGGTCCGTTAACTATGGGTTTATGAGTACAGGGGTGTATGATTTTATGCGTTTTTATGGATAAATTTCGGCGGATATATGGTAATCGGGAAGAGCCGGACAACCGCGCGTTGGCGGCGGCGGCGGCGGCCCTGCGTTCGAGGTCGTCCCGCAGCAGTGATATACTGAAGATTGTGCGTTTACTGCATAATTCCGATCCAGCGGTTCGGATCAGCGCTCTGCAGAGTCTGGCGGGGATCGGGGGCAGTAATAACGTGCCCTACGTGATGCAATGTTTAGACGATCGAGATCGTGGGGTACGGATAGCCGCCTGTCATGCTTTGAGCCGCATGCGGGCCCATTCGGCCAAAGCCAAGCTCTATGACGCCCTCAACGACCGCAATGCGGAAGTCTGCTGCGCCGCGGCCATCGCCTTAGCTGAAATGGGCGACCGGGAAGGATTGCCCACGGTTACGAAGCTGGTCTGCACGAGCGGACCCCATCAACTGGAGGCGCTGCGGGCCTTGAGCCGGATAGTCAAGCAGAAATTTCCCCTCAATCAACGAGGACTCAAGCAGGCCATTCGCTGGATCAAGCTGCGTCGAAAACTAAATATAAGGTTCTGAAGCGATCGTCGGGGGGCAAGGGGCCGGAATACGGGGGAACGAGAATAGGAGGGCAGGGGGGAACGAGATAAGCGCGGGGGACAAAGTCTCACTCTATTTTGTAATGACGAATTCCGAAACCAGAATTCCGCATCAATGACGAAATACGAATGAAAAATAAAGATAGGCACAAAGGCACAAAGGGACAGAGGGAGAAGAAAAGGCATCAGGCATCAGGCATCAGGCATTAGGCACTAGCTTTTTTGAGTCGCGGGGCGACGGAGTTTTAATTTTGACGCGGATTTATACGGAAATATTTTTTGACACTGATTCAGACGAACCATTTATAAAGCCGGGAAAGCATACGGTAACCATATCTGGAAAAATAACCAAATTGTGGGAACCATTACGCGAACAAGTGGATATTACGATTAAATAATTATGAATGGATGAACCTATTTAGAACCGTCGCAAATAAAGCCTCTGCTGAAGTATGTTATGGTTCAGTGTGGGAATGTGATCCCTTTCTTAGGACTTTTAATCATCAAGCAGTAAAACTCCAATAGAAAAATATTATTTATGACAGGTTATTGGGCTAGTGGATTGGAGGGAGTAGGTTGGGTAGATAATGGAAAATTATGGTGGTTTTTACCTTAAATCCCTGTATAATAAGGGTCATTGAACATAATGTGAAGGAATAGATGGAAAGTAGGATTATGTTTGTATATTCATATGGAAAATTCCAGATTAGAAAAATCTCGATTTTTAGTCATTCTATTTCAAATTTAGGAGAGTAACGATGCAGTATTCTGTATCCTGGAAATATAAATTAAAGGCAAAAATCATAATTCATATGGTTTTCTTAAGCAGTGTTGTCAGTTTTTTTGTTGCGGATGATCTTTTTGCATCACAGCAGTTTGCCGTTGAGAACTATAATCAAATATCTTTTTCACCGGATGGAAAAATAATTGCTCTACTCTACGAAAAATATTTAACTCCGATTGACATGTCTTTGCGGGACCGAGAAATAGAAATTCACTGGTGTAGTATTTTGAGTCCTGGGGAACTACAAAAAGTAAAAGTAGATACTATCGGCGACGAGTATGCCCGATATATATCAATTCCTTTAGATTTCAGATTTTCTCCAGACTCACAGAAAGTTGCTGTATTCACCCCTTATCATCTATCGGTAATAAATCTTTCTACCAAATACCTTGTTCGAATAAATCGTGAAAAAGAACGTATAACCAGTTTCCAGTGGCTTGATAATAATGAAATTGGTTTTGTGGTTTTTGAAACAAAAGGTGGGAATGAATCCACTAAAACTTTTTGGCGGCAAAACATTGCCACAGAACCCGTAAGTCGTCAACAAATATTTCAGGATTCTACCAAGTCAACACTTATCTATGACAATGATCCTTTTTATCATTATCCGCAAGAATTTTGGTCGACGAAAGGAAGGTATGTCATATACATATATCCTAATTATGATTACTTGAAACTTCTTGATACTACTCTGGGTAATATGAAAACATTTGGCTCAAATGGTTCCTATTTGGAAAGTACACCCTTTAACAGTGTCGCATGGAGATTAGATGAATCCGCAGTATTTTGCCTGGGGGGAACTCAGGGAAAAAGAGATAACGATTGGGCTTATCTGGTGCAAACATCAGACGGAAAAGTAATTGAATGTACTTCTAATTCCCAAAAAACTTTTGGTGAATACGAGCCTGATTTAGAGCCGTTCTGGACTGCTGATGGAAAATATATCGTAGCGACACACTATCTGGGAATAGGTCCATGTTTGATCCAGCCGAATCCCTGGAATATAATTACTTTTGATGAAAAAACTCTGGAAAAACAACTAGGTCCCAAAAAGTATCCCGAATATAAGCCTCATTTATTCGTTATGCCTGTAGCAAATTGGGTGGGGCTTTGTGCGGTGGGGTACAAAGATTCTCCTAACCATGTAGAAGCTCCAAAGTATGCCACCGATTATAAATTGCAGAATCTAATCCCATTATTCGAAACTAAAGGATGGTGGGCCATTTCGCCTGATGGTAAAACGGGAGCAGTAATTAGCCAACGTGGAAAACTTTCAATCCATAAACTTGATTTGCATTAAACAATATGCTTAAAATGGTACAGATTGGCTCAGGAGGGGAGAACTGGTGGTAGGATGGGATTTGGATCTTGTTTATATTATTTTTAAGTGGGGAGGGAATAGTAGGGTAAAAATCATATTGAAACAGAACCCAAAGTAATTATAATCGTAATATCCTTAGTTGCAAGCAGATAAGATGAGAGAAAATGAGTCAAAGGGATAATTTAATATTGGGAGTCTTAAATGGATAAAGACAAGAAAAAGCCTTGGCTATCCATTTTGTCGATAGGGATTTTGATGGCAATATTTAGTGGGGTCATTGCCATATATAAAATAGGCCCCATTCGCTTTGCAAATCCACTAGTAAACTACATAACAATGGCAGTTGTTTTTCTACTACCACTATGTTGTGTATTTCTACTATTTTTTGTGACCAGAAAAAAAATTCGTATTTGTTTTTTAATAATTCTAATACCAATATCGCTTGTATCGTTTCTTTTGTTTTTGGGTATACAACTAGATTTATTGTTAAAAGGACCCTATGCCTGGAAATGCATTCGCCAAATTGACTTGGGCCAACAAAATGTCAGAGTCTATCGTTACAACGGTGGAGCGACCACATCATATAGTATTGAGGTCAGGAAAGAAAAACCATTACCATTGGGATTAATTTATGTTGAATGTTTATATGATGAATGGGGAGCCTCGGATGTAGGAATTGAGAGATTAAAAGATATTTGCTTTGGGATTGATGACCGAGCAATAACCGAAGAAGAATTTCTGACAATATTTAAGAAAGAAACTGATGCCAAAGAAATTTATACCTGGTTGGAAATAGCAAAATATGAAGAAATGTCGGGCAATTACCAAGATGCCTTGACATCCATCGATAAAGCTATTGGTAACGGGCGTTGGTGGCCTCCCTACATTGAAAAAGCTCATTGCATTGCCAGGAATGAAGGATACGAAAAAGCGGTAGCCTGGTTTAATGATCTCATCAAGGAATCAACGGAAGATCCGAAATATTATTATCTTTTGGGTCAATTCAATATGGAAAGGGGTAAATATCAAGCGTCTATAGAGCCGTTTACAAAAAGTATTGACCTCAATTGTGAAAAACATGGTTTTAGGTTTGATGAAAACCATTGGTTGATACTGGATGAGGAAACCTTGAAGAAGGAAAGCAACGATTTTGCTTCACTGTGGCCCAAACTAGAATATCTTTCCCAAGGGTATTTTAATATAGATGATTATGAGAATGCCTGGAAATACGCCACGATGGGAGTCTCTATTGGTCAACAATTAAATCGTTGTAAGGGATATTACAATCAAGCCGAGATTGATGCCGGAGATGTTGACTGTCGTTTAATCAGAGCCTATGTCCATATGCATAAGCAGCAGTGGGAAAAGGCCGAAGAGGAAATTGAAAAGGCTATTACAGGTTCAGGTAAAAGTAATTATATTGGGTGGAAACGCGATATCGAGCAAGCTAAAAAAGCACTTAACGCAATGAGAAAGGACAAAAGCATTTAAAAATATTAAATCCAGGAGTCTGAATTTAGAATTTAAGAGCACGCGAGGCATTGGTATTTAGGAGAGATACTTCGACTTTGTCTCGTAGGAGCGGGATGGCGCTCAGAATGACAGGAGTGTGGTGTTCTGGGTGGCCGGAGGATTGAGTTCGGCGCTTACCCGCCTGGGCGGGCACAAGTTCGCGGGGATGACAATGAAGAAAGAGGGATAAGGAAAAAGGGATAAGGCATAAGTTTTGTTGTATCGCTGCGCGACGGGATTTTATTACACACCCCTAACCCCTCTCAAGAGGGGACTTAATAATGGTGAATGACGAAGCACGAATGATGAATGAATGACGAAATTTTAAGAGAGCACCCCCAAGCTTTGCTTGAGGGTGCCACACGTATGATACATATTTAATACAGGATAAAAACCCCCGGCATAAAAGCCGGGGGCTAAATTAGTGTTTTTAGTTATTGTATGGTTTGAGGTGTCGGTCGAAGAATTCGTTTCGGAGGGCGGAGCCGCTGCGGAAGCCGCCGTGGCCGGCGTTGGCATAGAAGCGGACCTCGATGTGGAAGTGTTTGCCGGCGGCTTCGACGGCTTCGATGAGCTGGAAGGCGTTGTTGGGGTGGACGTTGTCATCGACCATGCCGTGGAGGATGAGCATGTGTCCTTGGAAGCGATCGACATAGTTCATGGCGGAGCCGAGTTTGTAACCTTCGGGGTTGGCCTGGGGGGTGCGCATGTATCGTTCGGTGTAGATGGTGTCGTAGTTGCGCCAGTCGGTGACGCCGGAAGAGTTGCAGGCGACCTGGAAGGCGTCGGGGTGTTTCATGATGCACATGGCGGAGGCGTATCCGCCGTAGGAGGAGCCGGTGATAGCGACGCGGGTGCCGTCGAAGTAGGGTTTTTCGCGGAGATGGCGGACGGCGTCGGCGTGGTCATGGATTTCGACGGTGCCGAGGCGCTGGTAGGCGGCGCCGAGGAATTCCTTTCCGCGGCTGCCGCCGCCGCGATGGTTGCACTTGGAGACGAGGTATCCGCGGTTGGTTTCGGCGCGGGGAGAGGAGACGTAGCTGAAGCTAAATTCGGTGGTGCCGGGGCCGCCGTAGAGGCTGTG
>LJUC01000181.1 GCA_001303695.1 Phycisphaerae bacterium SM23_30
CGGGTCGGTGTGATATTTCCGAGCTTAATTTTCCCCTGGCTGTTCAGTAATTGAGAGACTATTGTAGGGATAATAGCACGCGCCGATTGTCTCGGGCCGTATACATTGAATGGCCGGACAATTTTGACAGGTAAACCAAGTGATCTGTGGTAGCTAATTGCTAATTCATCAGCAGCTATTTTCGATGCAGAGTATGGCGATTGTCCTATGAGTGGATGCTTCTCATCAATCGGCACGTATTGGGCGGTGCCGTAGGCTTCGCTTGTAGAAGTAATCAATATATCACTTATGCCCTGCTGCTTGGCGGATTCAAGAACATTGTAAGTGCCTTCTACGTTTGTTCGAATGTAGGCCAGGGGAGAAACATAGGAATATGGAATGCTTATTAGCGCTGCCAGGTGGAAAACTGCACCACAGCCTTTCATTCAAATGAGACCCAATAAAACCTGTTGCACCAGTAATTAGGATTTTCTTACCACTCGAATTCACTGTCTGCGAGCTATTCTCAAAATCTCTTTTCTTATCGCGCAAAAGGCTCCTGCAAAATTGAGGTTAGGCATATATTATTTAAGAAAATCTGTTTTTTTAATTTTCTTAAATAATCAGCTAACTTTTTATTAGACAATAATTTACTGACACCTATGAGGCGCTCTTTACAACAAAGTTATCATGCTGTAATGCTAATATTAGCAATAATCGTACCAGAATTAAGTTACCGCAGCATTGTTACCGAATATCCGCGTACTTGGCCTAAAAATGCTGGTTTAACGGCGTGAACACAATATTTGAGATGCTGTGGAGATGTAATTATTTTATACGAATTTGCTTTCAAGTACACCAAGGCCTAAAATACCAATAGCGTTGCCGGTTGTATTCTTAAAGATGCAAAATAAGCCCTTAGGGACTGACATCGACAATTAATTGTTTATATGTTTATGCCGCGATTCCGATTTCAAAGCAGCTTTGTTGAAAATTTGCATGAAAACGCCTGTGATGTCACCGACGAAAGCAATGACAAAAAGCAATTTGAGCCGATGTTGGAGCAGGCTCAGGAAAATGTTTGCCAAGACAAGAAAATCAAGTCGGCTTTAGCCAACAGCAGCTATTACAGTGAATCGAATGTAGGATTCGCATTTGTATGACCTCGCGAATACCCTCATTGAAGTATAAGTTTTTTGCTTTTTAGAAAATTTATTTGACAGGTTCAATATCTTGTACTAAAATATTGTGTTTAGGAGAAGAAAGCAGGATGGACGGCACCATCGATCGGCGAGAAGAGGAGGTTTTTTGGGTAGTGCCTTAGGCGTTCTACTTGTGCTTATATAATTTTCGTGTATTTTTTATATATTGAGGAATGCAGGTGAGACGAAAAGTTCAGCCTCTGATTCACTTTGAGCAACTTGAGCCACGAATCTTGCTTTCGGGTGATAGTTTACATAATATTGCCCCTAATCCATATTAATCCATATCAAGATACTATTTTCTACAATACTTCAGTAGTTGACCAGTTTGTTGAATTATGAGATGCAACTGGGCAGGTTGAGGAGCAAATTAACCAGGAACTGCTCCAACCCAGTACACCCAACTCAAATTTTTGCCAGCCAATCATCACTTTGTTCATAGATGATGATAATACGAGTGACGAATCAGGCGAAGCGGAGCTAAGTGTTGATAATTGCAGTTCTACTCAGACCGGTGATGTTCTTGTTGTGCTCTCGGGTAGTTCTGAAGGAGATATCGATATAAATAATGCCGATTTAAGCATTGAATATGATACATCCATCGAGATCAGGGGACCTCCGACTGAGATTGTATTCATCGATTCTTCACTCAATCTTGATTTTCAGCTTGCAAACGCATTTCAATCCGGTGTCGTGGTCAGCGTCTTAGATGGCAGTATAGACGGTATTCAGCAGATCACAGACATCCTTTCAGGCTATCATAACCTTTCTGCTATTCATATTATTTCTCATGGTGAATCCGGTCGGATAGTCCTGGGTACTGGGGTGCTGGATTCTGACTCACTGGAGTATTATTCAGATTCCCTTACAGCTTGGAGTGATGCGCTGACGGCGGATGCCGATATCCCTCTATATGGTTGCTCTTTCGCCGACGGCACTGCGGGCATCAACTTGGTTGATCGAATCGCTAAGATAACCGGCGCGGATGTAGCGGCTTCCACGGATCCAACGGGTGCAGCCGAGTTGGGCGGGGATTGGGATCTGGAGCTGAGCACGGGCGTGATCGAGACGCAGGGCTTGCATCAGAGCTTGATACTGAATGATTACCCTCATCTGCTGGCGATTATTGAAGGGGATGAGAGTGATAATACCCTGACGAGCAATGCAGCCGAAGATGACACCCTGGCCGGTTATGCGGGCAATGATATTTACGAGTTCCAGGACAACTGGGGTAGCGATACGGTGGCGGAAGTGTCTGGTGAAGGCGATGATACCCTGGATTTTTCTGCTGTTGCAACGGATCTTATCTTTACGATTCATGAAGATGACACGATATCTGTTACAGACGGCACAAACACACTCAGCAACGTCGCTGAAATAGAAAGCCTGATCGGCGGCAGCGGCAATAACACCTTTGTCTTTGAGAACGGCGGCGCTATCGCCGGTTCTATCGACGGCGGGGCGGGCGGCATGAACACCCTTGATTTTTCCGCTGTTACGGAGACCCTCCGTGCCATCATACATGCGGATGGAACTGTGTCAGTGGACACTCTGCCGGGTGTTTGGACCCTGCTGGGCTTTATTCCGGAAGAGGCTCTTGACTTCCTGGTCGAGGCAAATACCCTGAGCCATGCGGCGAATATGGACCGCCTGATCGGCGGCAGCGGCGATAACACCTTCGCTCTTGAGGACAATGCGGCCTTTGCCGGAACCATCGACGGCGGGGTGGGTGGTACCAACACGCTCGACTACTCGGACTACAGCGGCCCGGTGGATATCGACTTTACTGCCAGCCCCGGGACGGCAACGGGTACCCTGGGCATAGCCAATATACTCTATGTCAGGGGCGGCGAGGGCGGTCTGTCCGTAACTGGAACCAGCAGTGCAAATGAGACGGTTTCCTACGCCTCCTCTGCGGTGGGCGTGATTTCGAACCTGGCCGGGCTGGGCGGCATCGACAATATCGAGGGAACGGCCAATGACGATTTCCTGACAGGCAACGACGCCGTGAATACACTGATCGGAGGCCAGGGAGACGACACACTCCGCGGTGAGGGCGGCGACGATACCTACTTGTTAGAGGAGAACTGGGGAATCGATTTGATTGTTGAGGACGGGGATGGCGGCACAGACACGCTGGATTTCTCTCAGGTCACGGCCTCGCTCACGTTTACTTTTCATCTGGACGGCACTGTCTCGGTAACCGATGGCACGAACGCCCTCTATTCGGTGGCGAACATTGAGAACGTGATCGACGGCCAGGGCGATGATACATTTGTGTTTGAGGATCAGGCCACATTCGACGGGACCATTGGCGCGAGCAGCCTGTTCTTTGGCTTACTGGGCCTTGACCAGGGCGGGGGTACCAATACACTGGACCTGTCCGATTATACAACGAACGTTGAAGTGGACCTGGGTTTCTCGATCCCGGGCATAGACATCATCACGTTGCCGCCGCTGCCGGCGTACGCAACCACGGAACTTACGACCGGTGGGACCAAGGATATTGTCACGGGATTCTACAACGTTCATAAGGTGATCGGCGGTGAGGGTAATGACACGCTGTATGGATCGGGCGACGGCGATGTACTGATTGGCGGGCCGGGCAACGACACGATCTGGGGACGCGATGATGTGGACCTGCTGGTGGGCGGTCAGGGCGACGACATCCTCAAAGGCGGGATCGAGCAGCCCATCCTCGATGTGCTGACGCTCCTGGATCTCGGCATGCTCGAGGAGACCTTCGGGGTATCCATGGCCCTGCACATCGCCGGGGGCGGCACTGTTTCGACCTTCTTTGATGAGTTGTTCGCAGGTGACGAGGACATGGTTTCCTATGCCGATGTGGTGGTTGATCCTTTGGATCCCAATCCGGAAATCGGGGTCACGGTGAGCCTGGCGAACCCGGGCACGCAGCAGAACACCATCAGAGCCGGATGGGATACGTTGTCCGCAATCCGGGGGATCATCGGTTCAGACTATAACGACGACCTCACGGGCGATACGTATGGCAACACATTGATCGGCGGCGCAGGCAACGATACTCTCAACGGCGTAGAGGGTCTTAATACATTGGTGGGCGGCGAGGGGGATGACGTATTGAACGGCGGCATCGACCTGGACATCGCATCGTATACCGATGCGCAAAGCGCCGTGTCGATCCCGGCCAATGGCCTCGTCTCCAAGGCGACCAGTGAGATCATCCTGCACGAAGGCGTCTTAGTGACCGCTGCCAGCGATGTGACCCTCGATGCGATCGCCATTGCGGACGCCACGGTAACGACAGCGGCAGCGACTGGGGTGACTTACGCACAGTCGGATGCATACGCCAAGGTTGTCCTCAAAGACGAGGTCATGATCGATGCAGGTGACACCGTTAGTATTGAGGCCCGGGTCAACAATACCATGATCGCCAGCGTTACAGACGCGGTGCCTGCGGTCGCGGCCGGTGCGGCCAAGGCGTCACAGCCATACCGCATCCAGGATGCACCTTCCCGGATTATCAAGAAGGTCAAGAGCTCTCCCTCTGCCACGGCCATCAAGGTTGCCGTAGGCATTGCCCATTCGGATTCGCAGGCCTGGATCGAAGAAGGGGCCACGGTCACTGCCCGAAAGGTAAAGGTGATCGCCGCCAGCACGAATAAGTTCAACGTACAGGTTACCGGCAGCATCGAGGCAGACTCGCTCAAGGGTATCAACGCCGCGGTGAGCTACACGGAATCCACCAGCATCGCCCGGGTCGACGGCACGGTCGTTGCCGGGGCAGTTGGAACCACGGGCGCCCTTACGGTCAAGGCCAGTTCGGTCAACGCCAAGAACTCGGTGAACATTACGCAGCTTATCTCCCAGCCTTCCGGGAAATGGAAGGCCTGGATCACCAATCCCGTGACGAAATTGGCCAACACTATCGAGGGCGAAGTGACCAAGCCAATCTCCAATACCCTCCGGGGTGTGCTTCTGGAAAACAAGCTGCTTTCGACAATCCTCAAGATCAAGAAGCCCGACCAGGAGATCATCACGGCCGGTCTCGCTTTAGCGAGCAGCTCGAATGTGGCAGAGGCCGTCATCGGCAGCACCGCCGACATCACTGTACACGGCGATCTCACGATTGACGCCCTGGCCAGCGACAACCTCAAGTCGTACTTCTCAGTGAAAAACAAGTATCGCTCCCCTAAAACCATTGCCTTGGCGATCTTTGTCGGCAGCAGCAGGAACACCGCGACCGCCTACATCGCTGACAACGCCGTTGTCAATGTAACCAGGAACCTCTCGCTCAGCGCCGAGGCGAGCCTGCCGACCAAGTTCAATATACCCATCATCTCGGATGTTCAGCACAGCATCAAAGGTTTCATAAGTCTGCATATGCCGGACTTCAATGAACTGGTGCCGTCCGAGTCCCCGGATGATCCGGCCAATCCGTACGACACCGGGGAGAAGACCCTCAACTACGTGGACCAGATCGAGAACTTCAAGCTCAAGTTGAACAGCCAGTTCAGTGTATTCGAAGATGTGACTTCGCTGTACAGCGACCACATCAAGCCGTTGGGTACGAAGTCGGTCACGAACTTCGTCGAAGCCGGCGCTGTCTCACTGCCGGGTTCCGACACACAGACGGCCACGGCCTTTGGTCTCGCGGTGAATCTAATACACGTCGATAACGAAGCCCGTGCCTACATTGGCAAGGGCACACGCGTCAACCAGGCTCCCGGCCTGGTGCCCGTGGGTGAGGAAGGCGATCAGAACGTGTCGATCACGGCACTCTCAACCGCGAAGTCGATTAACTGGGCGCGCACTCAGAATCCGCTGGGCAAAGCCGATAAATTTGACGAAAAGATGAATAAATTGTTCGGGAAAAGATAGAGGCTCCGCTCAAGAAGGCGGTCGAGCCACTGAAAAAAGCGGTCAGCGACATCGTTGATGGTTTCACAAAATCGATGGCGGAGATACCGGCAGTCAGCAGTTATCTGAAGAAGAAAGATAACCAGAAGACCGGCGGCTTCAAGAGCAGTTCGGCCGGCGGTACCGTGGTCGGCACCTGGTATGCGACTACGGCCTTGGCGTATATCGATGAAGACGCAGAAGTCAGCGCCGGCAATGATGTGACCCTCTCCACCGAAAGCGATAACTTTATCGTGAGTCTCACCCAGGCCTCCAGCGAGGGCGCCTCTGAGCTTGGTTTCTACGGTGCAATCGGGCTGACCGTTGTCACAGATTCAACACAGGCCTACATAGCCAAGGGGGCTGCCGTTTCTGAGGGTAACGATCTTACGATATCAGCGGGGGACAATACCTGGGTCGTGAACATGACTAAGAGCGACATTTCAGGCTCTATCGGCGCGGCCAACCTGTCGGCCGCTGTCAACGTCATGAATCGCGATACGAAAGCACGTCTCGGCGAGTACAACACGGACAATGACGCAACAGTGAATATTTCTGCGGGTGGTAATCTTTCGGTTGACGCCGATCAAGAACAAGATCACTGGCCTCTTCAAGAAGAAACCCAAGGCGAATGCAAGCCCCTCGCCCGGGACCGAAGGCAGCAAGGCCGAAGAGGCAGAGCCCGAAAAGCCCAAGTCCGAGGAGCACAAGGCAGACGACAAGGCCACGGAACCTGGCAAAGAAGAAGCGAATACTGCTTCGGCGAAGAAGGAAAGCACGGCTGCCAAGATAAAGAAAAAGATGCCTGACCTCGCAATTTCGGGCTCGGTCTCGGTGAACGTCATCGTGGACACAACCGAGGCGAGCATCCAGGCTGTCTTGGTGACCTCGGCGAACGACGTGAGCGTTTCAGCCGAGAACCGCACTGGAGTCGGTTCACTCGTCATCAGCACGGCGACGTCACAGTCCGTGGTCAAAGCTGAAGTGGCAAACGATACCAAGACGCCGGCTCCTGACCCGAAGCCAGGCGAGGAAGAGCCATCCAAGAAGGACTCCAAGCTTTTACAGTCCGCATCCGCATCCGGGGCAGTGGCGGTCAACGTGATCTCGAACGACACCCGCGCCTTTGTTGACCGGTCGGACCTCAGCCTCTCCGGCAACCTGCAGATCAGCTCCGATTCACTCGGCGTTATTGCCGGGGTGGCCGTTGCCACGGCCAAGACGGACATCCAGAAGGAAAAGGTCAAAGCCGATCCAGATGACAAGGGCAGCGAAGACAAGAAGAAGACTGCGGATGAGAGCACGCCGAGATCGATCGGTGCTGCCGGCGCCGTTGCCGTCAACGTGCTCGTACTCGAGACGTTCGCCTTTATAACACGCAGCACGGTCACGACCACTGGCGGCGGGGTCAGCGTTGAAGCCACGAAAATGGCCATCAACGTGGGTGTTGCAGGCGCAAGTGCGACCTCCGCGGGCGCGGGCATCGGTGCTTCTGTGGGTGTCAACGTCCTTAACGGGCAAACGCATGCTTATCTCGTGGACAGTAATGTAACGGCGGATCTTGACCTGACCGTGAAATCCCGGGACCTTGGTGTTGTTGCCTCGGTGGCCGGCGCCGGTGCCATTGCGAAGGGCAGCCTGGCTATGCCGGTTTCAGTCTCCGTGAACGTGGTTGATGCTGATACGCGGAGCTTCATTGATGTCACCGATCATTCAAAGCCTTACCTGATAAACACGGGCGGCGACCTGATCGTCATCGCTGAGGATACTTCCGTGATTGGCAGCATCGCGGGTGTGCTGGGGATCGCGAAACAGGGTGAAGGCGATGGCAGTGCGGCCCTTGGCGCCGCTGTCGGGATCAATATCGTGGCGAGCACTGTGGACAGTTACATCGATGGTGCGCACATCGAAGTGGATCTCACCGGTCCCGCCTCGATCAACGAAAACACGGACACGATCCATTTCGCCTCTGCTCACGGCTTCTCGAACGGTGACGCGGTCGTCTACAGCAATGGCGGCGATAAGGTGATCGGCGGCTTGCAGAGCGGCAGGACCTATTACGTCATCGTCCAGGGTCTGGATTCAATTCAACTAACCACAACGAAGGAGCTGGCGTTTGACGGCACCTCGGATGTCGATTTGAACCTGCCGGCCGAAAAAGGAGACGGTCACGCTTTCCGCCTGGTCGATGGCCTTGAGCTGGATGCCGGCGGGCTTCTTACGCTGAGCACATCCAATACCATGGTCATCGGCAGCCTTGCCATCAGCGGGCAGGGCGCAGCAGATTTCGCAGCGGGCGGCGCGGTCACGGTCAATGTGGTCGATGCCGACACGATTTCTTACCTTCGCGATGCGACCGTTACCAGTGCCGGCGCGGTGAGCCTGGACGCCTTCGACAAGGCGGTCATCGCTGCGGTAGCCGGCGCGATCCAGATCGCGGTGAGGCAGACGAAAGCCGACGAAGAGGAGAAAGACAAGAAGAACGCCGTATCCGCCTCGGTGGGCGCATCGGCCGCTGTGAACGTGATCGGCGGTTCCATACGGTCGTTCATCGAAAGCGTCCTGCTCAGCAGCGCAGGTGATGTCACGCTTACGACCACCTCCGACTCAATGGTCTGGGCATTCACGATTGCCGGCTCCGGTGCGGGTGCTCGCAGCGACAAGACCGCTGCCACGGCAGCTCTCGCTGGTGCGGGTTCTTACAACGAGGTGCGCAAGACCATCGTGTCATCCATCACCAACGGCAGCACTGTTCTCACGAGCGCTGTCGGCAACGTTGAGCTTGAAGCGCAGGACCTGTCGGTGATCAGTGCGAACGCCGGCGCTGGTGAGTCCCTCCTTGACGTGACGAATGGTCTTGCGACGGATATCAACACCAAAGCATCAGCTGAGTACGTGGCGACTGTAAAGGATGAGCATACGCTGGTGGTGACAAATCTTAATGGGGACTTGTTTGCTGTTACCTTTGTTAATCCAGCAAGCGGCATTCTGTCAATTGATGATACGATTAACGAAGCCGAGATCGATGCGGCGGCTGACCTTGTCATTCTTGAAGCATTGCGTGCCGATTTCGAGGCTAAAGGTGTCATTCTTGTCGGTGAGCTTCGTTTATCGTCCATGACCGAGGGCAAAAGCTGGGCCCTGACAACCGGCGGTGGATTGACCTATTTCATAGAATATGACGGTACGCAATTCAGCGTATCTCAGGCCTCGATCAGTGCCGTGACTGCGGCCGCTTCTTTGGCAGCGGGCTTTTCCTTTGGAGGGGCCTCTGTTGCGATCAGTGGAGCTGGTGCGTTTGGAATGAACATCGTTCTGACAGACACCCAGGCATTCATTGAAAACAGCACCATCGACAGCAGCCGGGATGTGCGTCTCGAAGCGAACAATTCTTCCGGAATCGCTTCGGTCACAGGCGCTTTGGCCGCTTCAGCGGCCATTGGCAGCGGAACAAGCGTAGGTGTTTCCATTGGCGCGGCTGTGGCCATTAACTATATCGGCTACGAGTGGGACAGTACCTCATCCCCGGCAGCGGTTTACTCTTACATCAGTGATTCCAGTGTCGACGCGGACCGCGATGTAATTCTCTCGTCAAGCGCCAGCCAGACCATCGGCGCCATAACCCTTGCGGGCTCGGTAGCCCTCGCTGCAAGCGGCGGGACCGGGGTTGCGGTCGCAGGCTCGGGAGTCCTTGCCCTGAATATGATCGGGGCGGATGTTAAATCGTATATTGACGGTGACGTAGCCATCGGTGGCGGTATGGATGACGGAATCAGAGCAGTGGATCTGTCCTTGACTGCCCGAGATACGTCCACCATAACCGCGCTGGTAGGCGCAGCGTCAATCGCGGTTTCCTTTGGCAACACCGGCGTTTCCGTAGCGTGTCTCCTTCGGTCACAACATGATCACAAGTAATGTGGCGGACTATATCGCGAGTGTAGACCACAGAATAAACGCGAGCGGAGATATTACGGTAAAGGCCGACGAAACATCTGTTATTAACGTGGTTTCATCAGCGGCGGCAGTTTCAGCCGGTTTCGGCAGCACGGGAGTAGCGATCAGCGGTGCCGGTGCCGAAGCCTCGA
>LJUC01000182.1 GCA_001303695.1 Phycisphaerae bacterium SM23_30
TCGGTACGTCCGCCCATTCCAGGTTCTCTCGTATGCCTCCCATCATGCAGATCACCAATGTAAAGCCCAGACCCCCCCCGAAACTGGCCACCAACGCCTCTAAAAAATCATATTCCCACAAGTCAATAAACAAACATGTCCCTAATATCGCACAATTGGTGGTAATCAACGGCAAAAAAATCCCGAAACTCTCATACAAACTCCCAAAAAACTTCCGCACGTACATCTCCACCAGCTGCACCATGCTCGCAATTACCATGATAAAGGCGATGTACTTCAGATATTCCATCCCGATCTTTTGCAGAATCAGATTGTTGATTATCCAGGTCATCGTGCCGCTGATCGTTATCACAAACGTCACCGCGCAACCCATCCCGAACGCCATATCTACCTTCCGCGACACCCCCAGGTACGGACAGATACCCAAAAACTTCGTCAGCACCAGGTTGTTAACCAGCGCTATCGAAATAAATACCACAATCAAATGCCCTGCAATTTCCATCTTCTATTCTCGGTTGGATAGTGCCTTAACTCTCGCAATCCTCTTCTAACTTCTTCTTCCGCCTATTTCTTCTTCAAAAAATGATTACTCAATCCCAGTAAAATCCCCAGCGTCAAAAACGCCCCCGCCGGCAGCATCATCACGTTCCAGTTCATATTTTTATCAAAAAACATCTGCGGCATTACCTCTATCCCCCACAACGCCCCTTCCGCCAGTATCTCCCGAATCGCCGCCAGCACGCAAAGAGCAAAAGTAAAACCAATACCCATCCCCAGAGCGTCGCCCAGACTGGTCGAAATCCCTTTGCGACTGCCGCACGCCTCCGCCCGCCCGATAATCAAACAGTTCACTATAATCAGCGGCACGTAAGGACCTAACCGCTCGCTCATCGTCGGTATAAACGCCTTCAAAAAAAGATCCGCTATCGTTACAAACGCCGAAATCGTCAGCGTAAACATCAGTATCCGCAAATGACCCACCAAAAGCTTCCGCATAAATGACACCACCACGTTCGAGCACACCAGCACAAACGTCGTCGCCGCCCCCATCGTCAACGCCGGCTTCAACGCCCCCGTCACCGCCAGCGTCGGACACATCCCTAAAAGCTGCCGAAATATCGCGTTCTCTTCCCACAACCCTCGAATAAAATAACTCCACGCCTCCGCTTTCGCCGCCTTGCTTTTCTCTACCGTTTCCGCTGCCATATCATTCCTGTTAATCTATCTTCTCATTCCCCCATAACTCCCCCATACGTCTAATCGCTTCGTTTATAATCTTGGTCACCGCCTCCGAACTGACCGTGGCCCCTGTAATCGCTATGATTTGTTCATCGACCACGCTGCGGTCGCCCGTCTTTTCCACCTTGAGTTTGACCGCCGGGCAGCCCTTAAATTGATCCCTGAATTCCGACTCTTTTATCTTGTCGCCAAAACCCGGCGTCTCATTGCTCTTCAATACTCCAATACCCAGCAAATTTTCCAACCGCCCGTCTATGGCTATCAGCAGACCGATCTTGTCGGCAAAACCGCTCCCTTCAGCTTTTATCGCATAGCCGACCACCTCTCCTTGTTCGTCCTTGCCCATATAATAAAGCACGGTTTCCCCCTCTGTGTCCTTAACCTCTTCAAAGGTTGTTTCCGCGCCCAGCAGATTTCTCATCTCCCGCTCCAGTTTCTCTCGTTCATTCTTCTTGATAATGGGATCCAGTTGCCCGTAAATCCCCGCCACCAAAAGCCCGAACACCAGCGCCGCCGCCATCACCAGCCACGATTGTTTCAAAAGGTTAATCAGCACTGACGTGTCCTCCCAGAGGCTTCGGCCGCGTCCAGCGATCCAAAAGCGGTGTCATCGCATTCATCAACAAAACTGCGTACATCACCCCTTCCGGATAGCCCCCTTTCAAGCGAATCAGCATGATCAATGTCCCCACCCCTATCCCGAAAATTACCCGACCCCGTTTGCTCAGCGGACACGTCACCAGGTCCGTCGCTATGAAAAACGCGCACATCATCAAACCTCCCCCGCACAGATGCGCTAAAGGATTGATATAAACCTCTGGATTCGCCCACCAGGCCGCCGTCGCTATCACCCCCGACGATCCTAGAACCGCCAGCGGAATATGGTACGTGATCGTCCGCCGAAACAGCAGAAACACCCCGCCGATCAACCATAAAAGGGCCGATGTCTCCCCCGTTGAACCGTTCACCGTCATATTACCTGTGAACATGTCCAGTATTATAATATTAACATCGTCCGGACTCTGTTTGTTCCACTCGGCTATATCCGGATCGGCCGCGTGTTTGATCGCGTCTTTGGCCAGTGCCAGAGGCGTCGGCTGTGTTATCGCCGACGGCGCGGCTGCTGGATCCTCATATGTGATCTTTACTCCCGTTTGAAACGGCATGGCCCATGTCGTCATCATCGTACCGAAACACGCCATCAAAAACGCCCGACCTACCATCGCCGGATTAAATATATTGCTGCCTAATCCCCCAAACAGCATCTTCGCTGCCCCTATCGCCGCCACGCTGCCGATCAACGCCGCCCACCACGGTAAAGTCGGCGGCAGCGATAACCCTAATATCAACGCCGTCACTATCCCGCTGCCGTCCGTTATCGTCTGAGGCCTCTTCCGCGCCAGATTGAATAACCATTCGGTGCCCAAACAGCCCGCCAGACAGGTTAATAACACTATTACTGCCATGTGCCTGTAGAGGTAAATCGACCACAAAGTCACCGGCAGCATCCCTATCACCACCTCGTACATGATCTGCTTGCTCGTGCTCCTGTCCGTTAAGTGCGGCGACGTCGAAACCGTCAGCAGCTTCTTCTTGGGCTCTTTCCTTTCTTCCTCTGCCATCTGCCTCTTCTAAAGTAAAAATTTATCCCTAAAACATGTCAAAAGCCAATTTTGCAAAACTTTACTAAAGAACACATCTATGTTCCCTTTGGCAAAACTTCCGTTGCCTTCTATTTCTGCTTGGCCTTCCGGGCCATCTCCTTGCCCGACTTCATGTACTGCACCAATGGTATCTTGGAAGGACAAACGTACATGCAGCAGCCGCACTCGATACAGGCCAACAGGTCATATTCCAACGCCATCTCTACGTCCCGGGCCTTGACCGCATGGGCGATTCGCGTCGGCACCAGACTTAGCGGACAGTGATCTACGCATCGACTGCAATGAATGCAGGGCATCTCCTCGTCCAGGGTAATCTCATTCCTGGTCATTACCGTAATGCCGCTGGTGCCTTTGACTATCGGCACGTCTAACCGACCTGTGGTGGGACCCATCATCGGACCCCCCAAAAGTACCTTTTCCGCATCGTCCGTTAATCCCCCGCAGTGATCGATCAGGTCCGAAAGCAGCATCCCCACCGGCACCCGAAAATTGCCCGGCCTCTGTATCCCCGCCCCCGTCACCGTCACTATCCGCTCATTGCAGCACCTTCCTTCGATACACGCCCAGGCTATCGCCGACGCCGTCCCCGCGTTTACCACCACCACCCCCACGTCCAGGGGCAGCCCGCCCGTCGGCACCACCCGTTTCAGTACCGCCAGGATCAACTGTCGTTCACCGCCTTGTGGATATTTCGTCTGGCAAACCGCTAATTCCAGATTAGAAATATCTTTAACGGCTTCCTGCATGGTGCGGATCGCATCGGGTTTATTATCTTCAATGGCGATGATTCCCCGCTGTGCCCCCGCCGCCCGCATAGCCAGCTGCAATCCCGCCACCATCGGCCCGGGCGCCTCGAGCATCAAACGATGATCACTGGTTAGATAAGGCTCGCATTCACAACCATTTAAGATAACCGTGTCGATTGGTTTTTTCGGATTGGCCATAAGCTTGACCGCTGTCGGAAAGGCGGCGCCCCCTTGACCGACCAGCCCCGCTTTGCGGATGGCATCAATAATCTTTTCCGGCTCGAAGTTCTCCGGGGTAAAATCAGTTGTAAGTTCCTGCCATTGTTGTGGTTGCGGCTGCTCCGCGCCGACCGTTATCACCACGCTGAGCACCTTTTTTCCGGTCGGATGAGGCTGGGGGGAAATCTGCTTAACCACACCGTTTACGGGGCTGTGAACCGGGGCCGAGACAAAGGCATCACTTGTCCCAACTTCTTGACCTGCAACAACTTGCTGTTTTGCTTCCACCGTCGGAGAACACGGGGCGCCCAGATGTTGCGACATGGGCACTACTACTTGTTGACCTGATGATAGACGGATATGTTCGATAGGTTGGGATGCGGAGAAGTTTTTACGGTGGGGGGGGTGCACGCCTCGACGGAATGTGAACTTAGTTCTTATCTTATCAGTAGTTATGGCTGTCATTAATGGTGTTGCTTTATGAGTTAAAAACTTTAATGACTTACTCCAAATAACAGGATTTAGAAGTTTAGACATTTGTGATTAATAACGCAACACTTTTCTTATAATTAAGATGGGTAAGATGTAGGGGTTATGCGGGCGCAGCAAAAATGGAGGTTTTGCAAAAAAGCGCGAATTTCTGCGAATTTTTGCGCAGAAGTTGATGGGTTTTGACGGGAAGTTGACCACTTTTGCGGGGTAAAGGGCATGTTTTGGGTGAAAATGGTCGGGTTTAAAAAAGCGCCTCCATTTTTGCGGCGCGCGGCAAGAAATTTTCACGATTTTGGCGTGTTTGGCACGGTTTTTGCCCACGGTCGAGATTTGTCGCTAAGTCATTAATTCAGAAAGGTTTATAATATTTTGCCCCGGAGGTCCTTGAGGGCTTCGAGGATTTTTAATATTTCAGGAAAAAACGCTAAGGCACGAAGAATTTCAGGTGGTGGGGCGGGGCAAGGGCCGCCCTTTGGATAGAGTTTAGCGCTTTGGGGCCGACGGCATGTTAATATGAAAGGTAGCCGCCGCGGGACCACCCCAAACGGGCGGGCAAATAAATGAGCACAAATTTGACAAATCGTATATTTGGGGTATATTTAAGAGGAGTGCATACCTGTATCGCCCGCGATAAGGTTGGGGAACGATAATACAGCCCGCGAAAAATAAAAAACTTTAATCTGTTATTATAAAAGTTATACCGTAATTATTCCAACAGGACGAAACCATGAAACCCTCACCCCTCTTCTCCCCTCGTAGCGGCGCTATCCCTAACTATAGCCGCCGCCGTAAGTTAACGATCCTCTTGCCGGCAGTCCTTATACTTTGCCTATCGCCCCGACCCGCCCCCGGCCAGTACGCCGGCGGCAGCGGCGCCCCCGAAAACCCCTTCCTCATTTCAGATCCCAACCACCTCAACGCCATCGGAAACCACCCCGAACACTGGGACAATAACTTCAAACTGATCGCCGATATCGACCTGAGCCGATTCACCGGCACTGATTTCAATATCATCGGCAGATATAACGGTTTACCAGGACATCCGGAAAACTTTCCCTTTTCAGGGGTATTTGACGGTAACGGACATCGGATTTTCAATTTTAATTATGAGGTTATCAAAGGGTATAGCATCGGGCTTTTTGGATACGTCAAGGGAACCGACGCGAAAATTAAAAATCTGACGCTGGTTGATCCCAACCTTACTGTGGAGAAAGGTTCGTTTGTCGGCTGCTTGGTGGGTTATCTGGAATCAGGATCGATTACCAACTGTGGGGCAGATGACGGCGGCGTTATAGGAATAGTCGCTAATGTTGGGGGGCTAATAGGATGGAATGAGAAAGGTAAAGTCAAACATTGTTTTTCAGGCGGTTATGTTAAAGGTTCGAGTTATACGGGAGGATTAGTGGGATACAATGATGGAGAAATATCCCATTGCAATACCGTCGGGTTCGCAGAGGGTATAGAGAGAGTGGGAGGCCTGGCAGGGATAAATCGAGAAAATGGCGTTATCAGCCATTGCCAGGCAAGATCAAACGTAAATGGAAATAAAACCGTCGGTGGATTAGTAGGAAGCAACAGGGGCAAAATTGTCAACAGCTATGCCGGCGGTGAGGTGAAATCCAAAGGCATAGCCGGCGGTTTGGCCGGGTACAGTTCAAAATATCATGGAAATCCTGCAACTATAAGCTGCTGCTGGGCCACTGGTAATATAGAAGGAATGGACGGGGTCGGGGGACTGGTGGGCAGCAACGCCGATACAACGATAAGATTTTGCTATGCCGGTGGAGACGTCAGCGGTCAAGAATCTGTGGGCGGGTTGATAGGCAGAAATAACGGACTGATAAGCTACTGTTATGCCAAAGGCAAAGTAGATGGAACTTCCGGCGTGGGCGGATTAATGGGGGGGAATTATGGAATAAATTTTCTTTGCTACTGGGATATTAATACCAGCGGGCAAACTGAAAGCGCCGGCGGCAAAGGGCGAACCACGGCGCAGATGAAATCAGCCGCTAATTATCAAGGCTGGGGCTATGAACCAATCTGGGCGATCGATGAGGGTAATGATTATCCGCATTTTATCTGGGAAAATCTGCCCGGCGAGTTGATTAGCACGCCGCTGCCGACCTATGGCGGAGGCAAGGGCACCGAAGCTGATCCTTTTGAGATCTATACCGCCGAACAATTGAATACCTTGGGTGCTTGTGAAAAACACTGGGACAAACATTTTAAACTGGTGAATGATATCGATCTTGACGGCTATAACAAATCTACTTTCCATATCATAGGTTTTCCCTTTACAGGCGTTTTTGAGGGTCACGATTATACAATTAATAATTTTACTTACGAAACTACTTATGAAAGCTATGTGGGTCTTTTTGGAGAAGTTCTCGGTGATAACTCCATTATCAGAAATCTACGTTTAAGTGACCCCAATATTTCCGTGGATTGGGGTGAATACATCGGATCCCTGGCCGGTAAGTTGAGTTCGGGGCATATTCAAGGTTGCCGGGTGGATCGAGGTTTTGTAACGGGAAGGCAAAATGTGGGCGGACTGGTGGGTCTATGTGAATATGGAACTATCCACCAATGCTTTGCCGAGGCTGAGGTTACCGGAGACAAATTTTTTATCGGCGGTTTGGTGGGATATATCGAAGAAGGAATGATTGTCGAAAGTGTCACGGCCGGATCGGTCAGCGGACCTTGGGGAACTCATGGGGGGTTGGTAGGTACAAATGATTCTGGAACTATAGATAAATGCTCCAGCACCAGCAACGTTTCCGGAACCAATAATGGTGTAGGTGGGTTAGCGGGAACTAACAGCGGAGTTATTACTGGCAGCTTTGCATCCGGCGCCGTGGAGGGTCAACTTTACGCCGGCGGATTAGCAGGATTTAACAGAGGCGCCATTACCAACTGTTATGCCGCCGGCTTGGTGGAAGGGGATGAACGGGTTGGAGGATTGGTCGGTTATCATCGTAATGGTTTTAACTCAATTATCAACAACTGTTACGCTACGGGTGATGTTTCCGGAAGGGCCTACGTCGGCGGCCTGGTGGGATATGACAATTATGGCGCCATCAGTAACTGCTATGCGACCGGTTCGGTTAGTGGCAATTATTCTCTCGGCGGCCTGGTGGGATATAACGATTATGGCGCCATCAGCAACTGCTATGCGACCGGTACGTTGACCGGTGTTTATGATCAAGATTATCTCGGCGGCCTGGTGGGGAGGAATTATGGCGATATCAGCAACTGCTATGCGACCGGCTCAGTGGACGGTGATAAATATCTCGGCGGCCTGGTGGGGATGAGTTCTGGCAGTATCACTAACTGCTACGCCGCCGGCTCGGTGACCGGTGGTGATCTTTCAAGTAGTCTCGGCGGCCTGTGCGGGAGGAATCATGGTATAAATGGTATAATCTCTCAGTCCTACGCTACAGGTTCAGTAACCGGCTCAGACGATTCACGCTCTCTCGGCGGCCTGTGCGGAAATAATTGGGAAGGTACGATCTTTCAGTGTTACGCTGCCGGGGCGGTAACCGGAGGAGTTGATTCATACAGACTCGGCGGCCTGTGTGGGCGGAATTATATAGGCACAATCTCTCAGTCCTACGCCATTGGGGCGGTAGAAGGAGATTTTGATGTCGGCGGATTTTGCGGGGAGAATCTTGAAGGTATTGGTATTATCTCTCGGTGCTTTTGGGACATTGAGACAGGCGGTCCGGATAATGGTTTGGGAACGCCTCTGCCGACAGTTCTGATGCAGACAGCCGCTACGTTTATCGATGCCGGTTGGGATTTTACCACGCCCGTCTGGTTTATACGCCAGCAGGAATATCCCCGGCTGTGGTGGGAAGGGCCGAAAGCAGATTTGAAACTAGCGCCCCAAACCCTGAATTGCCGCAGCCAGGG
>LJUC01000183.1 GCA_001303695.1 Phycisphaerae bacterium SM23_30
GCCGGCGGCGAATGGGTGGATGGGCCGTACTTCCTGGTATTGTCGGTGGACAGTGAAAATGTGGTAACGGAAGCGGATGAGACCAATAATTTTGACGATCTGGACATCTTTATCGGCGAAGGCGGGGGTCCGGGGGGAGGAGTGGAGCTGCAGGCGGATAATCTGTTTGTGGACCTGTTGGGCGGCCCGGTGTTGTGGGGTGATACGCTAAGTATTGATGCTGACGTGATAAATGTCGGCGATCAGGAGGCAGGTGAGTTTTCCGTTCAGGTACTGTTAAGTGAAGACAACTTGCCGGACGGCGGGGATACAGAAATTTACAGTTACCAGGTATCTTCGTTAGGGCCGGGTCAGGTATTTTTGCAGAATTTTGATTATACGCTGCCGGTGAGCGGCGCGGATGGCGAGTATTATTTAATAATGGTGGCCGATAGCAACGATGCCGTGGCGGAGCCCAGCGAAGAGGATAACATTTCAGCGATATCGCTTTACATCGGTGAAGGCGGGGGGCCCGGACCGGGCGAAGTGGATCTGGCGGCGGACGATGAAGATTTTCTGCCGCCCTTCGGTATGCTCTGGGGTCAGGAGTACGAACTGCCGGTGGATGTCTTTAATCCCGGCGACGGGGAGGCGGGGCCGTTTACGATCTCAGTGGTCCTAAGCACGGACGCCAACTTTGACACGGGTGATTATTCGTTAGCGGAGGTGGAGGTTTCGGGCCTGGGCCCCTGGGGAGAGAGTATCAATGATGTGATGGTGACGCTGCCGACGGCGGGGACGTTTGCCGACGGCGATTATTATGTCATTATCTTTGCCGACAGCGGGGAGGTTATCGCCGAAGTTGACGAAGCTAATAATATTGCGGTGCAGATGACGTCGATCACGGCTGAGCCGGTGCTGGCGCCGGGGATTGATCTGGCGGTGCTGGAGTTTGATGATGAGGTGGAGGGGAACTGGCTCTGGGGTCAGAGCTACCCGGTGGCGGCGGACGTGGTCAATTTGGGCGACACCGAAGCCGGCGGTTTTACGGTGACTATCGCCCTGTCCACGGATATGAACTTTGACGTATCGGATACGGTAGTGGGGACTCATCCGGTAACATCTTTAGGGGCGGGGGCAACGTCCATCAATGATGTAACGATTACCTTACCCGAAGCCGGCGGCGAATGGGTGGATGGGCCGTACTTCCTGGTATTGTCGGTGGACAGTGAAAATGTGGTAACGGAAGCGGATGAGACCAATAATTTTGACGATCTGGAGGGAGATATTGATCTGGCGGCGGATGATGAACCATTCACTTTGCCGATGGATTTAGTCTGGGGCGAGCAATACGAAGTAGGTATGGAAGCGGACAATGAAAGTGATACCCCGACGGGTCCCTTTACGATCCGCATGGTGATGAGCGAGGATGCAATCTATGATGTATCCGATCTGGAACTGGCGGTGGTGGAAGTTAGCGGCTTGGCGCCCTGGGAGGACACAGATGATGAGGTGTATATCACCTTGCCGTCGGCGGGTCAGTTTCCCGATGGGGATTATTACGGCATCATATTTGTAGATAGCGCCGACGTGATCGCCGAGACGGATGAGACCAACAATATCAGCGTTTATCCGGTTCATGTTGTAACGACTCCCAACTGGGCGGCGGGCGTGGAGCTGAAGGTATTTGAATTTGAACCGGATATGGATTTTCCGGGGGCGGCGGAAATGAATTGGGGCCAATACTTCTGGGCGGATGTGGGAATTGTGAATATCGGTGATACCAATGCCACGGCCTTTAACATCAACATCTTACTGTCGGAAGATGAAATGGTTGACGAGTCGGATATTGAATTAGGCACTATTTGGGCAGAGGGATTGAATTCCGGCAGGATGGACTTTTTTGAGGAAGAATTTACGCTTCCGGCGGTGGGGATTAAGCCCAACGGCACTTATTATATACTGGCGCAGGCCGATAGTGACAACGTCTTCAGTGAAGCCGATGAAAGCAATAATACCGGCGGCTATTTTGCGTATATTGAAGGCGGCGGCGGACCTCAGGGTGACGCCGATCTGAGCGTGGCGGAATTTGGTTACGACGAGACGGGCCCGTTCAATTGGGACGATAATATTACGCTGGTTGCAGACTTTAATAATGTTGGAAATGCAGATGCCGGTACATTTGATGTGAAGGTGTTTTTAAGCGAACATACCGATCCCTATATGGGCGGTTATCTGCTTTTACATCATACTATCCAGGGTTTGACCGTTGGGGGCTTTTCAGGTAACGACTGGCCGGTGATGCTGCCTCCGGAAGAGACGATGCCCGATGGCGAATATAATCTGATTCTGGTGGTGGATTCAGGGAATACGGTTTTTGAAACCGATGAGTTTAACAATGTATCGGTGGCGCCGATATACATCGGCGCCCCGCCGCCGGTGGAAGGTATAGATCTGAAGGCGGAAGGTCCTTATCTACCGGATATGATTGATCTGGTGTGGGGACGCTCGTATGAGATAGCGGCGGATGCGTATAACGCGGGCGATACGCAGGCGGGGGCATTTATGATCAGTGTGGTGCTCAGCGTTGATGATATATTTGACACCGGCGACGAGGTATTGGCGGAGGTGCAGTTGCCGGGATTGCCGGGGGTGTCGGAATTTATCAACGACGTGACCATCACGCTGCCGGCAGCGGGCGCCTACCCCGACGGCCTCTATTATATTATGGTGGTGGCCGACAGCAACTATGCGGTGGAAGAGGTTTACGAAGACAACAATGTTTCCCTGCAGACGGTGGAGATTTCTGCCACGGCGGATTTAGTCGCCGGCGTTGATCTGGCGGTTATGGCGTTCGATCTGGATCAGATGCAGGGTGAACTGGCGTGGGGACGCAGCTATATGGCGGCGGCGGATGTAATCAATATCGGGGACACCGACGCCGGTCAATTTACCATCTCGATTGCCTTGTCGAGCGACGGAGTTTTCGGCGCGAACGACATGATAGTGGGTACCGTACCGGTGTATCATCTGGCGGCCGGGGAGATGATGATCAATGACGTATATATCGAACTGCCGGCGGCCGGAACCAAGCCCGACGGGAATTATTCCCTGATAATGGAAGTGGACAGCAACAAGGTGCTCGAGGAAGCGGACGAGGCCAACAATTCCATGTTCTTCAACGTTGATATTATCACCGACGCGGGCGGGGAACCGGGCGACGCCGATCTACAGGTGGATTCGGTCATGCTGCCGCCCCCGCCGTTGGTCTATAACGGTTTCCTGGCGATTCAAACGGAAATCGCCAATTACGCGGACGGATCAGTTTACGAACCATTTGCCGTCAGTCTGTATGTTTCCGAGGACAACATCATGGATCAATCCGATTGGCTGATCGGTGAGGCCAATGTGTACAACATAGCAGCTCAGGAAGTTCGGACGCTGTTTATCGACGTACAGTTTCCGCCGGAAGGGATATTTGCGACTAACAATCTGTTTTTAGGCGCCGTAGTCGATAGTGGATCGATGGTGGAAGAATTAGACGAGGCCAATAACACGTTTGTAACCGAGCTGTATTTGGAAACACCGATGGTTCCGGCGGGTATAGATCTAACGATGATGTTTAGCCAATGGCCGGGTCAGGTCAGCGCCGGCGATACCATCGAGGTTATGTACGATGTGCATAATTTCGGCGATACGGCGGCCGAGGCGTTTACCATCGATTTTTATCTGTCACAGGATCCAATGGTGGATTTGGGCTGGCCGATAGATCCGCAGATGCCGGGCGATCCGGGAGCGCCGGTCGATGATGATGTATTTTTAACGGAGGTAAGCCTGACCGGTTTGGGACCGGGTGAATTTCATCAGGACGCTATCATGCTGACTTTGCCGGCGGAATTGGAGCATCCTTTCTATCACCTGGTGGGGGTGGCCGATGCGGACCTGGCGATTGAGGATAGTTTCCGGGAAAATAATATCGGAGTTGTCTTTTTTGAGGTCATGCAATCAGGCGTTGATTTAAGCTGGCAAGATATGTATATGCCGTTTGACGTGCAGTGGGGCCAGACGTTCACCGTCGATGCGTTGATTAATAACTGGAGCAGCCAGGACGTAGCGTCAGTGGAGGTGGCGTTTTATCTTTCCGAAGATTTTATGTGGGATGAGGGCGATACATTGCTGAATACCGTCACCGTGACGGATGTCTTTAGCGGCGGCGGGGCCCAGGCGAGCGTGGAACTTACCCTGCCGGACGATCGGGAAGGTGAAGCGATGATGCGGATTATCGGGAAGATTGATCCGGCCGGGTTGTTGGATGAGTTCGACACTTTCAATAATATCTGGATCCGCGACGTATATATCGGAATGCCGCAATTGCCGAATTTGATGGCCTGGCCGATGATCATGTTCGAACCGGTGCCGGGCGGTGGCGGCGGTGTTGACTGGGGCGGCAGCATTAACGTCGATACCGGCGTTCACAACGGCAGTGACGTGATGACGGGGCTGTTTAATGTCAGCTATTACCTCTCCACCAACGAGTTACTGGAGGGGGTGGTGGCGACGCTGCACACCGAACCGATACCCAACGGACTGTACCCATTTGAAAATTACTTCCAGACAGTAACGCTGACGATGCCGGCAGAGGATCCCGGCGGTTCCACGGGAGAATGGTTCATACTGGCCCAGGCGGATTCCGACAACGTGATTGTCGAATTTGATGAGATGGACAACGTCGGCTGGGCGCCGATCTTTATAGGTTCGATGCCGGCCGATTTGGGAGGTTGGATGGAAGTGGCCCTGGATTCAGGCGTCAGCGTTCAGTGGGGAGAACCCGTGCCCCTGAGCGGGCATATTGAAAACTGGGGCGGTAGCGAAGCCGGGCCTTTTGATGTTTCATATTATCTGACATCCGATCCGGAGATTGATGCGGGTGATTATCTGTTAGCAACCCAGACCATCGATCTATTGGGGATTCAGTCCAATACTCCGGTGCCGGAGAGTTTGATGCTGCCGGCCGATCCGGGCTCGTTCGGCAGCGGCACGGTATTTATCGTGGCGATGATCGACTCCGGTCAGGTGGTTGAGGAAATCGACGAATGGAACAACTTTATGGGCGACTGGCTGACGGCCGAGACGGCCATGACCGAATTGATACCTTTCCATCTCAAACCCGATTGGCAGGCCTTCTGGAATCAACCGATGCAGGTGGAATATGGTTTAGGCAATATCGGTAATCTGGACGCGGAGAACGTGGTCGTCAGCATCCTGCTGGGCAGCGAAGATTCTCAAGTGGTCGAAACGTACGAATTGTTCCGAGAGACGATCAACCTGCCCGCCGAATCAGATTACTTTAACATGATGACCCTGGAGCTGCCAGATCCTTCGGAAGTAAGCTTTGTGAGTCCCGGTGAGGAAGACGGCATGTATCGGCTGATCATGCGGGTCGATCCGGATCAAACCATCGATGAGATAATCGAAGACAACAATCAATTCGATATGATGATTCATCTGGAGGCGATGCGGGGGATGATCGAAGTGCACCATGACGACTTTAATCCGTGGGATATGATGCTGGATTTGGGGCCCGTGCCGGCCGAACAGTCCCTTAGCGGCACCTTTAGTGTTTCTAACACGGGCATGGGTACTTTAAACATCACAGATATCGTCACTGATAATCCGGATTTTGTGGTTACTCATAACGGCCAGACCGTTACCGGCAATTATCAGATTCCGCCTTTCGATCCGGATAATCCTTCCGAACCTTTGACCTTCGAAGTGACCTTCAGCGGCACCATGCAGGGACCCAACTGGGGCCAGGTCAGGATATTAAATGATGATCCGGGGTGGTCGGAGTATATCCTGGACGTTCGGGCGGATGTCGTGGCGGCGCCGGTGGATCTGACGGTCGGTTCCATTCAAGGGCCTAATGCGGCCCATTGGGGCGATCCTATCAGCCTGAATGTAGGCATAACGAATCTGCAGGCCGGGGTGGCCGAAGAAGCCATGCTCGAGATCATGCTCAGCGAAAATGCCGACTGGACCGGAATGGTTATGCCGTTAGCCAATGAGATGATTACGGCCATCGCAGGCAACAACAGCTTCACGCAGACGATTGATTTGGTGCTGCCGGAATTTTCACCCTTTGGTTACGGCGGCGAGTTATTCCTGAAAGCTGTGATTCATCCGATGGGCAACAGCTTTGATGATAACTATGAAAATAATGAAAATACCGCCCCCATTCAGATCACCAGCGTAGCCGTAGGCAAGCCGGATCTTTCCTTTACGTGGCTGTGGCTGAACGATCAGACACAACAGGAAAATGAGCTCGAGGTCAGACTCGGGGTGCGCAATTTCGGCTCCGCCGACGCCGGGACGTTCCATATAGAATATTATTTGTCTCCGACAGATGATCTTCTCGACGCCGGGGATATATTATTAGCAGAGACCTCCCTGCCGGGTTTAAGCAGCCACAGTGAAACAGAGGTAGTGACGAATGTAGTATTACTCGAGATGGAACAAACCGAAGGGATCTTCCACTTGCTGATCCAAATCGATGCCGACAATGCGGTGCAGGAAGATTTTGAACAGAATAATCTGGCCGTCGCCCGGTTCCATAAAGAGGCGGGGGAGATGCTGGATCTGTCGGCTGATTCTTTGATCCTGGGTGCAACGGAAGTCACGGTGGGCAATCCGATCAATGTCGAACTGCAGGTCTCCAGCACGGCGCCGGAGCCGATTGATCACCTGCGGGTGGAATTCTTCCTGCACGAGCCGGGACAGCCGGAGGACTTTTTCGGAATGTATCTTGGTTCGATGCCCGTATCGATACCGGCAGAGAGCAGCACCATAGTGCAGTTTTCCTCCACTTTACCCGAAGGAACCGTCTGGCCCGACAGCGACAACCAATATCAGGTGATGGCATTTATTGATGCCGGTCATATGTTTGATGAAAGCAGTGAAGAAAACAATATGATTGTCAGTGTGGATACGTTTACCGCTTCGGCGGGCAATATCGATCTGACCGCCGCCATCGATAACGCCCCCACGGAGGCGACCTGGGAGCAGCCGTTGACATTTGACGTGACAGTGACCAACACGGGAGACATTGGCGCTCCACCGTTCTTTGTGGACCTGTTCTTGAGCAGTGACAATCAGTTGGATTTCTCTGATTTTTACCTGAGCAGCCGCATGATTTTCACTTTGCCGCCGGCAAGCTCTCAGACATTGGCTATGGACGTGATTTTACCGGGACCCCTGCCGGCAGGTACCGGGGAGTATTTCCTGCTAGCCAATGTGGACGGCGGACAGACAGTTATCGAGACGAATGAAAATAATCTGGTCAGCAGCGCGTTGACCATCAGCGGCACGCCGGACCTGGCGGTGTTCTGGGAGGCAGCGCCTTATAAGGGCAACTTCGAGCAGACCATAACCGTGACCGACCGGGTGGTGAACCGCGGCAACGCGGCGGTGGAGGAAGGACAGTTTGAGATAAACTATTATCTCTCGACGGATATGATCCATGACGAGTTGGATGAACTGCTCGGCGCCCGGTCGATAAGTTCCTTGGCCATCCAGGGGATGACTACAGCCGATACGGAACTGACTCTGCCCGCAGACGGCCAAGCAGGACCACACTATCTGCTGGCGGTGGCCGAGGCGATTGGCGAGGCGGTCGATGAAGTGCCCTGGAACAATATGTCGGCCTGGCCGTTGGATCTGATCAGCAACGGCATGCCCGACCTGAAAGCGGCGACTATTTCAACCGCCGCCGAAGAAGCCGATTGGGGCGATACCATTTCGGTGAATAACACGGTGAATAATATCGGCACCGCCAACGCCGGTGAGTTTGGGGTTACTTTTTATCTCAGTGATAACCGGTCAATCACCTCGCAGGATATAGTATTAGGCACCCGCACAATCACCAGCCTGGCAGCCGGCGGCAGTAACACAACGTCCAAAACCCTGACTTTGCCGAGCGAGAATCCTTATGGCCAGGACGGCGAATTTTACATTGGGATGATGATCGATAGCGGAGGCAAGGTGGCCGAGATAAATGAAGTAAATAATAAAATCGTCACGGCAAGTCCCATAACTATCGGTAATGTTATCACCGTGGACCTGATGGCGGCCCTGGTGGCGGGACCGCCGACCGGTATGGTGGGTGACGAAACCCTTGATGTCTTTTATGAGGTCTTTAATGCCGGCACTACTAACGCCGATCAATTTAATATTGATTTCTATCTGAACCAGAGTGATATCATTGATGAGTCTGCCATTCAACTTGGCAGCGTTACGGTAGAATCACTGGGGGCCGGCGCCTGGGCGGCCGATATGGCGCCGTTGACATGGCCGGCCCAATTGGATGAGGCGGCGGGTGAATCCTTCCTCCTGATCATGGAGGTCAACGCCGCGGAAAATCCCGCGGAAAAGACGTTTGAAAATAATATAGCTGTGGGATTTGGAGAATTTACCGTAGTAGCGCCCGTGGAAACGGATATATCCGTAACTATTGCAGACACCAACGACGAGGCGGAATGGGGCGATACCATTGCGGTTCAATATCAACTGCAAACGGTAGGTGAAGTGAATGGGCCGATTCCCGTCGGATTCTACCTTAGCGAGACGACCGGTCTGACCGGTTCGATGCAACTGGGCCAGGCGGAAATTGATATGTCAGGCCAGAGTACCTTTGGCGGCGAAGTGACATTGAATCTGCCGACGGAGAGTCCGTTCGGTCGGGACGGTCAGTTGTATGTGATAGTAGCTGCCGATCCGCAGAACAGCATCGCAGAAGGCGACGACGACCACGAGATAAATAATAATCAGGTCTCTACCATCATCACGATCAACAGCGGCAGGGCCGATCTGGTGGGAGTTAAAATTGCCGGCGTGCCGACGGTTTCCACCGGCCAGAGCTTTGACGTGTATAATGAGCTGGCCAACTTCGGCTCCGTCGAGACGGATGATTTCTACGTCTATTTCTACCTGACTGACGACAACGCGAGTGTTGATGTTGAAGAAGACACCTACCTCGGGATGCGGCAGGTTAATTCACTGGCGGGCGGCGCTATTAACTGGACGATTTCCACTTTAACGATGCCGGCCAGCGGCGTCGTCAATGGCGAATACTATCTGGCGATGTACGTGGACCGCTTTGACGATATTGAGGAAAATTCCGAAATCAATAATACCGTGTTTTCCGCCAAACCGGTCAAGGTTTACAGCGCCGGCGTGGAACCCGACGAATGTGAACCCAACAATAATAGCGGCGTGGCGACGGTTATTACATTTGATACCGAAGGCGAAACTATAGGCCAGGCCAACAATATTCCTGATGTTCTGACCCTCCACAACAGTCAGGATCGCGATTATTTCCGTTTCACGGCCCCGGCCGATCCGAG
>LJUC01000184.1 GCA_001303695.1 Phycisphaerae bacterium SM23_30
TGTGCTGGCCGGTATCTTCACCGGCGGCGACGGCGAAAGCGAGATGGAAATCAGCGCCGAAAACGGCGTAGTTTCCGGCGCCTTTGCCGTCGGTCAGCGCAGCGGCGTGGCCGGCCTTACGGTAACTTCGGCTGTCGGCGGCGAAGAAGACACGGATGTGGTCGAAGTTGATGATGGCGTAGATCCGGCCCCGGCCGCCATTGCCGCTGATGCCGGCAACTTCGACGGCACCAATATCGATGAATTCACCACCATCATCCTGGGCTCCGGGGCCCAAAACCTGACGGTCAGCAATGAAGGCGGCCCCGACGGCGCCAACATCGGCGACATCCTGATTGGAGATGATTTCGCCGGTTCAATCGAGATCAATGAAGACATCACCGGAACTATTACGGTGGACGATGATGCCGACGTCTCGGTCCTGCTGGATGATGTAGCTACCTTTAATGGTCTTGCGACTGGCTTGGATCCCATTGAAACCACCAATGCCGCCGCCTTCGCCTCGTTCCTGGCCTCCTTAGGCACCAGCGAACTCGAACTGGTCTTTGGTGACGACGGCGGCCCGGTCAGCCTCTCGGGTGACGCCAGCATCGGTGCCGACAACATAGGCGGCCTGCAGGTGGCAGGCGATATAGGCGACCCAGACAACTACGTAGAAATCGACGCGGTGGGCACCATGGGCTTCATTGTCTCGCTTAACGGCAGTGTCTATGCCGAAGTGCATGCCGGTCTTTCAATTGGAAGTATTGTTGCTTCCATAGATATATTCGGCGAATACATATCCGAAGGCACTCTGGGATTGGATGCCCTCGACGGCAGCACCATTGACGGAGTGCCCGATTGGTTCCAGGGCGGCATCCTCGCCGAAGTGGGCAACATCGGCGATTTAGACAATCCTGTCCTCTTCGCCGCCCAGGCCAATGTCAGCCTTTCCGGTGGTATGTTGGTGACCAGCGGCTATGCCATGGGTACTATTTACACCCAGGCCGGTGACATATATGCTTCGATTGACTGCTTTGGCGACTTTGGCGGAGTGGTAGCAGGCTCCGGCACGGGCAGCGTCAATCTATCCGTAGCCGCTTCTGCCTCTATTGACTACCTGATCGCTCCCAATGTCACCATTACAGGCAGCTATAACGCCGACAACGTCCAAACTATGGTCACCAGCGGCACGAGCCTGCTGGTCGGCGGTCAAACCGCTCAATTCGGCAACATGTCGGTTGGGCTGGTCGGCTCCACTATCATAGCGATAGTCGATGCCGGCGCCACCAGCTTCAACAGCGTCTGGATCACGGGCCTGGATCAGAATAACCAAGTGAATATCGTCGGCGACGTCGATGAACTGTTTGTTGACGGCAGTTGGGTCGGCTCGGTTACCGTCGAAGGTTCCGAACTGGATGACACCGATGGCTTGGTCGGCAGCGTGGAAGTGGACGGCAACGTCGATTCCACTTATGCCGATTTTGAAGCCTACAGCTTTGGTGATTTTGTGGCCTCCGGAACCAACGGCCAGGAGGCCTCCGGCACCCTGGACGGCGGCGATAGTGTCGATTGGACCAACCTCAACGGCGACTCTCAGATCATGTACTTCCGCGGCGGCAGCCACGTATCCGCCGAGTGGACCAGCGTATTCGGCCAGATGAACGAGGTGGAAATCTCCGGCCGCGGCGCCGCCAATCTGTTGAGCATGAACTTCGATACCACGGCCCCCACCGATAGCGAAATGGACCTGATTTTGAGTCGCGTTCCCAGAGGATGGGCCGGCGCCTACGACATGGGCGAGGGTACCGCCCATGTCGGTGAGGTATCCGTTGACGGCTACAACAACAAACTTAAACTGAAAAATGTCCTGGTGGACGGCAATCTGGGTACCCTGGAAGTTCCCGTCAATAGGGTCATGAAGAGCCTCTGGGTCAGCGGCGACGCCGATGAAGTCAACGTCGCCAGGGCCATTAACCGGGCCTTCATCGGTGACGACGTTAACCTCTTTGCCACCGGTAGAGCCAGAAACATCATCATTGACGGTAACGTCGGCACCATGGCGATTGCTAAAGCCAAGAACGTCACCGTTAAAGGAACCACCGGCGCCCTGCATGTGGCGGGCAAAGTGATTGACAGCCAGTTCCTCGGCAGCGTGGGTGATGTTGATATCTTAGGCAAGATCGTCCGCAGTTCCATCAACGGACAATTGGTCTAACAACCGGATAGTAGTTTAGAGTTGTGATTTACTAAACTAAGGATCAGCCGAATACGTAAATTCGGCTAAGTACAACAAGAGCCCGATCCGAAATCCCGGATCGGGCTTTTTATTTCTAATACCAATGGTAATGAATATTTGGGCTCGCAGGCGGCAGCCTCAAGTGCGGTTGGGCCTGGGGATGATATTTTTTATCCTTTAATAATACGATGGAATCAGTACAATTGGTATGAAAAGATTTCAGGGAGAATGCAATGTCGGCCCAATTGGATGTAAAAGCGTTTCAGGCCCGCCTGGAGGCCCTCGAAGGCGAGATCGACCGGCTGGGCGATTCGGCGGCGGATATCGAAGGGTTTTTCCGGGTCTTCCTGGAGCGGATCATATCGGTCCTGGGAGTAGGGGGAGGCGTCTGGCAGGTAAGTGAGTTCGGCGAATTAACCTGTATCAGCCATATGAATCTGGCCGCCGCCGCTCTCCACGAGCAGGGACGACAGCATCAATTATTAAACAGCGCCCTGGATAAGGTGATGCAGTCCGGCGCCGCGGTGGTCCTGCCCGGTCACGATAGCGCCAATATTTACGATGGCGGACTCACCGCCGAGGCCGGGGCGAATGATTCACCTCATACCCTGCTTTTTGCCCCCATAATCGCCGCGGATAAAATATCGGCCGTCCTGGTGCTGATCTCGCCCGCCGATGTCGATCCGCGGGCCGTACGCGGTTATCTGGGATTCGTTTTGGGGCTGTGTGAGAAGGCCGGCCGCTACCTGGAAAGAAACCGCATCGAACAACTCCAGGCCGAATTAGCCCGCACCGAGCGCCTGCGACAGTACCTCAGCGCCCTGCACAGCAGCTTGCAGCCCCGGCGAACCTGTTACGCCCTGGCCAATTACGGCCAGGAACTCCTGGGCGTGTACCGCTGTCTGGCGGGCACTTACAACAGCCGCGGCAAGTTTCGCATGGAATCGGTCTCCGGTCTGGAATCGGTCGCCGTCAAGAGCAGCCTGATAAAAAATATCTCCGCCGTGGCCCGCCAGGTGTGCCGAAACGGCAAGGCCTTAATAGTGGAAAATCCTGAAGCCGCCCGCTCCCAAAGCCCGCAGACCGACGATGACCTCTTGACCGCCGCCCGTCTGTATATGCTGCAGGCGCGGTCCGTGGCGATGGGAGTCTTTCCCATCACCTGGCAGCAGCAGGTCGTCGGCGCCCTGGTGGTGGAGAAGGCCCATGAAGAACCCATCGATCAGGCCCAAAGGCAGCAGATTGAAGCCTTGCTCGTCGAGGCCGGAAGCGCCCTCTCTCACGCCTTGACCTATCGCAACCTGCCCTTTTCCCCCTTGATTCGAGCCTGGGCCGCCGCCCGGGATCGGATCTATCGAATGAACTGGGCCCGGCGGGCCCTTTGGACGGCGATCTTGGCCGCCCTCGTCCTCACGCCCTTTCTGATCCGCATGCAGGTGAAGGTGTACGGCGCCGCCGAACTGATCCCGGTAGAATCCCGCATTGCGTACGCCGCCCAGGAGGGAATCATCGATTCGGTTTCCATACCCCCGGATCGCATCGTCTCCGCCGGGGCGGTCCTGGCCGTTTTGGACAGCCGGATTATCGATCAGCAAATTGAACGAGTAACCAACGAAATCGACGAAGTCAATATCGCCCTGTTCCAGGAGATAAACAGCAACCCCACCGGCACCACCGCTGAAATCTATCGCAGTGAAATAAAGGCCAAGCAAGCAGAGTTGGAGCAATATCGTCAGGAAAAAAACCGCTACCGGATAACAGCCCCCGTTGCCGGCCGGGTTATAACCCCCGAAAGCGTCCTGCAGCAGTTGCCTTCCCGCCCCGTCTCCCGCGGCGAACCCATCCTGGAAGTGGTCCCCCTCGACTCGCTCTGGGAGTTGAAGGTCGGCATCCCCGAAGATGAAGCCGGCGAACTGTTGGCGGCCTACGATAACCTTCAATCCGATGAGTTCCTCTGGGCGAAATTTATCTTAAACGCCTATCCCCGCCTCACCTTCCAATCCCGGGTGATCTCCGTGGCCCGCCGCGCCCATGTGCTTTCCACCGGTCCGCAAAAATACCGCAACGTCATCGAGGTCCGAATAGCCCAACCTCCCGGCTTTAGAGACCAGATCGATCCCCGCCAGGGACTCGAAGGCAAAGTGGCCGTTGAGTGCGGACGCCGCAGCCTCTTCTATGCCGTGACCCACGAATTCAGTAACTTCATCCGCATAAATCTGTTTTAATAACTTAGGGAGATGCCGCCATGAACATCCGGAACGCTTTTTGGTTGATATTGATAGTAATAGTGACGGCTTTATTAGGGGCGCAGCCCGGCTCCACCCAGCCCGCCGGGGCCCAGGCGCCGCCGCAAAGGCAAGAATTAATGCCCATCCGACCCCAAAAAGTAGTGGTCTTAAGCCCCGAAGTGAGCGGCCTGGTCACCGAAATTCCCCATCAGCCCCAGGATCTTGTCCGCAAAGGCGACGTATTGCTGCAGCTCGATCCCAACCTCGTCGAGATAGAAATCAAGCGCTTCCGCTCCCAGATTAAGCTGGATACCGGCCCGGAGGAAGCGGCCATCATCTTAAAATTCCGCGATGAAAGCCTCCAAATCACCCGGAAATTATTTGACCGGGTTCTTCAGGTGATTGATCCCAATAACGTCATTCGCGTCGGCTCGCCCAAGGAGCTGCATGAAGCCCAGCAGCTATATGAAGTGGCCCAGCTCGGCCGGACCAAGGCCCGGGCGGCCCGCAAGGAGATAGAATATAATTTACTGCGCAATATCTCCCTTTTACAAAAACATACTATCCGTGCTCCCTGGGATGGAGTGGTTATCAAACTCAGCAGTGTGGTCGGCGTCCCTAATATTACCGAAAATACCAAACAGGTGGAGGTCGGAGAAATGGTCCAGGCCCTTCAACCGGTGGTAGCCCTGATGAAAGTGGATTATATGCGTTATGTATTTACCCGCCCCCTGGAAGATTTGTCACAGGTGCGCCTGGGCCAGCCGGCCCGCTTGAGGGTGGTCGGCTATGACGAACCGGTCGAGGGTCGCGTGGTCTTTATCAGTCCCGAGGTCCGAACAAATTCTTTTAATATCGAGGTGGAATTCGCCAATCCTTTATTGAACACCGGCGATTTGCCCCCCGGCACTTACCCCTACCGCTTCCGACCCGGCCTGCAGGCCAGTGTCGAATTAATAAAAGATTAAACTATGGCGTGGCGGCCTCAGACCCGAGAAGATCCGCCGCTGACGTTTTTACCATTAATAGTACGAAGGAATTGAACGATATTGTTATCATATATTTAATGCGAAACCACCCTCTGTAAACCGGAGTCCCCCTTGAATTTTGAGCCTCGGCAAGATAAAACGCAGCTCGACGATCGCGAACTGCCCCGCCTCCGCGCCGAACTTGCCGCCACCGAGCAGATTTACGACGGTGAGCCTTATTGGGTCATTAAGGATCCCCTCTCTCTCCGCTATTTCCGGTTCAGCCGCGAAGAATATTTCATCATCGAGCGGCTCCGCCGCGGCGTGACCCTCCGCCAACTCAAAGAGGCTCACCGCCGGGAGTTTCAGGCCGAACCCCTCTCTAACGACGAACTGGCCCGGTTTATCTCCGCCCTGACCGCCCGCAATCTAGTTATCATGCGCCAGCCGGACCGGGATGAAATATTATTCGGCCATTCCAAACGACGCTGGCGCCTGAAATTAAAAAGCCAGCTCAGCAACTTCATGTTCTTCAAAATACCCCTTTACGACCCCGATAACCTTTTCAACCGCCTTATTCCCTATCTGCGGTTCTTCTGGACCCGCGCCTTTTTAATCTTCTACCTGGCCCTTTTGACCGCCGCCTTGATCCTCATCCTCAGACGCTGGAACGATTTTACCGCCATGTTTCACGCCCATTTCTTCACCCTCCGCAATATCCCCCTGTTGTTTATCTCGGTCTGGTTTATTAAGGCCCTGCATGAATTCGGCCACGGCCTGACCTGTAAAAACTACGGCGGCGAAGTCCACGAAATGGGTTGGCTCTTTTTGGTCTTCACCCCCTTTTTTTACTGTAACGTCACCGATGCCTGGACCTTCACCGATAAGGCCCGGCGCCTCCTGGTCACCGCCGCCGGCATCATGACCGAACTGATGTTCGCCGCCGCCGCCGCCTTCTGCTGGTACTTTACCGAAGCCCCCGGTTTTATCCACACCTTGACCTTCAACGTCATCATCGCCTGCTCGATTTCCACCGTCTTGTTTAACGCCAATCCCCTGCTCAAGTACGACGGTTATTACATGTTGATGGACCTGATCGAAGTGCCCAATCTCCGCCAGCGCTCCGCCGTCTTTATGAAAAACTTTTTTGTCCGTTATATCCTCGGCGGCCGGCCCGAAGAAATGCCGGAAGAACATCGCTTTAGCTGCATCTTTCCTGTTTATTCGGTGCTGGCTTATTTTTATCGGTGGTTCATTATCATTGTCATTTTATATTTCGTTTACCGCATGTTGGATCAATTGCGTTTGACCTGGCTGGGTCGATTCCTGGTGGTCTTTTCCGCCGGTACCATGCTGATTTGGCCCTTGGCCAGGGGCGGTAATTTAATCGTCAAAAGTCGCCACGCCCTCGGCATTTCTCGCCTCCGCTTGCTCCTCTGGCTGGCCCTGATCATCGTCGGCGCCGGCACCGCGCTGTTCTGGCCCCTCGCCCGGCACATCACCCTGCCTTTTATCCTGGAGCCGCAACAGGCCCAATGGCTCCGCGCCGAGGCGCCCGGCATCCTCACCTGGGACCCCCACATCCGGCAGGGCGCCTGGCTCGACAACGCCTCCGATCAAACCCTCGTCGCCCGCCTCCAGAATGATGAACTCCATTTTGAAAAACAAAAATTACAGGCCGCCCTCCGGCAAATCGACCTGCAAATCTACCAGTATAAAATGCGCCGCCTCCGCGAAAGCCTCATCGAACAACTCCAGCAGCGCCGCGACACGCTCATCTACGACCTGGAAAAATTAGACGAGCAAATCGCCGACCTCAATATCACCATCCCCTTTTCCGGCGAAGTGCTCTTGCCCGACGATCAAATTCGCCTGCTGCAGGGAAAATTCTTTGAGCGGGGCGAACCGCTGTTGTTGTTGGCCGATACCCGCCGCTTCCAGGCCAAAGTGTGGGTGCCGGAAAAAACCTGGGCCCGCATCTTCAAACATGACCATCATTTGAACCAGCCCGCCCGGTTGATGCTTTACGCCTTCAGCAAAGAAACATTCACCGGCCGCGTCGCCGCCGTCAGCTCCCAGCGCCAGAAAAACATGGGACTCTTTGAGGAAAAACTGCCCTTGAGCAGCAAAGTCGGCGGCGAAGTGCTCACCGAATACGACCCCCTCGAACAACGCGAAAAACCCCTGGAAGCCGTCTATGAAGTCACGATTCGACTGGATGATTTCTCCCTGCCCGCCCCCCCCCGCCCCTTTATGTCCGGCCGCGTACGCATCGACTGCGGCCGCTATACCATGTACCAATGGTGCCGGGACTCCCTCCTGAGCTTCATCTCCCCCGAAGTCCGACTCTAAAATAAGGGATCAGGAGCCTCTTTTATGACGTCGGCTCACAAGGTGTTCGGAGATTAACATTTCCCTTGCGTTCGGGAGTGGTTTAAATTTTCGTTGCGAAAAAGGGGGGTATATTTTAATATAGCCGGCAAATAATGACGGGTTTTTCTGAGATTTTCGGGAGGTAATTATGCCTGTCGCCAAGGATAAGTCGCGACCCAGGGTGCTGCTTTTTATACCGATATATAATGAGCAATGTCATATAGATGCGGTGCTGGATGAGGCGGGGCGTTATATTGACGACATTCTGGTGATCGACGACGGCAGCACCGACGGGAGCAAGGGGATTCTGACGAGGCGGGGGAATATTTTTCTTATCACGCACGGTCGGAACCGGGGCTACGGTCAAGTCCTGCGGGACGCTTTTGCTTTTGCGCAGGATCAAGACTACGATTGGCTGATAACGATGGATTGCGATTTTCAGCATGAGCCGGCCTGGATT
>LJUC01000185.1 GCA_001303695.1 Phycisphaerae bacterium SM23_30
AGAGGTCCTGATCGGCGAATTCGAGCAGTTCCTGGGCGGTACGGGGACGGTTTTGGTTGAGGCTGGCCAGGCCGACACTCAGCCCCAAGGCGAGCCCCGGCTGTTCGAGGAGGACAGCGGGGGTGAGTTTATTAATTTCATGGCTGAAGAGGGATCGGATTCTCTGGGCGACCTGTTGGGCCTGGGAAATGGAGCAGAGGGGCAAAAGCAGCGCGAATTCATCGCCCCCATACCGGGCGGCGATATCGCCGGGCCGAATGCAGGCCTGGAGCAATTGCCCGACAAAGGTAAGGACATCATCACCGACGAAGTGGCCGAGGCTGTCATTGACGAACTTGAAATGGTCAATATCGATCATCAGGCAGGCCAGATCGGCGCCGTTTTCTTTGGATTGTTCAAAAAGCACCTGCAAGTGGTTGTTGAAGGAGGCACGATTGACCAGGCGGGTCAGGTCGTCGGTTTGGGCGGTTTTTTCCAGTTGCCGGACCATGCCATAGAGATTTCGCGTGCGTTCCAAGACTATGCTTTCGGTGGCGCGGCAGGCAGATTCGAGATCATTTTGGGCCTGGTCGAGGGCGGCGAAGAGCTGGCGGAATTCGTGGGCCAGATGGCCGGCGATTTCCGGCCGAAGTTTATGTTCGATTTGCGCTCTATCTCCATAGCGGACCTCTCTGATTTGGCGAAGCAACTGCCGTAAGGGCAAAAGGTAATGACGGCGGGCCATCATCCAGAGGATTAAAATCGCCAGCAAAAGCGTATTTACCGCCAGTAACAGATAAAATATGGGCGAATGGGCAAAACTCATGTAAAAAGTATAAGATATAAAGAAAGGGGATGAGGCCGGACAAACCAGATAACCGGTTTTTCAGGGCGATTTTACCTGCGTTAAATACTGTCAGAACGACAGGACCGTTAAATATTCAAGGTGTTAAACTATGACGATTATGCGGCGGTCCAATCGCCGCTAAAGAGTTCGACGGCAGGTCCGACCATATAGACATGGTTGTCTTGATCGTTCCAGTGAAGTTGAAGGTCTCCGCCCGGCAGATGGGCGGTGAGTCGGCGTTTGGTTTTGCTGGCCAAGGTGCCGGCGACGCAGACGGCACAGGCCCCGGTGCCGCAGGCCAGGGTGATGCCGCTGCCCCGCTCCCAGGTGCGGATTTTGACCTCATCAGGGGCGATAACCTGGGCAAAATGGACGTTGGTTCTTTGAGGGAAGAGGCGGTGGTTTTCGATCAAAGGGCCGATATGTTCCAGATCGACGGTCTGAACATCCGGACAAAAAAAGACGACGTGGGGATTTCCCATGGATACGCAGGTCATGAGGAGGTTTTGGTTTTGGATGGACAGAGGGACGCCGACGGCCTGCTGACCGACGACATTAACCGGTATATCACCGGGCAGCAAAAGAGGTTCGCCCATGTCAACGCAGACATATTGGACCTTATCATTTATCAGGGCCAGGGCCAGGGTTAAGACGCCGCGGCCGGTCTGGACGGTGATTTCGCGGTGGTCGCGGGCATCATCGAGGGCGGATTTAAGGAGCTCGAGGAGATGGGGTTTAACACAGGGTCGGCTTTCAACCAGGTTGTGCTCGCAGGCGTATTTGGCCACACAGCGGACGCCGTTGCCGCACATTTCGCCTTCGGTGCCGTCGGCGTTGAACATTCTCATGCGGACGTCGGCCTGGGCGGAAGGGAGGATGAGGATCAGGCCATCCGAGCCGATGCCGAAATGCCGGTCGCTGAGGGTGCGGGCCCACTGTTCGGGATGGTCAACGGTTTGATCGAAACAGTTAACGTAAACGTAGTCATTGCCGATACCGTGCATTTTGGTGAAGCGCATATTAATTTGGCCTCCAAATTCTCATGCCATCAGGATAAAAAACCCGTTTAAGATTTACAAGGACAATCGGCCCGCCCGAAGAGGTTTAACCGGTACGGCCTGGAGTTTTTGATTGACATGTCGTCAGACAACAAGGACATTTAAGTAAAAATTACATTTGTAAAACGGAGTCAGTGATATCATGAAGATCGATATAAAGGTATTAGCATTGGCGATTTTTTTCGGGGGGCTCATATGTGTGATCGACGGCGTGCTGGACTATTCAACACAGTTTTATAAAGGGACATTCTGGGAATTAATGCTTACGGACGTTCCGGCGCACGAGATTTACAATCGATCGATCATCCTGGCCAGTTACATCGTCTTTGGAGTTATCATGGCCCGGATCATCAGATGGCGACGGGAGGCGGAAGAAGGATTAGCGGCGCTCAATGAGCAGCTCATGGCGGGCAATGAGCAACTGCAGTCGGCCGAGCAGCAATTACGGGTATCCAACGCGCAGCTTAAATCATCCAATCTGCAACTGCAGACGGCGGAACAACAATTGCGGGCGTCGAATAAGCAGTTGCAAGAGCGCAACCAGCAATTGAGGGCCACGGAACAGAAATTGCAAGCCCTCACCCGCCGGCAGGAGGCTATTCTGGCCTCGGTTCCGGATATTATCGTAGAAGTGGATGCTAATAAGGTTTACACCTGGGCCAACCAGGCGGGACATGAATTTTTTGGTCCTGAGTTGCTGGGCAGGGAAGCGGCCTATTACTTTGAGGGCGAACAGAAGACCTACAACCTGGTGAGGCCGCTTTTCGAGGGGGATGAGGATGTCTTTTACCTGGAGAGCTGGCAACGACGCCAAGACGGGGAAAGGCGTCTGCTGGGGTGGTGGTGCCGGGTTCTGAAAGACGAGCAGGGCAAGGTTACGGGCGCCCTGTCCACGGCGCGGGATATCACGCAACAGAAACGAGCCGAACTAACCCTGCAGGAAAGCGAAAGGCGTTATAGAAATCTGTTTGAGAATTCGGTGATAGGGATGTATCGGACCACGCCCGAGGGTCGGATTTTAATGGCCAATCCCGCCCTTGTGCGGATGTTAAGATTTGCGAGCTGGGAAGAATTAGCCGGCCGGGACCTGGAAAAACAGGGATTTGAGCCGCGGCATCCCCGAGCGGCATTCAAGGAGCGGATAGAAAGCCAAGGGCAGGTTCAGGGCCTGGAATCGGCCTGGACAAGAAGGGACGGCAAGACTTTATTTGTACGGGAAAGCGCCGTGGCCATCCGCGACAAAGAAGGCAAGACGCTGTATTACGAGGGCAGCGTAGAGGATATCACGGAGCAGAAGCGGACGGAGGAGGAATTGCGAAAGAGGAGTTTATATTTACGATTACACAAGACGGCGGCGGCGGCGGCCAACGAGGCGGATTCTCCGGAAGAGGCTTTTAAGACGGTTTTAGATGAGGTCTGCAGTTGTACGGGTTGGCCCTGCGGTACGGTTTTGGTCAAATCGAAGGACACCCCCGATGAGTTAGATTCTATCGACCTGTGGCATCTCGAGGATCCCGAGAGATTCGAGCCTCTGCGCCAATCTTTCAATGCTTACCGGTATAAAAAGGGGGTGGGTATAGCGGGCGACGTCTTCGCCCGGGGTGAGGCTTTATGGGTAGATGGCAAACAGTTATCCGAGGAAAGTCACTATCCTCATGGTAAAATGGGAGTCAGCCTGGGCATAAAGTCAACCTTTGGTTTTCCGGTGATGATCGGCGACGAGGTCGTTGCCGTACTACTGTTCGGCGCTACTGAAGTCAGGGAGCCGGATCAGATGTTTCTCGACGTTACGTCGGACATTGGAGTTCAGCTGGGACGGGTGGTGGAGCGCAAGCGGTCGGAGGAGGCCCTGCGGGAATCGGAAGAACGTTTTCGCCGCCTTTCGGAGGCCGCCTTTGAAGCCATAATCATTCATGAGGAAGGAGTAATCCTCAGCGCCAACGACCAATTTTTTAAGATGTTCGGCTATGAACCAGATGAAATACTGGGCAAACAGGTGATACCGTTGACGGTAGCACCGGAAGCCAGGGAATTTATGAAAAAACAGATTGCCACCGAAGGCTTGGGTCCTTACGAATCAACAGGGCTAAAGAAAGATGGGACCAGGTTTTCGATGGAAATACGGGTTCGATTGATGGAATACAAGGGACGTAAGGTCAGAGTAGGCGTCATCATGGACATCACGGAGCGCAAGCGGGCGGAGGAGGCCCTGCGGGAGAGCGAAGCCCGTTACAAGCGCCTGGTGGAGAACTCCCCCGACATAGTCTGGTCCTTTTCAGACAAGCGGGGGACGCTTTACGCCTCGGCCCAGGTGCAAGAGATACTGGGCTATGCGCCGGAGTTTCTTTACCAGAATCCCTGGTTATGGAATGATTCTATTCATCCTGATGATCAGGACCTCGTGGCCCGGGCCATCACCGACTTTGCGTCGGCCCTGCCGGTGGACGTGGAATATCGCATCAAAGATACTCGGGGAAACTGGCACTGGCTCCGCGACCGATCCATCGGCCGGCGACAGGAGGGCGCCGAGACGATCATGGAGGGTATTTCAACCGACGTCACGGAAAAGAGGCAGGCGGAGGAGGCACTGAGGGAGCGGCAAGAGACGATTCGGGCTCTGGTCGAGACCTCGCGCGACTGGATCTGGTCCACTGACTTAGAAGGGGTTCATACCTACTGCAATCCCGCGGTGGAGTCGATTTTGGGTTATCGAGCGGACGAGTTAATCGGCAAACAAAGCTTTGCCCTCATGCATGAAGATGACCGAAGGAAGGTGGAGGCTCAGCTGCCGAGTTGGGTGGCCAACAAAAGCGGATGGAACAACCTGTTGATCAGGTGGCGACACAAAGAGGGCGGTTATCGGTATCTGGAAAGCAATGCGGCGCCGATTTTAAGTTCTAAAGGCGAGTTAACGGGATTTCGCGGCGTCGATCGAGACATCACCGAGCGGATGCAAGCCGAGCAGGACCTGAGGAAAACAGAAAAGGAAAGGGCAATAATTCTGAGGAGCATTTCAGAACAAATAGTTTATCATGACCTTGACTTGAGGATTCGATGGGCCAACCGGGCGGCCGGCGAATCGGCGAATTTAGACGCGGATTGTTTGATAGGGGGTTACTGCTATGAGATATGGCATCAGCGCCACGAACCCTGCGAAGGCTGCCCGGTGGTGAAAACACGGGAAACGGGCCAGCCCCAGCAAAAGGAAATAAGTACACCCGACGAGAGGGTGTGGTTTTTACGAAGTTATCCTATTCGAGGAGAAGACGGCGCGTTGGAGGGCATCGTAGAGGTAGTGCAGGACATCACCCAGCGGAAACAGGCGGAGGAGGAGGTGCGGCAACGACAGCGGGAGCTGGCCCATGCGTCGCGTCTGAGTACGGTGGGGGAGATGGCCTCGGGGCTGGCGCACGAGTTAAACCAGCCGCTGACGGCGATCAGCACCTTCGCCGGGGGGTCTCTGCGGATGCTGGAATCGGGGGCGTCGGCCTCCGAGGAGATCAAGTCGGCCCTGCAGAACGTGGCCGCCCAGGCCCAACGGGCGGGGGAAATCATCCGCCGGATTCGTGACTTTACCCGTAAACAGGAACCCCAACGATCGGCAGTCGATATCAACCACATCATTCAAGAAGCAGTCGATTTCATTAAGCCGGAAGCCGGCAAAAAACAAGTGGAAATAAGATTGGAGCTTGCCGAAAAGCTGCCCTTGGTTCGGGCCGACGCCGTCCAGATCGAACAAGTCGTGCTAAACCTGGTGCGTAACGGTATAGAGGCCCTGGAAGATCCCGCTATGGGGCAACGCCGACTCACTATCCAAACCCGCCTGTTAGAGCACAAGGACGCCGTCGAGGTCGCCGTCTGCGACAATGGGGTGGGTTTCAATCCGGAAGATGCAGAGAAGCTATTCGATTCCTTCTACACCACCAAAGATAAGGGTCTGGGCATGGGCCTTTCGCTGAGCCGCACCATCATCGAGTGGCACGACGGGCATCTATGGGCGGATGCTAATCCAGAAGGCGGCACTACGTTTCGATTCACCGTACCTACAAAGGACGCATAGGAATTGTAACTGAAGTTCTGTAAAATCGAGGTTAGGCAGGCTTGGAAACGAAAAAGGATATTACCCGGAAACAGTTTTTACGAGAGCGGATTTCGGGGCGAAGGAGGGCGTGGGCGATTGCCGGTATTTGAGCATCATATAGACGCGGAGGGTTTCGGCGACGCTGAGGGCGTAGGCATAGCAGCCGCGGGGAGTATGGGGGTAGTTTCCGTCTTTGATTTCGGGGAGGGTGCCGATGCCGCCCGAGGCCAATTCCGCCCACACCGGCTCGAAGAAGGCCAACGCCTGCTTAACGGCCAGCTCGGAAAAATTAAAGACGGCGGCCCGGGCCTCGATAAATCCGGGATAGGCCCAGGGCCAGGCGCTGCCGTTATGATAGGCCAGGCGGCGGGCGGTTTCGTCGCCGCGGCATCGTCCCTGGTAAGGCAGGCGGGGATCGGTCAATAACTTTCCCTGATTATCAACAATTTTCAGGGGTGAGGCCAGGGGATCTTCGGCCAAGGAGCGGATCCCGGCGGGGATGAGCAGTTTTCGGGTAACAAGATCGAGTATCTGCCGGGCCTGCTCCAGGGGGACCAGTTGGGCCTGGAGAGCGGCCAACTGATTGAAGCGCAGACAGGGATCGGGGGTTGCTTTTTCGGCGGTGATATTATATTCGGCCGTTAAGACGTCGGCCAGGCAGCCGCGTTTTTCGTCCCAGAATAAAGGGATGAATTTTTGTTGAATCATTCGGCGCCATTGATGCGCCTCCCGGGCCGAGGGGGGATCAACTTTAGCCAACACCTCCAGGGCCCGATACCACAAGGCCTGGATTTCAACGGGGTAGCCCGCGCGAGGGGTGCTGCGGGGATTGTCGGAGTTCATCCAGGTAAAGCCGGTCGGAAGGTAGAGCATTCCGGTGTTATGATCCAGGGAAATCCCGCCGGCGCGGTGGTCGCGAAAATGTTGATAGATGCTCACCAACACCCGGCGCAGGCAGCGTTGATCAGGGAAGGGACGGTCCCAGAAGGTTTCATCACCGAGACGGTTGACATAATCATGGGCGGCTAAAAACAGGCGCAGGGAGGCTTCTGCGTTGGTACGGTTTTTCGAATAACCACTGAGCCAATCGCGTAACAATCCCTCCTGCTCGGTCGGGCCGCAATTTAAGATTATATCCCGGGCGATGTCACTCCTGCCGGCGGCCAACAACCCCCCCACCATCTGCAAGGCATCTCTGATACGGACGCCCAACCAGGGCAGACCCGCCAACACCTGCCCCCCCCTGTCGGTATGTATAATAAATTGATCCAAGGCCGCCACGAGCATTTTAACCAAGGGATCATTACGGGCCCGAGGCGCCGTCGGCAGGCGGAGCAACTTTTTAATATGTTTGTTTTCCATAGAGGCGGCCCGGTAGTAAGAAAGGCGTTCGAGGCTTTCCTGATCAGCGGTAAACACCAGCACCTGACTATCGCCCTGGCTCAGTTTAAGATGAAACAGCCCCGGCGAAAAGGCGTCGCCGCGGTCCTCCTGGCCGCGCTGTTCATCCAGAGGGAAAGTTAAATTATTTAACCAATGAGGCTGGCTGATATATTCGCCTCTGCGGGCCGCGACGCGTACGTTGATACCCTCTTGAGGGATAAACTGCACACCCGGTCGGTCCATCAGAGGCCGGCAGCTATTCTCATAATGACTCTGCAAATGTTCGTCGGCCCGGAGTTGATGATGGCAAGAGCGGCACTCCAGGTAACATTTACAGATCAAAGTAATAGGGGCGTTAGCCTCCTGCAGTTTGTAGCGCACGTAAATTGAATTTTCACCGGGAGGCATAACCAGGGAGCGTTCCAACTTGATAAAGTACTCACCGTCATCATATATAAATTTCCACAGGGGTTGGGGATAGCGAATGAAACAGTGTAAGAAACTATCATCCAGGTCAAAAAACTTGTTCCCCACCTGGACGGTTTCCCGGATCATTTTAACCAGCACCAAGCGGTCGGCGGGATTAAGCCAATCCGGGGTGATGCAGAGCAAGCCGTCATACTTGCTGTGGAGCGCGCCGGGGCGGGCGGGAAATTGTCCCACGCCGCCGACGCCGTTGGTCAAGACCACCGTGGCAAAGTTCTTTTGTACCCGGGCCTTGGACAGCCGCAAAGGATAGACCCGGCGGGGGCGGGGCGTTTTGCGTCCGGAGGGCACCGAGAGGATGGGATAATCGACTTGTTGCCATTTGCGCCGGATGACCCCCTGTTGGCGGATTTTCCAATTGAAGGTCAACTGAAGGGATTGATT
>LJUC01000019.1 GCA_001303695.1 Phycisphaerae bacterium SM23_30
TTCTGCCGGCGGCGGGGGCGGATCGGGCCTTTTTGGTGCTGGGGGCAGGGGCGGGAGTTAACATATTTTTTTTGTTACTACAGCCATATGCGCGAGTTTTGGAAGCAAGCTTTCAACGACCTGTTTTTTTTATTCGAAAGCTCGGTTACGTCTGTTTCGGCATAGGGGTAGCGATTATTGCCGGTTCCAATCTGCTGGGGCGGGCGGCAGAGGTGATGACGGCGGCTTTGAGTCGGGAGCAGGCTGCGCTGGCGGCGCCGGGGACGACATTAGAATTGAATCTGAAAAAAGCAACCTTAGCAGATAACCAGAAGCTTATCTATTACGAGGTTATGGGCGAGGATCAGGAGCCGATCGGGTATATCTTCGGCACACGTTTATTGGCGGGCGAGGTTCGGGGTTATGCCGGGCCGATTTACCTGGTTATCCACATAGATAATAAAGGCCATTTACTGGATTATCGAATCTTATCATCTTATGAGACGCCCTCCTATCTGGAGCTGCTGGAGGGGTGGCCCAATTCGTTGTTGGGACGAGATCTCTTTGCCGGGGATGCGCTGTACGATGCGGCGGCGGTAACCGGAGCGACCATTACCTGTGAGGCGATTGTGGCCACATTACAACAGTCGGGGCGGCGTTTTGGGGAAGAAGTACTTGGTCTATCATTAGAAGCGGAGGTAAGGGCGGAACGAATAACCGTCGCCAAAGGCATTGACGAGGAAAGTATCTACTTACTTGGGGCGATAGTTATAGCGGTGGTCATATCGCGCTGGGGGGGGCGCTGGTGGAGGAGGATATTTTTACTTGTCGTCTTATTGTTAGGGGGCTGGTATTTCAATCTACAATATTCGGCGGAGCAGATTGTCATTCTGCTTTCGGGACGTTATCCTAACGTGGGTTTAACCCAAAACTTCCTGCTAGTAATAGGCGTTCCGGTGTTGGTTATTCTTTTGGGTAATTTGTATTGCGGATATCTGTGTCCCTTTGGGGCTTTGCAGGAGTTGGCTGATATTTTAATTTTGGGGCGCCGGAAAGTAAAGGTGCGTATTGAGTTTATGCAGATAGCCCGCTTCGGCAAGTATTTGATGCTGCTGTTTTTGCTGGGATTTTACTTTTTAAGCGGAGACCTTGCGGTTCTGGAGCCCGACATATTGATTACTTTTTTCGGAGGGGTGTGGCGTGATTACCGTTGGTACGTGCTTGTGCCAGTATTAGCGTCGATGCTTTTATTTACACGATTCTGGTGCCGTTACCTTTGTCCGGCGGGGGCATTTCTGGCTCTATTGGGGAGGTGGTCTCCTTTAAGGCGTTTACTGCCGGCGAAAAAATACAGCCAATGCGACCTGGGCGTTATTAGCGCTTCGGAGCTTGACTGCATCTGCTGTGATCGCTGCCGATATGAGAGCAGCACATTGGCGGAGCCCGAAAGAAAGCTCCGCCCTGCAGTCCGAACCTTTTCGCGGCTGCTGATGGTATTGACGTTTTCCGTTGTGCTGCTGATGGCGGGGTCTTCGAGCAGGACCTTCGTGCAGAAGATCCGGCAGCCCCTGGGGGCGGTGCTTTCAGGGGGGAGCAATCCGGCCGCGGGAGAACCCCGCGACGTTGATATAGATCATTTGCGCAGATTGATCCAACAGGGACATCTTTCCGATCATGAAGCGTTATATTATGAGAAGATTAAAGCGGAGGCCGACAAGCGGTAGGGCAAACATAAAAAAAGGCGGCCTTCTTGGGGCAAGCCGCCTTAATTTTTAATCTTTTAAGTTTGTTTATTGAAGCTGGTTCATTTCAGTCCGATGATTTTTCCGATAATCATCATCACGGGCCCCACGGTGGTCTGGACGGCTTCAAAGGGGAGGTAAAAAGCCAACTGCATATTACCCTGTTCAAAGGCGATGCTACCGCCCAAGGTGCCCCGGGCCTGGCCCAGGGCGCCGGTGACCGCGGTCATGATGCCTTCAAACTCGGCCATTTCCTCTTCGGGGACATTCTCGGACTGCATTACTTGTTTAAGGGACTTTTGCACTATGGGCAGGTACCATTTTAAATAATTACCGACATCTAAAAAGAATAATACATTAGCCTGTTGGGGCAGGTGCTGAGCGGCTTTAGCGATTCCGGAATTTTTATCCAGGGCGCCGGTGGCATTCTGGGCGATAGCGAGAGCTTCGGCGAGGCAGTTGCCGCCCATGGCGGCGGCATAGAGATTTTCGTTCAGTTTGCAGAATTGCTCGGTAATTATCGCTTTGCCGCCAAACATATCGGCATATAAGCCCAGCACTTCGGGGGGCAGGGGGAGATTAGACAAATCGACGGACATTTCATCATAGCTTATCCCCTCGACGGTCCCGGCGTCTTTGGTATAAGTTATAGGCAGGTTAAAGCCGGCCTGCTGGGCGATTTTAGTTATCAAGGGGAACAACTGAGGGTACAACTGGAGAGCTTCTTCGGCATGAGCCACGGAGAAAAGTTCGATTACTTTGAGTTCGCCGGAGCCGACATCTTTGGGTAAATACATGCCCACGGCGGCGGGTTCGGAATAGCTTAATTCAATCAGTTGCGTTAAGTTGTTTTTGAGGGCTTTGAGGTCTTCGGGATTGATTTTTTCACCGATGGCGGCGTCTTGAGCCGCGGCGTCCACGAAGGCCTGGAGGGGGGCGTTGATCAGTTTGGGATCAAATTGGATAACAAAGGCCTCTACCACATCGCCGGCGGGCAATTTGTTCAAGGCGGAGATATCGGTTTTGGGATGCTGGGAGAAAAGCCGGGCCAGATTGGTATCGGCGCGGGCCTGTCCGCTGAGGTGGAAGGTCATCCCTTCGTCGAGCAGAGAAAGTCCCATACCGGTTTGTTCAAATTCACAGAATCGCGAGACGACCAAGGCAAGAAATTTGGCGATGGAGGGGTGCTCCTGTAAATCTTTTTCGCGGGCGAGGGCCTGCAGGGCTTGTTCGCGGAGATTGGGCATCACAGAACCAAGTTTGACAAACAAGGCGGCGTCCGACCGGTCCAACAGGTTTTGATCAGCGGGGGATAATTCGACTCCTTTGGGTTTTGTGGTTAGATCTATAAGATAGTTCACGTTTTCAGTGGCAATCAGATAATCTTCAAGGGGTTTAACATATACACCACTACAAAGCCAAACATTTTCAACTTCGGGGGCTTTTTCCAACTGGAGTTTTTCCAGGGCAGCGGCGGGGTCCTGTACGGGCAGATAGATCAAGGGCATTTCTTGCATTTGCTGCAGATCGGAGCAGGCGATACCCAAGGGTCGGGAGCCGTCGATTTCGACCATCAAGCCTTCTTGGGCCAGGGTCATGCCTAAAAGCTGGGCGAGATTGACTTTTTCGGCGGGGTCACCGATAGGGATGCCGATCATTTTGGCCAAAGAATCGACCTTGGGACTAATAGAGTCCAAGGGTTGAATCAGGGCGACAAATTCGGCGTTCCGGGGCATCTCCTTTAATAGATCCGCCGCGGTGAGGTTTGCATCGGCGTGGGCCAGGGCCGCCGACGGGTTGGCCAAACTGGACATTCCGGCCGCCAAAAACAGCATTGCTCCGGCCACAAGCAGTTTTAATCCATTCTTCATGACATCTCCTTCCTGGTTAAAAATAGAGTTAAAGTATCATTCAAAATAACAGGCTAAAGGTAAGATTCCTAAATTATTTCGAGAGCAAATATACATTACTAATGATATAGTCGTATCATATTGACAATTGTATCAGTAAAATCAGAAAAGTATAAAATTTTATCGTAATTATTCGGACAATCTTTGAGGACAACCAAAAGGGGGGCGGCTTCTGTAGAGTGATTTTGATAATTGAGGCGGGACAACTTCAAGGCTGCGGCACTAGTTACTTAAGTCTTTTTTTAATAAAGACTTACGAGCGCATATATTCGATGGAGCTGAAAATACGACATCATAACGGTTCAAATATGACGGGGTGACGAGTATAATTTTTTCTGCGTCGATACGTAAAAACCGGGTCTTGACGAACAAGCATCCAATGTGGTAAGATAAAAGGTAGAAAGCAGTTATTAACATTTGCCGCTTAATATTTAAAAGGTAATAATTATATAGAGGCCGATAATGGTCCATATTTTTATGAAGCGTAATTTGGGAAAGATGGGCACGCAGATACTGGTGGCGCTGATGAGCGTGACTTTAGTAATCAGCGGTCCGGGAGGGGTGGTATTGTGTATCGGCGCCGACGGTCATGCCGAACTGAAGCCGGCCTATCACGAAAAGACCCGCCAAAAAGATCACAACCGTTGCCAATGCTGTAGTCATCATCACCGACAACAGGAGTTGCATAGCGAACAGCAAGGCGGCATTTCAGGAGATAAGGTACAGCCGGAGCATAACCGGCTACAAGGCTGTACGGACCTTGTAGTTTTTGAAGGTTATGCGGAAGTTGGGAGCGATAATTATCAGACAGGACCCATCATTGTCGGCGCTGTTGCCAATATCGTTGATATATTTTTCAGCGTAGAAAATACGGAAGATATAACGCCGTGGCATCCCCCCGATGAGAAAAATCCCTCACTGCCATCCCTGCAAACCGTTATTCTTTTGACATAAGATTTAAATCATATCTGCTTTATGCTTTACTGGGCGCCGGGCGCAATAAGGGGGATAATGTGTATTCACCGTAAAACTGTTTAAAGCGCATCTGAGCCTCAAGTTAAACATGCAAGGATTGTTATTATGTTCAAGGAATTCACACTATTTTTCATGGTATCAGGCATCATAACCTTTTCCGGCTGCACGGATAACCGTACTGTAAGAGAAAGGCCGAGGCAGCACGACGCCGATAAAAAATTTCAGAGGGCGCGGCCCGCATTTGAGGTCGCCTTTGAGGTCGATGAGCCGGAAGAGCCCAACGGTCCAGTTACATTACGACAATTACAGCGATTGGCTTTGCGGTATAATCCGGAATTGGCCGCTTTTGCCTGGCAGATTCGACAAGCGGAGGCGGATTACCTGCAGGCGAGTCTGCCACCGAATCCGGAGTTGGAATATAAAATGGAAGAATTCGGCGGTCGAGGCAGCATAAAAGGATTTGAGGGGGCGGTCAACAAGTTTCATTTTATTCAATTAATAGAATTAGGCGACAAACGCAGCAAACGGATGAGGGCGGCATGGCTGGGATCAGAGTTGGTGCAATGGGAATATATATCCAAGCAGATGGATATAATCAGCAAGGTAGCCGATGATTACGCGGCGGTTTTAGCCGCTCAGCAGCGGGTTTCTTTAGCGTCAGAATTGAGGGACATTTCCCAAGAAGTTCTCGAGACGGTGAGCAAGCGCGTGGAAGCCGGCAAAGATTCACCCGTGGAGCAAATTAAAGCTCAAGTAGCTTTGTCCCATTATCGTATTGAATTAGAACGAGCACGAAAGGATTTGGAAGGGGTCTGTAAACGATTAGTCGCCACCTGCGGCACCGAAAAAGCCGTTATGCATGGTCTCGCGGAACAATTAGAGACCTTAGAAGGGCGCATAAAATCGTCCCCCCAGATTCCCCTATTGGTTCAATTGGAGGCCCGGCTGGAGCGAAATCCGGATTTGGCCCGTTGGGCCGCTCAAACAGAGCAATATGAAAAGTCTTTAGAACTAGAAAGGGCCAAGACTATTGTCGATCCGGCAGTCAGCGCCGGAATTCATCATTACAACGAATTAGATGGAATAGGATTTCAACTTGGACTTGGCGTACCCATACCCCTTTTCGATCGCAATCAAGCGGGGGTAATGAGAGCCAGAGATAAATTGAGCCAATCCCAGACAGCGAGATTCGCCGCGGAATTAAACCTAAGGGCTGATTTGCAGGTAGCCTATCAATCACTGACCGGATCTCTGTTGGCGGTGAAGCTTTTGGGGGGCGATGTTTTGCCGAATGTGCAAAAGGCTTTGGCGGCGGCGACGGAAGGTTATCGCCAAGGGAAATTTGGCTATTTAGACGTTTTGGACGCGCAGCGAACCCTGTTCGAGGCCAAGGGACAATATCTAAAAGCCCTAACGGAATTTCATCAGGCATTTACTCAGATTGAGCGTCTGACGGGGGGATCTTTGCGCGCGGATAAAAACTAAGGTTATGCAGAAGTCCGGTAATAACTGAAGTTTTATAAAATGGACTTTGGGCATGTTTTTTGGATAGATTATTAGAAATAAGGAAGATTAACAATGAAAGCAAAAATTTTAATTTTCATTATCGCGGTTATCCGGGCGGGGATATTTTTTATGGTTCCCGGCTGCTCGGAAAAGGGGGAACCGGAAGCAGAGGTTGCCCATACTAACGAAAGTGAAAATATTATCCACATGCATCAAGAAGAGATGGATAAATACGGCATCGCCGTCGGAGCCGCCGAACCGGGAGAGCTTAAGCTGGAGATAACTCTGCCGGGTGAAATTGCGATAAACACGGATAATATGGCGCACATTGTCCCGCGGGTGACGGGCATAGTGCGAGAGGTGAATGTCCGACTGGGCGACAAAGTAAAACAAGGCGACGTTCTGGCGGTGCTCGACAGCCGCGAACTGGCCGATGCTAAAGCGGATTATCTGGCGGCGCGGGAACGAACGGCGCTGGCCCAGGCTAATTTCGAGCGGGAAGAAAAGCTTTGGCGAGATAAGATATCATCAGAACAGGAATATCTAAGCGCCAGGCAGAACCTGGCAGAGATGAAAATTACGTTACGCTCTTCGAGACAGAAACTGATTGCCATGGGATTTACCCCTGATTACCTGGAGAAACTGCCCCAGGAAGCGGATGAGCCGTTCACGCGATATGAAATTACCGCGCCTTTTGAGGGAACCATAATAGAAAAACATATTGCTTTGGGGGAAGTCCTGAAAGATGATGCGGAGATTTTGATTGTGGCGGATCTGAGTACGGTGTGGGTTAATCTTCAGGTTTATCAAAAAGATCTGCCGTTGATACGAGTGGGCCAGGAGGTTTGTCTGGAATCCCGGCCCTGCCTGCCGGAGACCCACGGCGTGATTGATTACGTGGGTCCAATAGTCGGCACGAAAACCCGTACGGCTCTGGCTCGGGTGGTGCTACCCAATCCCACCGGAGAATTACGGCCGGGTTTGTTTGTCAACGCCAAGGTTGCTATCAGAAGAGAACGCGTCGATGTCCTCGTGAATAAAGATCATATTCAATATGTGAATGATGAGCCGTGCGTTTTTGTAGAGATGGCGGACGGTTTTGAGGCGCGTCCGGTTGCCCTGGGTGAATCAAACGAGGATTATGTAGTTATTACCTCAGGTCTTGCCGCGGGTGAAAGATATGTTACCGGTAATAGTTTTTTGCTCAAATCCGAGTGGGAAAAAGCGGCGGGAGGCGGTCACATTAACGACGGTCATACCCACATACACTAAAGATTGCGATAAATTGATTTTCAGCAGGATTTTTTAGGTCGCCGGACGGAGGGTTGAAAGGGATTTCAAAGACATGACAGCGGTTTGAAATTCAGGGAGTTAAAAAGGTATGATGGAAAATATAATCAAATTCGCTCTGAAATATAAGTTAATGGTGGTGATGTTATTTATCGCGATCTGTATGGTGGGGGGGGCGTCCCTGATGCGTTTGTCGATCGATGCCTTTCCCGATATCAGCCCCAACCTGGTGCAGGTTTACGCGGAGGTGGACGGGATGGCTGCCGAGGAAATGGAACAACTGGTCTCTCGCCCGATAGAACTGGCGATGATGGGTTTGCCGGGAGTGAAAACCATACGTTCAATCTCATCCTTCGGGCTCTCCACGGTGAACATCTATTTTGCAGACGACATGGATATATATCTGGCCCATGAACTGGTCAATCAAAGGCTGCCGAAGGCCAGGCAGGGTATTCCCGAAGGCCTGCATCTACATCACGGCCTGGAAAAAAGCCCCATTTTAAGCGGCATGGGCAAGATAATGGCTTATTATGTTGAGGGGGATGAGCGTAATATCGCCGACTTGCGTACCCTGCAGGATTGGGTTATCAAACGCAATCTTCTGACCGTGGGGGGGGTGGGTCAGGTGGTCAGCCAGGGCGGCTATGTACGACAGTACCTGGTGCAGGTTTCGCCGCAGCAATTACTAGAATATGATTTGACGCTGGAAGAGGTGATCGAGGCCATCCGGAAAAACAACCAGAACCTTGGGGCCCGCTTTATTGAACAGGGTTCCGAAGAGTTTATTGTCCGCAGCCTGGGTTTAATCAAGAACGTTGCGGATGTTGAAAATATTACGGTGAGTTCTTATCAGGGCAGTCCGATCTACGTAAAGAATCTGGCCGAGGTAGAATTCGGCAACGCCGTGCGCCGGGGGGTATCTTCACTGAACGGCGAAAAGGAAGTGGCGATCGGAACGATATATAAGCTTCACGGGGCCAATTCATTTGAAGTGATTAGCCGGCTTAAAAAAAGGATTGAAGAAATCAACACGACGCTGCCGCCGGGGGTGAAGATTGTTCCTTTCTATGATCAGTCGGCGCTGGTGAAAAATACGATCAACACAATCCAAAAAGCCCTGGGACTGGGACTTATTTTGGTATGCGTGGTGGCGTTTTTGTTTTTGGGCGATGTGCGTAACGCTATCATTATGGTATTTTCTCTGCCGTTCGCCATCCTGCTGGTGTTTACCCTGATGAAAACCTATGGCTTTTCGGGCGATTTGATTTCTTTCGGAGGCGTGGCCATTGCTCTGGGAATGATTATTGACGCCACCATTATCATGGTGGAAAAGATACAGTCGGCTCTGCAAAAGGACGCCGCCGCATCGGTAACCGAAGTAATTATTGTTTCAGCCCGGGAGTTGGGCCCCCCCATATTTTTTGCCATATCTATTATTATTATTGTTTTTATTCCCATTTTTACCCTTCAGGAAGTTGAGGGTAAAATGTTTCGGCCGCTGGCATTCACGGTGACGGTAACAATGCTGGGTTCTCTGCTTTATGCTTTGGTGGCGGCGCCGGTATTTTATAGTCTGCTTCACCCCGGGAAACGCACCGGGAATCAAAAAGAACCCGGCTTGACCGTGTTTCACAGGTTCTATAGGGTGATATTGCTTTTTTTGCTGCATCAGCGCCTACTGGTTGTATCGGTCATGGTGATCTTGCTGGGGCTGGGCGGATGGTTTTTCGGGCAACTGGGAAGGGAATTTTTACCTACCCTGCAGGAAGGAGATCTGCAGATTTTGGGCATCATGAATCCCAACATTTCTTTGCCGGAGATCAGCAGGATATCCGCCGAACTGGAACGGGAAATAAAGAAATCTCCGGAGGTTAAGAATGTCATTTCGGATATCGGATATGGAGAAGTGGGGCCCCATGCGCATCATACGAATTTTGATTGTTTAACCGTGGTGTTACACCCCCTTAAGCAGTGGCCCTTTGATAAATCAATTGAAGATCTGGTAGAAGAGCTTAACGAGCGGATAAAGAATTATCCGGGTGTTTCGATCAGTTTTTCCCAGCCCATCCAGCATGAAATCGACCATATGTTAACGGGCACCAGTTCGCAGGTGGCGGCCAAACTTTTTGGGCCGGATCTGGATATTCTGAATCGGAAAGCCGCCGAGATCGAGACGGTGCTCCGGGGCATAGAGGGGGCGGCGGATTTGTTCACGGAGCAGTTTTCCGGACAAACGCAATTGCAGATAGATCTGGATACGACGGAAATTTCTCGACACGGTCTGGATAAGCTGGAGGTCCAGCAAGCCATCCATAATGCGATCGGGGGCGAGATTATCGGAGAGGTATTTGCAGGAGACAAGAGATACGGTATTTTTGTTCGATTGGCGGAGCCCTATCGCCGCGATATCGAATCCATTAATAACCTTTTGATAAAGACGGCGTCCGGTTATACCGTTCCTGTGGTGCAACTGTTGAAGAGAGATATTAAACCGATAACCGGCATCCGTCAGATCAGCCGGGAAAACTCCCATCGCCTGATTTCGGTTCAGTGCAATGTCAGAGGTCGAGATCCGGGCGGTTTTGTTGCAGAGGCTCAAGAGGCCGTCGCCGAACAGGTTGATTTGCCCCCGGAATACCATGTCGAATGGGGCGGGCAATTTGAGCTGCAGCAGGCCGCCAACCGACGATTGGCGATCATCATACCTATCACGCTGTTTCTAGTCCTGATGATGTTGTATAGCCTGTTTAACTCCCTGAAAAATGTTCTTTTGGTGATGCTCAACATACCGCTGGCCCTGGTGGGCGGAGTCTTAGCCCTGTATTTTTTCGGCGGCAATCTAAGCATTCCGTCCTCGATTGGTTTTATAGCTCTTTTTGGCATCGCCTTAACCGACGGATTGGTGCTTATCTCACGTTTTGAATTTTTAAGAAATAAAGGGTTGGCCCTCAAAGAGGCGGTGGTGGAAGGATGCCTGTCCAAACTCCGGCCGGTTTTAATGACCACTCTAACAACGGCTTTTGGTCTGCTTCCATTAATTATATCATCGGGAGTCGGTTCGGAAATTCAAAGACCATTGGCTATCGTAGTAGTAGGAGGGCTTTCTTCCTCTACTATATTAACGCTGATAGTTTTGCCTGTTCTTTATCTGTACTTCAGCCGTCATAAAAAGATTTTAGCGCCGGAGATTTCCCGTTGATTTATATTGCGAACCATATGGAGCGGAGCAGGAGGGTGTCTTTTATTAACCTATGAATAACAAGCACTTATAGAAGTCACCCGGAAATTCGTATGCGGCGGATAGCGCGTAAGAGCTGAATCTACTGATCAAAATCCTATTTCCCACAAAATAAATATGAATTTATACGTGATTTTTTTACCCCTGCCTATTATAATAATAATGAAATTTTAACTCCACAGAGGGCGAGAAAGACCCTCGAAGTTGGGTGTTGATGATATCACCCATTAAATCCTAACCATGAATATTGTTATTTTATAAATCAAGGAGACTTTGCCATGAGGCGTTTACGTCGAAAACGCGCCAAAGCTGTCAGTACGATTTCAAAACCGTCAATATTGTCTGTTAACCCGATGCTTGCTTTAGAAACTCTCGAATCCCGGTTATTGCTAAATGCCGCCCTGCCGGCATCGGCCGGGGAGGAGGATACTTTTAAATATGATTGGACGCACACCATGGGCTCTTGGGATAGCGACACCGGCTATGATGTGGCGGTGGATTCGTCAGGCAACGTGTTGGTGACAGGTGAGTTTAAAGATAGCGTTGAATTTAATCGTCCCCACGACAAAGATCCATATGCCTCAAATGGAGGCACTGATATTTTTGTGACTAAGTTTAATGCGGACGGCAGTTACGGCTGGACCACCACTTGGGGCGGAAGCGGATTTGACGGGGGTTACGGCGTGGCGACGGATTCGATGGGCAACGTGTTTGTTACCGGTTACTTCAGGGATACCGTGGATTTTGATCCCAGCGCTGATGATGACATTCATGCCTCCAAAGGCGACCAGGATATTTTTGTCACCAAGTTAAAGGCCGACGGCAGCTACGCGTGGACCCGAACCTTCGGCTCAAGCGGGTATGATGCCGGAAATGGCGTGGCAACGGATTCAGCGGGCAACGTTTTTATAACAGGTTACTTTGTAGGCACGGTGGATTTTAATTTTTCTGCCGGTAAAACCGACTACCATTCCTCCAGAGGTGAACGAGACGTTTTTATTGTTAAGCTGAATGCCGACGGCAGCTACGGCTGGTCGGAAACCTTTGGCGGCAGCGGATATGACGGCGGCTACAGCATTGCGGTGGATTCGGAGGACAGGATTCTGGTGGCGGGTGGATTCATGAACACGGTAGATTTTGGTACGGGCTATTACACCTCCAACGGACAAACAGATATTTTCGTAACCAAGATGGACGGTGATCGCGGTCATATCTGGACTAGAACAATTGGCGGGGAAGACTTAGATAATAGCTATGGTGTGGCGGTAGATGCGGCAGGTAACGTATTTGCGACGGGTTACTTCGCCGGACCAGTGGATTTTGATCCTACCGACGGCACGGATAATCATTACTCCAACGGCGGTAGAGATATCTTCGTAAGCAAACTAAATGCCGACGGCAGCTACGAGTGGACCGCCACTTTCGGCTCGGACGTGAATGATACAAGTTACGGCGTGGCGGTAAATTCACAGGGTGATGTCTTTTCTACAGGTTTATTTTATGGTGAGATAGATTTTGATCCCACGGAAGGAACAGACCGGCATACGGCGGGTGATTTTTACGATGTTTTCATAACTAAGTTGCATGGAGACGGATGCTACGGCTGGACGGCAACCTTCGGCTCAGACAGTGCGGATGTAAGCAACGGGGTCGCCGTGGATTCGGAGGAGAATGTTTTCGTGACGGGGGCATTTTTCGGCGTCGGGGACTTTGATCCCACCGATGGCACTGATAATCATGAATCGGAAGGCATCGGGGATATTTTTGTCACCAAACTGAAATCCAATGCTGCTCCGACAATTGGCGCGCTAACGGCGCATCCCGATCCGGTGACGTTCGGCGACACTCTGGCGTTAACCGCTCACGATGTATATGACAGCGACGGGGCGGTCGCGAGCGTCCAATTCTTCCACGACAGTAACAGGAATAATAAGTTTGACCCTCTAAGTGATACGCTGCTGTTCGAGGACACCGACGGCGACGACGGCTGGAGTTGGAGCGGCTCGACCGGTAATTTCCCCTACAAAAATAACGTATTTTTTGCCCGGGTCCTAGATAACGGAGGCGCTCGAAGCAGTGGGGTAAGCACCGCCGTCAGAATAAACGATCCTCCCACGATCGATTCGCTTTGGGCCAGTCCTGATCCGGTGACTCTGGGTTATGCCCTAATGCTCGATACTGGTGAAGTTTCCGATTATCCGAATGATAATGTCACTAAAGTTGAATTTTATCGAGACGCCAATGACAACGATGTCCTAGATATCGGCATTGACATTCTTCTTAAAGAAGACACTGACAGGTCAGATGGTTGGTCCTGTCTGGGCTCCACCAGTGGTTTATCCGTGGGCACTTATCATTTCTTTGCCCGGGCTCAGGACGACGACGGCGCCTGGAGTGACGTTGTTACCACCAGCGGAACTATCGAATACTTTCATATCACTGTCGGCAGCGGGTACTACAAAACCGTAAATTATATTGATTCCAACGGTGATAACGTCAAGCTTAAGTTTAAGCTGGGAATAGCCGAGCTGTACTTTGACGGTGAGTCATTGAGTAAAGAAGTCCAGGGAAACACCGTTACCATCCTGGGCCAGACCGACTTACTCTATATCCAGACGCTGAATACCGATCACCGAAGCAGCCTCTCATTCAACGTTAAAAAGGGAGATAATGGAGAAGGGGACGGCCAAACAACATTTACCGGACTCACCGGCGGATCGTTGGGTAAGTTTTACGGCAAACGGGTTGATCTTCTCGGCGATATTAATCTGACCGGCTTTTTGAATTCTCTGACTCTGGACGACATAGATCCGAACATCTCTATCACCACCCAGGCGGCCTCTGCCAAAGGGTTTAAATTCAAAGCCGATCAAATCCATGACGGAGTCGCCTTCAACATATCCGACACTATCAAGAGTTTCCAAGCGTCCACTATATCGGGCGGGTCGGTCACCGCAGAAATAATTAAATCACTAAAGGTCGCTCAAGGTTCGTTGGGCGCCGATGTATTCACGCAAGTTGGGGAAATTATGAAAGTATATGCTTTGGGAGCCATTGAAGGCGATGTGGACTCCGCCACTTTTATAAAGAGCATCACCAGTAAAAGTGGCGGCCTTGGGGCCGATGCAAATATTTTAGCCCGTTTGGGCGGTATAAAAACCATCAGCACCGCGCAGAGCATTGCCGGGCGCATTATGGCGGACGATTCCATAAATAAAATTACCTCTAAAGCCGGTGATTTTACCGGTGCGGTTCAAGCGGGTGAGGACATCGGCAGGATTAAGGCCCGCAATTTTCTGAACGCTACCATTTCCGCCAGCAGTAACATCAAGAAAGTTCAAGCCAAAGGTGATTTCCACGGCTCTTTTATCCTGGCGGGCTATGATATGAGCTACGGCACCACCCAGGGAGTCAGCGACGGCGAGGTAGGTACAGTTTTTGTTAAGGGCACCTTCAGCGAGAGTTACATTAGCGCCGGCGTTTTACCGCCGGTGCCGGACTTGCTGATAGTGCTTCCGAATGTGGTGCCTCCTTACACGGGGCTGGGCTACACCGGAAACATCGGCAAGGTTAGATTCGGCGCCATTGACCAGAATGCCACCGATGATTTCGGCTTGTTCGCCGCCACCAATATCAAACCTGTCAAAGTAGGCAATACGACATATACCGAGACCGATCAACAATTACATTTCAATGTGGAGGACAATCTCGGCTGAGAAACAGCGATGTCACCGGAGGCATGATCAAGGCAAATTATCTGCCATACCGCCGCGCTATAAAATGTCCCTGATTTCGACTACATGTTAAAAGGCAAAGCCATACTTTCGAAATTTTTGAACAGGCTTGCAGCATTTTTGGTGCCCAGGCCAATGAAACCGTCGTTCAAGGCGTCCTCAAAGGCGAAGCCCACGGCCTTGCTGCCGTTAACTACCAGCGTAGCTATCGAGCCATTGAGTACGACCTTCAAATCATAATCACGACCCGGACGGATTTTCATGCGGGTCTGGGTATCGATCTGCCAACCCTCGGCGGTCCGACGGCCTATCTGCAATTTATTGTCTTTGGCGGAGATGCCGGCAAATTTGAAGTCAATTTCATTTTTGTAGTCAAAGATGATATAGGCGTTTGATTTTACGGCGTTTTTACCTCTGCCGTGGCCTTTTTCCAGATAGGCGGTGGTCTGTAATTCCATGTAAGCGGGCAAATCGAAGCCCATCGACATGGGAATGACATTGTCGCCGTGATCCGGGGAGGCCTGTAAATAACTATTTTCGCTGATGGAAGTAAAAGCAGGCGTGGACAAGGCTTCCAGGGAAATGCGATTTCCCGTGAGCGGATTAAAGGTAAGCTGCTCTCTGGGGGTTTTGGGATCGGAGGAAAGATCGAACAAGAACTGCTTGAGGGGATCGAAAGAAGTAAAGAGCAGATTTTCCAGATCAATTTTTAGATTTTTCGCCGGCAGGTTGCCGCCGCCGCTTTTGATTTGGTCTTCGCCGGCGCCTTCGATAATGACATCCTTGCCGGCGCCTCCGATGATGGTATTATGGCCTTGGCCGCCGGTAATTTCGTCACCGCCCCACTGACCAAATATAATAGAATTACCCGCGCCGCCATCGATCACATCCCGATCGATAGTGGATTGGGCCTTGTTCATGCTCTGGCGACTATGGCGAATCCGGCTATTACGGGCGAGGTACTTGATGGTAAATTGAGCCTTATCGTAATGGAATATTTCGTCGGGGTTTTCCACCTGGAAGGAAACGGTTACGGATGCACTATCGCCCAGGATGAAGTTATCACCCATTCCCCCGGTCAAATTATCATTGCCGGCCGTAATAACGTTATTATTCAATTTGCCGCCTCGATGGTAATAGGCGCTATGATGATGTTTGCTGAGTTTTTTAACGTATTGAGTCTGATATTGTCGGTTCACATAATTTTTGACATCTTTCAAAAGCAAGTCAATATCACTAATCAGCTCTTTGGCTTCTTGATCTGATTGCGGTTCGTCCAGCACAACGGGAACCGTCAAGACGCCGAAGTTGCCTATGATAAAATCTGCATCATCTCCGCCGTTAATGGTGTTATTGCCCAGATGCTTATCATATTCATAGTCATAAGCAATGAGGTTAAGATCTTTGCTGGAATATTGTAAATTTTTAACGTTATGGTGGCGTTTTTCGTGCTTTTTCAGCAGCCGGTCTCGAGCTTTAGCCTGCTTTTTTAAGGCTTTTTCGGTGCTCTTTAAAACGCCCTGATTGACATCCAGATTGTCGCCGGCGTCGTTAAGCTGTTTGCCGGTCACCACGGTCGTGATAAACGTTCCGTCATCGCCTATGACAACATCCTGGCCTATTCCCGCTTCAACGACGTCGTTTCCAATGTACAGATCATGGTGATCCGGATCTAATCTTTCGGAGGTCATCGGCTTGATTTTGTTCGGATTTTTCGTTACCGCGGCGTCGATCATGGCGCCGATAACCTGATGGTGGGCTTCAAATACTGCGTAATCAAAGTCAATCATCAGATATTCGAGATCCCGGAGATAATCATGAACCTGCAGGGCCTGATCCACAAACCGGCTCTCATCAATCGGCATACCCAACTGGAATGATTCCACGATAATACCGTTATCACCAAATATCTGATCGTTACCTTCGTCGCCGGAAATGGCGTCATTACCGATGTACAGGTCATGGTCATGCTGGGGGTTTAAGGTATCGTGCTGGTATTGATCGTAATCGATAGCCAGGTGATGCAGGTCGTCCAACACGTTGTGGAAGGCATTCCAAACCTTTTGACGCGCTTTTTCAAGACCTGTTAGTTCCGACATTAATTCCGAATAAATCGTCGCGTTATCACCAAATACCAGATCATCGCCGGCGCCGGCGGCGATGGCGTCATTGCCCGGCAACACGTCGCCAGCATGAACGATGCTTGTAACTATGGAGGCGTAAGGCGTGATATGATTTCCGTCGGTTTGAGTCAGATGATCGGCGCCGGAGCGGGCTATGAAATCCTGAACCATATCCGGAAGAACCGTGCCCAAAGAAACCGCAAAAGCAAAAGGCGAATTATTGTTTAACTCATCCGGGTACAAGGTGACCGGAGGAATTATGACCGAGCCGCCCTGATGCAACAGAATGGGGGCCTCCACCCCGTCTTCGATGCCGATCAGACGGATGCCGTTGAAAATATGAGGAATTTCGGTAAGGAAGGGCACCAGGTTACGGGCGGCATCGGCAAAAATCAAGTCATCATGATCGCCGCCATAGAGAGTGTCATCGCCCCGCTGGCCGAAAATCACGTCTTCGCCGCTGCCTCCATCGAGCGTGTCATCATGGGAGGGGATCAGATCGATAAGCAGGATATTGGTATCCCAGGTTTTACCGGGAGAGTTTTTGATCATGACCTTTGAACCGTCCGGTTTGAAAGAACCGGTTACAATGGCCAGGTCGGCCGACATGATACAGCCGGCCAGTAGTTGATCCAAGTTGCCCGCCGGAGTTTCATCAATACTTATGAAACCGGTGATAGTTCCAACATCTTCCAGGAAAACATTGCGGTGCCAGGTGCCGTTGGCATCAATCCGCGGGGCGCCGTCAGCGGTGAACTCGCGAACGATATTGCCGAGCTCTGCAACGATAATGTCATTGCCTTCTTCGCCGTAGATGGTATCGTCGCCCAAACCGCCATACAATTCATCGTCGCCTAATCCGCCGTAAAGGGTGTCATTTTCACGCTGGCCGTAAATAATGTCGCGACCGGCGTCGCCGTGCATGGCATCACCGCCGGCTAGATAATCTTTATCATGGAATTGCACTACATTACGGATGACGTCATTAAAGGGAGCCGAATATTGTTTCCAATTGAACGAACTGACAAGCTGACGATAAATAACGCCATTGTCACCGATCATCACATCAGCATCGTCGCCGCCTTCTATTAAATCGGCTCCGTCGGCGCCTTGGGCGACATTGTGGCCCCCGGTGAGATCGTCTTGCCCCTCGTTTCCAAAGATGAAATCATCGCCTTGCTGGCCCATAATAAAGTCGTCGTCTTCGCCCCCGAGGATGGTATCACTGCCTCCGCCGTCGTTTGAGCCCACGTCTATCGAGATAATGTTCTGATTAAGCGGCAGAGATAAATCATATTTGCCGTGATCGCCCAGGAGGGTGTCATACCCATCACCGCCAAGGATAGTATCATCAGCGGCGCCGGCAAAAACAATATCATTTCCATCGCCGGCGGAAATGGTGTCGCCGCCGCCGAGGATCGGATTGGCGGTGGTCACCAAATCGAGGGTGGCAGGATCGTTATCGATCAGGTAATCAAATCGTCCGTTATCGCCAAGGATGATGTCGTCACCTGCACCAGAGGCGAGGTTGTCGTCTGCAAAGCCGCCGAATATGATATCATCACCATCGCGGGCAGCGATAATATCCTGGCCGCCGACAGCGGGATCACGGGTGAAGATTTCCGCCCGTTCGCGGATGACGCCGTCGGTTTTATCGCCCGGTCCGCCTCCGCCCAGAACCGCCGCGACTTTGTCACCGTCCGAGTAGTGCACCCGACCGCGGTCGCCAAAGATTATATCATCACCGCTGCCGCCAGTGATTTGGTCATTCCCCTGGCCGGCGAAAATAATCAAAGGCAGCGACGAGGCGGAAGCATCAACGACATCATCATCCGCCGACAAATCAGTCGGATGGTCAGCGCCCTGGGTGTTGAGCACAAAAAATCCGTCGGTTTCGGCATCCAGGGCGACGGTTATATTATCGTTACCCAGGCCGGTGTTGAGAGTGGTTACGGTGCGTAAGCCATCGCGTTTATGAGTGCCATCCACGGTGATGTTATCATCTCCGGAACCGCTCCAGAGGGTAATCCCATCGGCGAAGTTGCCGGCGGGATCGTTTGCCCTATAAGTAATCGGCGCCGGAGCCAGTCCGGTAACGGCTATCTCAGCGTTCGGCAAGCCTGTTAGAGGTTGATCGGTAATAATCACGGAATCATCACCGGCAGCGGCCGCCTCATCGGAAATCATCAGTAGATGCCTGCCGGATCCTGCGTTGATGTTCAGGTTACCTTGAATAAGATCAAGGTCGCCCGGTAAGAAATCAACGAAATCATCAACTCCGTAATCAGCCTCCGACGAGACATATACCTTATCATCGCCATCATTTAAATTGAGATTTGTTTCAATACCAGTGCTTTGAACATTGAATGCATCGTCATACATACTCAGGCCTATATGGAGTTGTTCGAGGCCCAGGTAATCAATCCCCGCCGCCATGTCCAGTCCGGTTAGAGAGGCGCCGGTGAGAATACCGGAATTATCTTCATTATCACCGGTATCATCCAGATTGAGCTGATCAGAACCCGGGCCGCCCTCGACCTTCAACGGGGCCTTGATGTCGTTGACGGTGCCGCCCATATTCGAATTTGGAGTAGCGTGGCTGCCGATGTTGATGATGTCGTTGCCGCCTTGAGTTTTAACGATTGTGGGGGACGTCGTATAAGTCAGAGGAATGATGTCATCATCGTTCTCTCCGAATATCTCAACCTTGCTGCCGTTCACCTGACCTTCAATAATTATGACGCCGCCGCCAATATCAGCATTGCCGTAATCGACATAAAGTTGTACGGAGTCGGCTGCCTGTACAATAGCGCCTTGTTTTATAAATAAGTCATCTCCCGCCTGCAAAATTACCGAACCCTTGGTGGACCATAGCGTAACGCCGCTTTTTACGATCAGGTCATCGACTTTGTCCGAACCATCGTCATCCGCGTCATCAAACGCGGTGACGACAATGTCGCCGGCCTGTATTTTCTCGGTAACCGTGACCGGACTGGCAGCGCCAATCACGACGGACCCGTCAGCGGTAATTCCCTCCATCTCACTCACGCCGCCCACGGTGAGGTGGCCGGTATTTATGATCCATACGGTGCCGTTAACGGATTTACCCTCAAGCCTACCGACCGCCGTTTGAAGCGGATTGTCTTGTTCCCCAATATCCGAAGAGGCATACAGGCGCGTGGAACCGGAAACAACGTTATCACCGCCGGGATTGCCGTTCAAAATCCGGCCTGCACTGGCAATGAACGCCGTGCCGAGGCCGGTTGACACCTGATATAATGACAAGTCGCCCTCTACTTCGATGATATAAGCGTTGAACTCGCTGCTGGAGGTTAGGACGCCCGATCCCGATCTTGCTGAATCGATATTGAAGTCATCACCGGAAGCGCCAATGCCGCCTTGCAGGGCATTCAACGTGATGCTGTTGGCCAGTACGTCTGCCAAGATATCATTGGGCCTGCCTAGAATCGACATGGATGCTGTCAGGCTGACGTTGCCCTCGTTCGAGATGATCTGATCTACATTCATGTCGCCCAGCACTTCGGCAATGAAGATATCCAGCTCGGCGGCGCCATTAACACTGCCGGTGGAATCAAGGTCGATCTCCAGGAAGTTGCCGGCTTCACCGATAAAGGCGCCCGCATTGAGATTCAAAGTATGGGCGCGGATGTTTTTCAGGTCGGTATTATATGCATCGAAGATCGAACCATCGGCAGCCAGTAATACGTGGTTGCGGGCATAGACCGTATCGACGCGCATATCACCCGTAACCGCCTCAATATAAACGGAATCTTCGGCCCGCGCCGTCAGTTTGGCGCCGGGCAGGAGCGATATAGCAAGATGATTATCTTTTTCGCCTATGGAGGCGCTGGCCGCTTCCAGGATCATATCCGCCCCTTCAACATTGGTCTGGGTTGCCCCTGCCGCGTTAGAAATGGCCTTGCCTCCTTTGATGCGTATCTGATCGCCGCCGTGAATCTGCTTGACGTTTATGTCGGATTCGGAACCCAGATACACATGATCTCCCGCCGAAATATCAATAACGCCTGTAGCTTCAACATCCACGTCTTCACGACGAGTTATACGCGCCTCATAACTGGTTATATCGACAAGGTTGGAACCCTGGACGGCATCATCGTAAGAATTTGCCAGTTGGAAGGTAAACTGATCTATCACGACGGCATAGTAAGTATGTCCTTCACTCACGCCGCCGACATTGCTCAACTCCCAGACACCCGGGAAGGTAAGGGCATGGCCGGTTTCAAGATTGTGTGCATGACCCAGGCTTATGGCGTCTTCTTCGGCATTAATAATAGTAAGATCATCCCGTTCGGCAGCAGCCAGGGCGACCTTTTGGTCCTCTGTAAGGTGGAGGTCATCGACCGACAGATCAATAGTGGACTCGCCCAGATTCGCCCCGACTCCTCCGGAGGCAATAATTGTCACATCACGTCCCTTTACGTTGGGCGCTTCGATACGGGTTGTCGTGTCGGATGTTTCCTTGAGCCATCCGGCACTGATGGAGTAACGCAACTGTTCCTCCATCCATACCGCTCCTTTCTTCATAGCCTCAATGTCAGAAAAGCTGTGGATGCCTGCCGCTCCGGCGGGATCAATATCGATGACGGTCGGCGTCTCGGCCAGGGCGGCCTCTTTGGATTCCGCCAACTGGATAGTCCATGAATCAACAGCAACAATAAAGTAAGTCTCTCCGGGGACCAGGCCGTCGATGGGCGTGCCGCCATCGGTTTGATAGACCACGCCCTGCCCCGTCATGAAGACGTGGGCGCCGAGGTCGATTATATCGGTTGCTGCGCCGACGTCGGCAGGTACGATAAAGGTCGGCTCGAATACCGACGAACCGGCGTAAGTCCAGTTTTCATCATAGGTATCGCCGAGCACGCCGTAAACCTTGTGGAGGTCGCGGTATTCATCGGTCCGTTTTGCTTCCAGAGCGGCAATGTCGTCGTCGTTCCAGTTGAGCTGCTGCTTGTATTGGGCCGCTTCTTCCGCCGAAAGCTTCACTTGAAAGTCAGGGTCGAAAGCGGAAGGATCGTCCTGCTGATTGCGATAGCGCCAGTAGCTGTGATATTCGCGGTCCCTCATTCCCACGTAGGCATCGACGGCCTCCGCGGCGCTCTGCTCGGCGGCGGCGCCGGTGAGACGCATATCATCCCAAAGTTGCGTTAATTGCTCGATCGTCCGCTCATCACGCTGTTCGTCAAGGTTGTCGTCAAACAGCGAACCATTAGATACTTCAATAGATATGTCGCCTCCTAATGAGGCGGCCAGAATCAGATGCAGATCGCCTTCCGTTTCCAGCAGGTAAATACCTTCCTGGGCCGACGCCGAAAGTCCGGCGGCCCCCGTATTGACCATAATATGGTCTTGCGCGCTGCCGATACTGCCGTACTGTGCCGATAGTTCCACACCTTCGCCGGTAATTTCGGCATTTGCGCCAACGCCCCGGATATTGGTGTTCGCCGCAATAGTTGCCTTGCCCGCCGGAGCTGTAACTTCAGCAAAGTTAAGATCACCAATCGTTTCGGTAATCCGGATATCCCCGCTGCCTGCCGAGGCGGTTAAAGCGCCTCCCAGCAGGTTGATATCCAGCGTGCCCTCCATGCCGGATGTGTCGACGCCTTGGATCGCGCCCTTGGAGGCTTCCAGATTCAGGGAGGAGGCGACGATGACCGCCTTTTCCGAGGTGTCATAAATCCCGTTATCGGCCACGATGTTCGTGGCGCCCGTCAGATTGCGTACTATCTCATGGAGATAAACCGCTCCTCTGCTGTCCACATCAAGGTATCCGACATCGGCGCCGGTAAACTGGACGGTTATCGATTCGGAGGCATCAATACTGTGACGGAAGTATTCGTACTCCTTCCAGGTCCAGTATTTAGTGCATTTGTACTCATACACCCCCCAGCCCACATGTACGCCCGGGTCTTTCTTATCCGGCTTATATTTAGTTTTTGCGGTAGTATTTTTCGTGTAATCAAAGGTGTAGTCATAAGGCGAGCTATCATCTAAAAGAAGATCACCGGATAGGCGGTTGGTATAGGTAGAAGTTTTGGAAGTTTTGTCCGGCGGATCACTATCCTTTACCAGCCAGTCGAGGAAGTCCCAGCCCAGCCATTTCTTGGCAATGTAGATATCCTCCTGCCAATAGGTAGTAGTCTTTCCATTTACCCAATGGAAGCGTCTGCCCGGTTTAGTTTGATAAGCTGTCTTTCTCAGGGTCGTTTCCACTGCCTCGGAAAGAATCACCTTGTTGCCCTGGTCGTCCCGGTAGGAGCGTTCTTTCTGTATCTGATTCCCTATGCGGGAGTACAGCGTGGTGATGGGATACTTTCCGGCATGTTTATAGGCGGTATCGGTGATTTCAACGGTTCCTTCGATCCCTTCCGCCTTCATCCCTGTATCTAATCGCTTCAGGTCGAGGGCGTAATTGGTCTGGTTTTCGATCTGAATGTTACCGAATCCATCCACTGCCTGCAGCAAGCCGTTCCCTGTGCAGAAGATATCGCCGTAGAGTACGATATGTCCACCCTCGGTCCTGATCGGATCCAGCTCGATGCGGTCGGTTTCAAAGTTATACCAGGCCTGGATGTGGGTAGGCGATGGAGTCGTGGTGGAATTAAGCGATATTCTTTCCTTGGAAATCCAGCCCCTTTGGCGCCAATATTTCCACAAGGGAATATACTGGACCATGGCATTATTAATGGTGATGGTCCGATCGGGCCGACCGCTCTGCACGAGGGTGTTGATGTTCAGCTTTTCGGCGCTGATAAAGATATTGCTGTCGGCTAAGATGCCTTTGCCCGCGGCAACTTCTTTGGCCACCGCCTCATGATCATCTTGCTTATATATATTCTCATTTTGATAGACAAACGTTCTAAATGGCTCGTGGCCGGAGGGGTCGCCTCCGAGGTGCCGGAAGCCATAGACGTAACCCATGATAACGTCCCGTCCGGCCTGAATGTCGATGGTATTGCCGTCGATATTAGCCGACGTGGTGATGTCTCCCTTGCTGGTAACGACAATGCTGCCGCGGAGGTTGCTAATATCACCGTCGAGAAACACACCCGGCACCGGATCGGCCTGATCATTGGTATTATGCACTTCGATCGTAGGCAGCGCCGAACTGGTGCTGTCCTGCATATCAAAACCGGGATTGCCATACTTGTCGTCTGATATAGCGGCAATATCCGCGTTAGTGCTGACCGGGGTGTAGTTTAACAAGATGCGGCCGCCTTCCTCCGCCGGGATAGTAAGGGTATTTAATCTCAGGAAGTCGGCAGAGTGGTTTTCGATTAAAATACTCGCATCGCCGCGGGCCTCGAGCGTTCCGCTGCCTACGAAATAATCGCCGGTGACATTGATATTTCCGGGGCTGGCTTTAACATCGTCCACCACGATAAAATCAACTATGACCGTCTCGCCGCCCAACTCGGCCAGTTTGTTCTCCAGGAATCTCCTCTCGGTGTAGAATGCATCCCGAATATCCGGCACATCTTTATATTCATTTTCCAGTTTTTTGAGTTCATTGATCCGCTCCTGGAGTGCATTATTAAGAGAAACATTCTCCAGCCGGGCAAAATAGACGCCCTCCGATTGATCCATAACAGCACCGGTGGAGCTGATAATAAGGGATTGCTGATTCTGTATCCCCACCCGCACGGTACCGTCAACCTGTACGCCTGAAATAATAGATTCGGTTTGGGATCCGCTATAGGTGGCCAGGGAAACATCATCACCGCTTAGGAGTTTGCCGAGTTCTTCGAGTCCCTGTGTGTATAAATCCTTGCTGACACCGTATCCCCGGGCGCTATAATAGCCCTCATCCGCCCGCAGGCTGACATCCTGGATGCTGAGGACCTGGGCGTTATTTTCGACGATGACCTTGTTCGTCTCTTCGATCTCACCATGGGCCTGGGCAGGAATATCAATCGGCACGAGAGTGTTGTTCCAGAGGTCCGCACGGGCAATGACGGAGGCGCTGTTTGCCTGTCCCACGGCATCCTGACCGGCCAGCAGGTTGATGTCTCCCCATGAGTGCAAGTAGGCGTTTTCCTTAATCCATACTTCATTCTTGGCCTTAACGCGGGCCAGTGAATCTGCCAGAGGAGCCCCGATCACCCCCCAGGCCTTGCTGTTGGCGTGGGTCTCGATGTCCGCCGCCACCCGCGTGGACAGGTTCATGTCGCCTATACTTTCCAGATGGGCGCTGCCGATCTCAATGCAGGCGTCATTTTTATCACTTATTATCAGAGATACGGCCTTGGGAACCGTGATGCCGCCGCCGACCTCGACCTTGGTCCGGTCCCGACCATAAATGTCGTTCAGTACAATAAAGTCGAATCTACCGGGATTCCTGACATCGCCTGTTTGCACGATGTAAACGCCGTCTTCAACAACAATCCCGGTGGTGTTGGCAATATCGGTTTTGCTCCGCGCCGCCGGCCCGCCCACCAGACCGCCCGAACCGGAACTTGAATGAAACTGACCGGCAGGCACTATGTCCTTGGTCGTTTTATTGGTTGCATTGACAATCAAATTCTCTGTTCTGAGGTTCGAATTGGCGCCTATTTTTGCTTCTGCGGTCGAGCTCAAATTATGTTCGGATTTTGCCCCGCCAAAACCAACAACAGCGCCATAATCTCCATCGGATTTGCCATCAAAATTCGCCCCGTTGTCGGCGCTCATCTGAAGCGTCCCTACATTGATCAGTGGAAGCTCCGGAACGGGAGTCACTGAAGCGCCGATGAGGGTGGCCTTTGTTTCGCTCACCGTAGTGGTTTTTGCCGTACACGCCTCCATTTTCTCAATGACGCCGCCGCTGCCCGATTTGGCTTCGGCATAATTGTCCGGTTTCGTTTCAGCCAGGACCATCAGCACCCCGGCGGTTACTTCGACATCCTCACCCACGTAGGCAAATGTTTTATTATTCGAGCTGGCGACGGCTTCACTATGACCTTCCGAGATAATGGAGCCATAAGCAGCGGAGACCCAGGCCCGCTGTTGGTTGACGGTCTGGGCCAGAACTTTGATTGTGCCGCCGATCTGAACAAGACTACCATCTCCAAGATATGCTTTCACGATGCCATTACCAGTTGCCAGGCCAATCGTTGCATGACTCCCGAAGAGCTTGCCGCCCGAGCCGGATGCCCATGCATTGGCGGAAGGATTATTATCAGGTAAGGTCTGCAAGGCGCTGATAAATACATTACAATCCCCGGAAATGGAGCTGCCTGGCCCAATCCAGGCAGTCACTTTTGGAGAAGCATCGGCATTTGCAACC
>LJUC01000186.1 GCA_001303695.1 Phycisphaerae bacterium SM23_30
CGCAACGCCACCTACACCAGGGTCTACGAATATCCTCTTGAACGATACGGAAGTAAATACATTATGCTCTATTCGGGATTTATTGAAGAAAGAGGGATTCGCTGCGTCTGGCTGGCTCATTCCACGGATGCCGAAAACTGGATTCAATTGAAGACTCCGTTAGTGGAGCCGGTCGCGGGAGAGAATAATGATATTTATGATCCCTCTTTATTACAATGGGAGAACAGAAATTTCATTGTCTATCAGGATCACTCTGCCTGGAGAGGCGGCAACGTCAAATACGTAGAGGTGGACCGCGAGCTCCATCCAGTAGGAAACAAAGGTGAGCGCTTCATCCTCATGGATCCACCACCCAATCCGCCAATTAAGGACCGTTACCGTGGGGGCGAGTTCTATCTCGAAAATGAAACCTTATACATGTATTCGAGTGCCTCCTACAAGCCGAGGATTATTGTTTATGCGACTGCGAATGCCGTTCTAATTAAGCGACAACGCAAGTAAGATCAGATAAGCCTCATGCGAGTATTATTGGCTATTTTGATCTGTATATCCTTTCTGGGCCTGGGAAAATGTCAGGCCGAAGTTCGGGATGTCGCTTCCGATAGTAGTAAATTGCGTGAGGCCGTCTCGGACATAATCGAAACATTTGGCGATCGTTACCCCAATGGACATGATTATCTTGACCGTTTGCGACGCATCGAGGGGCTTCTTGAGCAGGGTAAGGCATATGCAAAACACCAGCTTGAAACTTTGCGCAGTGAGGCGCTTTTAGCGAATCCTCTTTTGACCGAGCTGCCCGGGATTCTGGCTGTCAAACGCAAGGTTAAAGATTTGGAGAAGGATAATGTCTTTACCGACATTGACAGGCAGATCGGCTATTCGGCCGGATTGGGTCGTGATATCGGCATGCCTTCCAATCATGAGTGTAATGCTTCCCTGGAGCGAGATGGATACGATAACGACGGCCTGAGGACGGCGGATATGTCGGCGAGCTTGATCTTCACTTTGACGGCAAACGAGTGCTGTTCACAGAATCCGATCCAGTGAACTGGAAGCTGTATGAAATGAATGTCGATGGGTCGCATATTCGTCAGGTCACGCAGATTCCGGATGATGTGGATGCGATGGACGGCTGCTATTTGCCGAACGGAAAGATCATTTTCGGATCAACGGCATCTTTTCAGTCGGTTCCATGCTGGCATGGTCGTAAACGTGTCAGCAACCTCTACCTGACCGATGCCGACGGTATGAATGTCCGCCAGCTCTGCTTTGACCAGGATCATGACTTCCATCCTGTTGTGCTCGACAGCGGAAAAGTGCTTTATCTCCGCTGGGACTACACCGGCATTAGCCATATATACCTGCGGCAGCTTATGACGATGAATCCGGACGGCACGCGGCAGCGTGCCATTTACGGGAGTAATTCATGGTATCCCAATTCATTGTTTTTTCCCCGGCAGATTCCGGGAACGAATCGCCTGGTCGCTATCCTCTCCGGCTACCATGGACCTCACCGCATGGGGCAATTTGTAATCATCGATCCGAGAATAGGCTGGCAGGAGGAGTCGGGGATCGTACAACGAATTACGGGGCGCGGCGAGCCAATCAAACCGATGATTCGCGACAACCTGGTTGGCGGCGATTGGCCTATGTTTCTGCATCCATATCCACTAAGTGACAAATACTTCCTCGTAAGCTGCCGTATGAGCGCTAAATCTTCCTGGGGCATCTATTTGGCAGACATATTCGACAATCTCATACTCGTACATGAGGAGCCGGGTTATGCACTTTTGGAGCCAACTCCTGTTATGCAGCGAAAACAGCCTATGGTGATACCCGATCAAGTCGATTTGACCAGAAATGATGCCACCGTTTATATCAGTGACGTTTATGCAGGGCAGGGATTGAAAAGCGTGCCGCGCGGGATTATCAAGCAATTGCGGCTTGTCAGTTATAATTTCGGTTATCGCGGTCTGGCCGGCTCGGACAAGATCGGTTATTTAACGTTGGATTCAGGATAGTAGTAATTGATGGAAATATCGCAGCTAATGTCGCAAAGGGAGATAAGAATTGAAGCCGATAAAACAATTTGCACGAGACCATACGAAACTTACCCGACGATGCTTTTTACAGACCGGCGCTGCTTCGATGGCTGCTTTGTATTCTTCGCCCTTATTGGCTGGGGCTTACCCCGGCAAGGAACACCGCATGCTCACCGAAGCGATTGCCGAAGAACCTAAACCGAATCTGATCTTCATCCTGGTGGATGATCAGGGTTACTACGATCTTGTTTGCTACGGTGCAACAGAGATCGATACACCTCGGATTGACCAAATGGCAGAAGAGGGCATAATGTTCACCGATTATTACGCCGCCGCTCCGATCTGTAGCCCGTCGCGTGCGGGCCTTTTGACCGGATGCTATCCGCGCAGGGTCGGTTTGGCAACTTGGGTACATCGGGCGGACTCGCGTAAGGGGATTCATCCCGACGAACTGACCTTAGCAGAACTGCTCAAATCATCCGGCTATGCCACGGCATGCATAGGTAAGTGGCATCTGGGATTCCTTCCGCCATTTTTGCCGAGGCAGCAGGGATTCGATCATTACTTCGGATTGCTGCATAACCTCGATCCTGTTGAGGTTGCCTATTTCGAGGATGAAGGCGGTGTACCATTAATGCTTAATGAAAAGATAGTCAAGAGGCCGGTTGATCCTGCGGAATTGACCGAGGCCTATACCGATGAGGCGATTAGCTTTATCCGGAAAAATAAATATCGCCCATTCTTTTTGTACTTGCCTCACACAATGGCGCATAACCCCTTGGGTGTAACAGATGATTTTAAAGGAAAATCACGTTTCGGTCTCTACGGCGATGTCATCCAGTGCCTGGACTATCATGTTGGACGATTACTCGACACGTTGGAGGAATTGGGCATTGATGATCGGACATTGGTTGTTTACGCCTCTGACAACGGTCGCGGCCCGGGACGAACAGCCGACCAGCCTATACGCGGCAACAAGCTTACCACATTAGAGGGCGGTATCCGAGTTCCTTGCATCGCATGGGGACCGGGCCTTGGAGTGAAAGCGGGCCAAACCTCCGCGGAGCTCATTCATGCCATGGACTGGTATCCCACCTTCGCGACGTTCGCAGGGGTAAAGGTTCCCGAGGGTCGGGTCATTGATGGACGCGACATCACCGGTCTGCTTAAAGTGGCAGCCTCGGATCGCTTGCCGCTGTTCGATGGGATAATTGGAAATTACAATTAAATCCCGACTTCCGGCTTTTTGACCTGGAAAAGGACCCTGGCGAAACCAAGCCGGTACGGAATTCCAAGATGATCAAAAAACTCCGCGGAATGGCCGTCCTCTTCCAGGAAGAAATGCGCGTTGGAGCTCGCCCGGCAGGTGAAATGCCACTACCGAAGTAAAGAATTAGGAATAGTTCAAAGCTATTACTGCCAGAGTATTATTTTTGGATATCTTTGTTTTGTGAAAGAATAGAACTTGGTCGGTAACGGTATTCCTTTTTTGACTGCGTCCATTGAATCCGGTTCCAAATTTTGACTTTTTTGTAAGCAACTGATATTAAAACGCTTACGAGACGGGAATTTTTCCACAATTGGCAGATAACGGAGTTTCGAGTTGTATAGTGGTTGTAGGCGCCGACGGGTGAAAATAGGGCCATTTTGGGGATAATCCAATCTGGACAAAAGCTGACCAGTTGATGCAATTTTGTTGCGTTGTTTTAGTCTTCTACGGCTTCTGTCTGCGGCAGCTTCGCTCGCCAGTCTTCGGCCTGTTCCGGCTCGGTCTCGGTTTCATAGAGTCTTCTGAGGTAGGACAAAATATTTCTGGCCTCTTGCTCTCGGCTAAGATAGTGCGGCTTCATTCCTTTGAGAGGCAGACTTCTCGGTGACGATGTGATTCTTATCTATCCTTGTACAGTTACTACCTCTTTATATATTTATCCAAATGGGGCTGGACCAGGCCTGCTCCCCATTCTTCTGGGTAACACGGACATAATATATGCCCGTCCGGTTGAATTCCATATCCTCCCAAGAACCTGAGTAGCGATCAGTTGCTTTTTCTGTTAAGACTATTTTCATCGGTTCTGACCATTTGTCACCATCGAAGCGACATATCGCGACTTCGGATAAATCTGCCATACCGCCCACTTCAATACTGAATTTCGGCTTGTCATCTTGAGTAAGCTTGATCTGTGACCCCATTAATGCGTTATTACAATTGAATAATAGTACAATCCTTGCACCGGAAGTTCCGTAGGTATGTCGGTTCTTCATACCAGTATACAGTTCCTTCCGCGTTAAATCAGACGCAAAGGTTGCCTGGATGCCACCAGTCTGATCCCAACCGCCTCGATCGCCATAAGACCATACCTCGCCCGGTTGATCACACAAGTGGCCCATCGTCAAACGGTGCATATCGGAACCAGCGACAACACCTAAGCGAAGGCCCTTTTGAAGGTTTTTCCGGAGACGGTTTTCCCGCCTTTTCCGACCAACTTTGTGAATCGAATATATTTCATCCAGCCAATGAATCGAGTCATGCAGATCGTGGTAGGCACTATGAATATGGGCTATGGTGAAAAGTGGCCGGCTTTGCTTTAGTTTCCCGAGTATATCCATGAATTCCCGCTCGCTCTTCGCTCCAATACGGAACGTCGGATTGTCCTCCGGGTATCCCTTTGCCTTCATACGTTTTTCCCCCCAGATCAATACAGCATCTTCTTCTGAAAGAAAATACGCATTGGTGTGTCCCTCTTGCGCCCATTCATACCCATAAAAGGTAACGAATTCCCCTGGTTTATTTGCTTTGGTTGTCTCTTTCAGATACCGATCCCAGGCTTGCTTGCAACCGAAGTATTCGGCGTGAGGGGATACTGTACCAAAGTCCAATCCGGCAACTTTCGGGGCATAAAAAAAGTGTTCCAAAATATCGTTGGTACCATCACAATCAAGTGTATGGACGTGCATGTCTCCAAAGTAAAGGCGCTCCGACGGTTTCTTGTTTGAAATGACCAGATAGTTGGAGGTACCGGAAACATTGTTCCCCTCTGCTCTGATTCGATGCCAACCGGCTTCGTATATTGTTAGGTTTTGTATCCGCTTACGACCCCGGTCATCTTTGGAAAGTATTACCGTTTTCGGAAAATTGTTGTCACAATCAGTTATCAGTTTGACCGCTCCGGAAAAATCCTCGGCGAGATTCCCATATTTGTCAATAGCAGCAACATTCAAAGAAAATCTTTCATTGATAGCATGCAATGGGCGACAGGTTACATACAGATATTCAGCACTGTGCCCTTTTACTCTAATACTTGGTAGACTATAAAAACCGCCGCCCCTGATAGGTAAGTCACGATCTAATTTGGGCAATTGTGAAAAGCGAAACGGCAAAAAGAAATACCGCATCGCATAATCCGGAGCTTGTACCCGTTTCCATCGTAGGGTAATGATGTCACCGGCTCGTAAATTTCGATCAGACGACAGGTCAAGAACGAAACGCATCCGTTCCCTAAGGGAACGAACAAAATGGTCGGGGGTATTTACAAAAGGCTTGGCGGGGCCTTCTTCACCAACTTTTAGCTTCAAGTTGATACCCTGTCTACTACAGGTGGCAGTAACGTAGTTGGACTTTTTCTCATCAGTTGTTTGCCAGGGCTTTTCTTTCCCCCACCAGTGACTGGCAAAACTAAACTTCCAGCGATCGATATACGACCCGTTTACAACTCCAACTGACTCATTTGCAGGTAACCCACCTTTACCCAATGTTATGGTAATAGTAAAATCCTCTTGCTTTCCTCTCCAAACCTCAGTTGGTTTTATGCGTATTGTTGTCCCTGGGCCTAATAGTGCCGGTAGTTCCTTTTGGATTGCCTCTTCTTGAGCTTCGGAACATGAAGATGTAAACACGAGCACAAGAACAAATAATAGATTGACTATTTTCATGGAGGGTTGCCTCAAATCGCTAAGAGTGTTTCGGCTACTCATAATCCGACACTTCCCATTTGACTTTATAAAGAGTAGTGCTGCCCGCTACGGCCCCTACAATAGCACAATATACTGTGGATCTCCCTGCTCAATAGCATTTATGACACGAATGACCTTGTTCATAGTTCCCCTAACATTGACCCTGAACCTACTCCAGTCCTTGGACCTACTGGACCACTGGACTGCTGGCAACTGTTGCCCTGATAGGTCTATGATAACAAATAGGTGATCATGCGCGTACAAAAAGAGGGCTACAAGTGTGTGCCTCATAGCAGCGGTCACTTATCAAGAGCTCAAAGTCAAACACTACAATTCCTATTGCCACAAAGATTTTCTTTGAGGCATCCACGTTGCGACCTCTCAGCCACGCTTCATAGCCTATCTGAACAGCCTCCCGGCAGTCGCAGGGTGGGGTGGTTATTCTTTCGCGGAGTGCTTGCGGAGGAGTACAGCGATTAAGGTTTCGCTCGACCCAGAACACCTTCCAGGGCCACCGCTCCATCTCTCTCACACAAACCGCCTCCCGGCAGTCGCGGGTCGGGCTTGTTATTCTTTTGTGCAGTGCTTGCGGAGCAGAGAGACCTTGGCAAGATGGTGGGTCTTGAGCTCGCTGCGCTGTGACAACACATGGCGGCAAATGATCGGGCTGAGGGAGGAATGCGGCGGCTGCCCGATTCACTCTTCTTCCTGATCAAGCGCTTCCTGCAAATCGGCGATTAGATCCTCTACCTGTTCAATACCCACAGACAACCTTAGTAATGAATCTGTAATACCAATCCTTTTACGTTCTGCCTCGGATATCTTTGCATGTGATGTAACCGCAGGTGAACAAATTGTCGTTTCTATCCCTCCCAGACTCACCGCCGGCTTGATAAGTCTTAGCTGTCTGACAAAACGTGCTGCTTTAGCTTTGGTTTCGTCCAAGTCGAACGACAGCATAGCCCCAAAACCTTCCATCTGGCTTCCCGCAATGCTATGACTTCCAGAACCTGGGAGCCCGGGATAATTCACGCAACGGACGGCGGGATGCTTATCGAGGAAATCGGCAATACGGCCAGCATTCTCCGTTTGCCTTTGCACTCTTATCGCCAACGTTTTGAGACTTCGCTCGAGCAGGTAGCACGTGATCGCATTTAAACTGCCCCCTAGGTGTCGCGCCAGAGCACGTATACGCTCGGCCTTCTCTTCAGTTGTAACGGCGAAACCGCAGCAGATATCACTATGGCCTCCAAGATACTTGGTCCCACTATGGACCACAATGTCAATACCCATCTTGATAGGATTCTGGTTGATCGGAGTGGCAAAAGTATTATCAATAATAGTAACGACATCGGATTCTTTGGCGAATTCAGCTACTCTGCGAATGTCGATGACTTTGAGCAGCGGGTTGGTGGGAGATTCGATCACCACTGCCTTTGTGTTTTCCTTTAGCGCTTCACGGACAGAATCAGCATCGGTTGCCGTAAACGTATACTCTATTCCTACTCGCTGGAATTCGTCAGTCGCAAAGGCGTGAGTTCCCCCGTAGAGATCATCCAGCATAACCACATGGTCACCCATGCCTGCGAAAGCAAGTATGGTGGTACTTATTGCGGCCATACCTGAACTGAATAGGACCGCATCCTCTGCCCCCTCCAGAGCACAGAGCTTCTTGACGACAGCATTCTGATTGGGGGTATTGAAGTAGCGTGGGTAAAGACATTCCGTCCGATCGAGGTATTCGAATGACGATGATGTGAAGATAGGTGTATTTATGCCACGAGTGGCGTTATCACGATACGTCCCGCTATGCACGCATTGGGTTTCCTTTTTCATGCCGATGACCTCCATGTAGTATTTCTGAATCGAATGCACTAATTCTATCAGATACAGCATTTCACGGAAAGGACCGAGAGTTGTGGTTTTTCTAACGGGCCGCACGGGAATAACCGACCGCGGGGCGCGAGCTTCACCGGCGATTTATCCACTAGCGGCTGAGGAAAAGAATTCTGCCGCTTTCCCACACAAACCGCCTCCCGGCACTCACCCATACGGGACTACATTTCGCCTCTTTTTGATAACAGCTCTGAACTTCCTTTTTGAAGATCGACATGAAAATGCAACAGGTTGCACAAATATTGTGACTAGGCTAACTGTCTAATCTCACGACACAGTTGTTGCGGGTAGACCGATACTCAATCGCTCGTTGCCTTTTTGGCAAGCTCATGCTGCATCATCGCCTCATACAGCGAAAGTTGTATATCGAGAATCGCGTCGAACCCCACCCTACATGCCCTTTCGCTATCGAGGCCGTGCGGACACTCGAATGTGAAGCTGCTGGTTCCGCTGACATGGTACATGGTGCTGGTTAGATTAAACGGTGCAGGATATTTGCCACCCTCGGCTGTCGCTTTGAAGGGGGCTGCATGGGGTAGACCACGCTCCTCGAGCATTGAATAGTATGAAACGGCCAGATGTCTGATATCCTCTTGCTTTTCCAATGGCACGTAGGCCGGGCGGAGCAGAGCGGGCTTGTTCTCATGGCTATGTAGAGAGACCGCAAGGTCAGGACCTTCTTCCGCCGCCACCTTGAGGATAGCCGGTGCCTCGGGGCTCATCGGCATAAAAAACTCATCGTGCATTGGATTGACTCCGTCATCGTTGAAGTAACATCCCAGAAATCCGACGTTGTCTCCGACCATTGGGTGCTGCCTCTTGCTCTGAGGCCAGCCGCAAAAGGTGTCGTCCGTCCACGTGCCTTGGCCCCAGAATCGAAGATCCCGGGAGCCCATTCCGTGAAGCGAGCGTGGCTCGAGCCTATCGATGCCATCTGGATTGCCGGCAGGGATCATCAGCAGACGGCACTTGCGTCCAAGTTCTCTCAGGCTCTCTTGCGCAGTTCCTCTGAGGTCTTTACCCGTTTCCATAATGGCTATTAGATTCGTCAATCCGGTAAGCGCCTCGACTTCGTGCCCGTGAACCGGTCCAACGAATAGAATCACTGGCTTGCGCCTTGCCTCCTTGTCCATATACGCCGATTCCAGCCGGCCCCCAACGGCGGAGTTAAAATTAGCTTTGTGGGCGACTTGCTCACGGCTGCCATAACTGACCAAATGAACAGGTCGCCCACCGGGCGTTCTCGCGATTATGCGAACCTGTCCTATCTTCACCATACCGAGCTGTTCTTCAAGCTTCTTCATACTCCCAACCCAGAAATCCGGCAGCTTGCGTTTGGGTATTCCTGCTTTCGCCTGTTCATAGGTCATCGCGGGATACTCTCGCGCGGCTATGCCCACTTGCTTTTGAACCTCCGTCACCAAAGCCCGATCGATCCTGCCGGCCTCGCCGCTTCGTTTAATGCGGCCGCCCAATTGTCCCTCGGAGTTAAACATTACTTGCCATGTTGCTTCGGCTACTTTGATCCTTACGCCGTGCTTGTCGCCGGATTCAATCAATTTGATTTGACTGGCCTCCCTAAGATCCTTGCCCCCCACCTGTATCACGTGGAGGAACACGTCCTTTTTACTCGCTTTTCCCGGCGTTATTTCTACACGCCACTGCCCTATCAGAGCAAGGCTCTCATCGCTGAGTCCGTCCTTGACAATGTCCCAATTCTTTCCTGCGGCCCAGAACTCCTTGCCGGGGCCTCCCACGGCCTTGAGAACGGCATCCTTCGGCAACAGCGTCGTGCAGAACATCCTTCCCTCGCGATGGTCGGCCCTGATCGTCTTGTTGCGTATCTGCGGCTCGTTAGCCGTGTGAAGTAGCCAGTCCTTCTTGTAGCCGGCATCGGTGGAAACGACCCGATCGAAGATTACGAAGTGATCCGGAGGAAGAAAAACAATCTGCCGTGTTACCAGATCGCACTTCTCGGGCAGGTCCGGCCTATCAGCCTCCTTGACAACTCCATGATGATAGGAAGCTGTGGCGTCTCCTGCAACGTATACATAGTCTTCATTGGTCTCAAAGGACTTGACCACAGAACCGATCTGCTTGTGCTGTCCACCGTGATTGCCAACCACGGTGCCGCCCCAGTACTTTGCCGGCGGTTCGCCCGGCTGATGAATTACAACGCAGTTGTGCGCAACAGTCTGGGCATAATAGTTTGCCAGATGCTCGCCATTCTCGAATTCTTTGTATCTTGTTCCCGAATCCAGAGCCAGGAAGCCCTTGTGATAGATCACGAAATTCAAGGCGTCGTAGTGCCTGTGCTGGGCCAGTATCCCTCCGCATGAGAACATACAATAAGTATCATCTTTGCCGGTACCGCTTCGCATTATGATTTGCCCCATGTTCTCGAAGTGTCTGGCCATAGGGAGTAACTCAGGAGCAAACGAGTCCGGTGAATCGTCCGCGCCAGCCAACAAAAAAGGATAAATGAACCAACTGCTGCTGTAGTTCTTTTGAGGGAGCAGCGCTTGCACGTGTGCAGCCAAAGCCGCTTCCTTGGGCCGCTGCTCGCCGTATAGATGTCGAATATTCGCCATGTGCGTGTACAGTTGGCTCGTGGGGATCGCGTTTTTCGTGTGGGGTCGATCACCGTATCCGAACTCCAAAGGCCCGCCGTTGGCTTCTATCCAGTTCCATATCACATAATTTGCCAGCCATGCGCTGTGCGGCCAATCCGGTGCGATATTCTCTCCAGTTACCGAAAGCCACGTATAGAAGAAGTTCTGCTCCGACCACGGGTATGCCCCCAGAACATATCCAAGCGTCGCCGATGCGCCGCCGCCGTCGTCACCGCACGCCTTGCGCCGATGCTCCAGCAGTTTCATATTCTCATTCCGCCCCCACACCAACCACTCATTCACCTTCTCCTCTTCAATTCCGGTACCGAAAGCCGTGCAGCCGATGAACCACAGGCAGTTTTTAACGCCGTAGAATCCGGTGCTGTATCCGCTCATATTCTCTCGATAGATTGCTGGCCTGGCTTTGAGCACCCGATCAATCGCCCGCACCAGCCTCGACATAAAATCCCGCCTCTGGGCTTCCGACAAATCCTCGTATATCCAATCCCACGCCAGCGTCGCATGAACTCGGGAAGTCGAGTACCAGTTGACACTCTTCTTATCCTCATAGCATTTGTCGTAGAAACGCAGGCTCGCATCGAGGCATTTCTTCGACCACGCCGCCTCTTGACCATACTCCTTTGCTGCAAGCTTGTCCTTACTCGTCGCGGCTTCAGCCAGTCTGTCCACCTGTCTCTTTATGGAAAGGTACCACTGTCGCTCGGTCCCAAGTGCACGCTGACGTACACCCGGCCACGTATCAGAATTGAAGAACAACCTTGGGTGATCCCGCCTTATCCTGTGCGTCCAATCCGGCAGTTTCTCCGACAGACATTTGGTTCCGGGCATGACACAGATGACAAGAATCAG
>LJUC01000187.1 GCA_001303695.1 Phycisphaerae bacterium SM23_30
GGGTATAAGCTTTGGTACGATCCCATGACTGATCAAATCCGTGGCGATCGTGTTCGAATAGATTATGCAAACCAGATAGAGCTTGGGCCGATAATATCACTACCTCTTTCGGCAACAACAGAGGACTTCGCATCTGCCGTTTTGGTTAAAGGTGATGTTGGGAAGGCTGATAACCTTATAACTAAAGCGGCGACAACCATTACTCCAGATATAGAAATAGTTGTGCCGCCCGATGGATATGGGCCCTGGTCCATTGGTCCCTCAGTCGCTGGCGCAGAAACCATGGGCGGCGTTGTTTATATGCCCAACCCCAATGGATATGAAGCCTTGCGCGACAGTAACCTTACTCAGGCCTATGCGGTTCATTATGATTTCCCCAAAGTCGCCGGCATGCATGGTCATTATACATATTACCAATTCATAACTATTGACCTGGGCCTACCTTATGCCCTATCAACCATTACATTATATACAATACCGCAAAAGTATAGTAGGCCCTCATCAAAGATGGCCGTATCTATATATTATTCATTGGATGGAGTAGATTATCAGATATGTTCACCGGAGACCTATAAAGCAGAATTAGAAACCGATGCAGCCAATGAATTTGACGTACAGGATTTGGTTACTGCACGATACCTGCGTTTGTGGGTCCGACCGTTTGCATGGGTACATGATGGCAAAGAACTAACTATAGGTTTTAGAGAAATGTACATTTTTGGTAGCCAAACAACATGTACCGAAGCATGTATTCAAGATGTAACGCCGCCCGATGTCATTAATCTTAGTGATGATATTACATTTATTGAGGGTGGGCCACCGTGGGAAGTTATTGGCGATCCTGGAAGCCTCTTCTTGGCTGAGCTTACGCAAGGCGATATGGTTGCTGTTGCTGGGGACTTATCAAATTGGGCTGAGATATATCAGATAATAGACGATACTCATGCCTATTTATATGATAGATATCCCGGGATACAGGGAGCATCCGGTCCTGGACGGAAAGCAGATTTTGTCGAGGGTAATGGGGGGCATTTTATTGGGGGGACTGGAGTAATGCATGACTTCATCGTTGATTATCACCCGAACCTTGTGAAAAAGCTAACGAATATTGGCCATCAAACCAAATTAGATGATGAGGGGCTTGTATTTACACAATTCCAAGCGCTTGATCGGGCATATATTTTACTACAAGAATACATAAGGCTTTACCGAAGTATTACTTTTATTACGCACTTTGATCCACGAATAATGATTTTCGATACCGTACATATTGAAGATAATCACCGTGAGGGCGATCCGGAGGATCTATATTTCTTAGTACAGTTGGTAGAAATATCCGATCGTGGTTCTAGAATAGCCGGGACGGAGTATGGTGCGGGGGTATTGAGATAATGCCAAGCAATAGAGGCTTATATCATAACAAGATAAAAACTCCCGCAAAAGTAATAGGTCGGATCGCACTTGATCTTGATAGAAGCGGCAAATATAAACAAACAAGGTTTAATGTTAATGCCTATGCAGATAGTGGAGTTACCACACCAATAGAAGTTTATGAGTTAAGAAAGTGTGATTGGACTGCTGCTCCGGCCAATACATATACAATTATTCAATTAGACGTTGTGGCAGATGATGCAGGGGACTATATCGTCTTCATCGTGGGACGACTACCCAATGGCTTACCCTTCAACTTAACACCCGGAGAGGATCACGGCCAGGGTGGCGAAGTATTCTGGCAGTGGTATAAAGACCCCGCCACAAACATCCTATATGTTCGCTTCTGGAATGGTCGGGCAGACATGGAGGTTAGGGCATGGTACGGATAGTAATAACCATCGGAATTGTGATAATATTTTTGTCAGGGTGCTCCTCGATGTCGGCAATGGCGCAGCCCGGACTACCCGGTAATACTCAGGACTTATTCTGGTGTGCTGCATTTGACCCTATATCTAACACTGTATATGCAATAGACTATGATATGGTTTTAGGAGATTGGGAAATCAATCTCATAAATAACGATGCACTTCCGATTAATTGGCGCCCCCAACAGCATGGATGGGCTATAGATAATGAGGGCCGAGGTTATTATGCCTACACGACTACCTTGGGCAATATCGCTATTATGGCCAATAATACAAACAACTATCAGCTAGACGCAACTTGGGCATTAGCATTTCAACTTACCACTTATACGCCGTATCTTAATTTTGATCTTGAATCCCGCGATGATTGGATTTATGGTTTAACTTACAATACAGTAACCACTCCCAATAACTTATGTTCATTTAGATATGATACTGCCAACGGAATATTTGGAGAACTTATACTCCTTAATCCGATTGATCCGTTGACTATATTTACAATGACATTAGATGATACGCTAATGGGTCTAATACATTATACATACTATATTTTGGACTATGAAGCTCCAGGCTGGAATTATCTTTATTATGACCAAGTTCAGCCCTTTGGTCTCAATGCCACATTAGCACCCGAAATAGTTACGCCGGGCGGAATTTCTACTCCTAGGGATTGGTGCATGATATTGTCAGATAATGACAACTATCTATGGGTCTTTGAAACTGATGAGGCCGATATGATTTATATTTATGAATATTATAAGCATTTCGGATTTGGGACTCAATGGAATTACGGTTCAGGGCCATCAAGATCTAGTTGTTGGTGGAAGAATGCATGGGCTGCCTGCCATCGCCCTCCCGATAATACAATTCATTTTGTTGCAATTTCATTTATAGATAACGGCGCAACTGGTGATTATTACCTATGCTACAATAGGAGAACGGCAAACGATTGGTATTTGGATGCTTTCATAAGGCCTGAATTTATAATCATCGATACGTGGACGCTTAATAGTTCAGATTATGGAAACCAATTATATAGAGCATCACCACAGATTACAGCATCACCATCCGGTATAATAATATGGAATGTTGAATATGATCCCGGCATTAGTGGTGGGGATATACATAATTATTTCCTAAGCCCAGAGCTTTATAACGATGGAGATAATCCGCTTAGTTGGGATGAAACTGAGGATGTGGATAGTACAGATCTTGATTTCTGGTATCTCGATGCAAAGGAATATTTGGGGTGGTAATGAATAAATCTAAGACATATAAGTCAATTGCCACATTTGAATATCGCGGACGCGTGTTCAAACCAAACCGCATCTTAACATTTCTACCCAAGAATGCGAAGAAATTTATCGAGACTGGACAACTAATTGAGGTTGATGCTGGCCGTCCCACCAATATTTTGACAGCCGGCATCCATCTCCCGCGCGAGATAGTCATTCTCGGATCCGGTCCGAATGCGAACGCATGCATAGCTGATCTAAATAAGAGTGGGAAATATATTGCTGCGTTAAATGGTGCTATTAATCAGCCCTTAGATGCCGCCATATGGGCCGCACAAGACCCAACGCTAAAAAATCAAAAGTGGTTCGATGATACCGCAACGCGACTATGTAATACTGGTCGTAAATTCGGACTGGCAGAATTCCAGGCAGGACAACGCCCCATGCCTATTTTCGACCGGACGAAAGTCCAGAGATATTACCCGTGGTTTAAACTAGTATTTAATGTCAATAAGCCGGGGATCGATAAGAAGACATTTTCGTATTTCCCGAAAGCAGCTAAGGACAAAATCCGGGTATATCAGGGGGCTACAATATGTGGTTCATTCCTGCAAGTTGCAATAAGACTTGGGGTCAAGCGCGTAATTCTTTGCGGCATTGACATGTATGGGCACCTATATTTTGACGGTAGTGAGCATAAGAAAAAGCAACGCAAGGGACAGATATGGACATCATGCGGAGCCCTAGACTTTCTTATTGCCCGAGCTTGGGATATTGGAGTTGAAGTTTATACGATATCGGAAACGAAATTGAAAAATGCTAAATATATGGAGTTGAATGATGGAACGCAAGCGATTGGGAAGGCTTAAGATAATTGATCGGCAACCGGAGGGCGGAGAAATCCTAATATGCAGGTGTGAGAAATGCGGAGGGAGAGCAAGGTCGAGCGGCCCGATGAAACCATACCAGTGTGGGTGCGGCTGGGCAAGGCCCCGCACAATGCGAGGGAAACATGCCTGAGGGTTGGTTGGAAATTCTAAAATTCGTGGGGCCGCCAGCAGCGGTCGCCATAATATTTTTCTGGCAGTACTGCCGATTTGCCAACCAAGTACTTACTCGCGTTGATAGACGCGAACAAACCTTATTGGACTTCGTCTCTAATATAAGTGCAACCTCAGCCACAACAACCGAAGTTAGTAGGAACTTAAGTGAGGATGTTGCTAGTAATACGGAGGCGATTAGGCGAGTTGGCGAAAAAATAGATGCTTTGATGGCGAAAGTAGGTGATGTAGATGTCAGAGGTCTTAGCTAAACTAGACCAATTGGTTTTAAAACAGAAAAAAGTCCGCGCCGAGGCAGAATTGACATTGTACAAAGTACAGAATTCTAAAGCTTTTCGGGTGATGAAGTGCCCGGGGTGCGGCGGAAGAGCATTAAGTAACGATCCCGATGAACCATTTGTCTGTGAGTGTGGCTGGCGTTCCGATAAGGCCAATGGAGATGCGCGATGAATAAAGAACAGGCAACAATTGCTGTAAGTACTGTTTTGTCTACCGCAGGAGTAATCTATATCCCCGGCATAGGATGGATACTTTATAGCAAAACAGAAGGAGAAGCTTAAATGATTCCATTACCGGTAAGAGCCCTAGCCGCGATGAATGCGCGTACCTATCTTGAATTGAAGGGTGGGATTGAATCACCCCCCAATTCTAATGAGGGCTTCTGGATTGACCTATTCAAACAGAAATTCGGGGGTGGCAAGAATTGGGCATGGTGCATGTATTATGTTCAATTTACCCTTGACGAATCGTATGAGATATACACGCCACTTCTGGGATGGGTAAACCCCTTTGATGATATGTCGCTTTCAGAGCGGGGTCATTGCATGTCAGTCTGGCGATTCGCACAAAAAAATGGTCGCTTATCAATTATCCCTGCGGACGCTCTATTAAAGGGCGAAAAGATACCGCGACACTCTATTTTCATTTTAGGCCGCGCTGATGATACGGGGCATACCGGATGGACGGTTTCGCATTGGCAGGATGACGGAAACCATCGTAATGATATTATCAAAACGATGGAAGGGAATATGTCGAACCAGATCGGAACGGGGACTTATAAACTCTCATCCCTCATGGATAGAGGATTGAAGGGTATTATATATTAACCTTGAAGGAGGATAAGATGCGAAAGGTATTTGTATGCACAATTCTGGTGATGTTGCTTTTGATGATGTCAATATCGGCGGGTTGTGATGGTGGCAAAATAGATTGGAAAGCCATTGGCCAAAGTGCTATTAGGGTTGCCATCGGTGAGCTCATGATTCCGGCATATGAGAAATATGCTGGCAATAAGGAACAAGTAATCGCTACCGTTAAAGCGATTCTTGAAGGCAACGAAAAGACGGCCAAATATGTGGAATACGTCAATCTCGATGCCATCCTTGGTGAAATTTATGACATCATCAATGCAAAATGGTGTGACGTTTTATTTTGGGCAGGTTATGATACTGATGCGACTACCGAATTAAAGGAACCAGTTACGTGGTATATCTCCATCTTGGACTTCCCGGAGATATTGGAAGAGTGATTAGTAGCTCGCTTCTCCTGGATCTTTTAGCTAGGGGGGCACCTCCTCGGGGGTGCCCCCTGAAAATTTAAGCATAGGTATCATGAAAAAAAAGAGGAAAAGGCCGACATATATCCCCAATGATAAAATCCTGGGTGGTCCTAATGATAGATGGATGGAACCGGGCCCATATCCGCTAGGTGAGGGTCATACCGCAATAGTAACCCCCCTTCCGAATGGCAATCATAAGAAGCATTTCAGGGCCAAATGGCTTGAGAGATGCCCATGGATGCTCGGCAGTGAGATCTATGGGTTGCAGGTTATGGAGGGAATACATGCCCCGCAATATATATCCCACGATAAAATAAGCGTAACAATGTCTGATGCCGGGGTTCATCTTACAGCAGAAAATATGCCCGTTGATTGGGACTCACAAATCGGATCCATCATACATAGGCTTAAAAAGACGGGGCTACGGCACAACGACATAATCCCGAGAAATATGATGATTAAGGATGGTGAGATCAAGCTCATTGATTTTTCAATGTCGACTATCATCGGGCAGCCCTTCCATCAGCCTTGGCCCAACAACCGGCTCCTAAAGATTATCCAGAGAGATGGGGATGAGAAAATGCTCCGCCGAGCCATAAACTATATACTTAATAAGCAGAACGAGTGGAAGGAATTGCAGACAGCGATGGCCGCAATCGGGACTGTGCGCAGTCCGGGCTCATCAACCCGACCCGGGTGGATGTATCACGATGTCCCATTCTGCCTTCCTCAAGTAACCCACAGGAAAAATACGGGGGCCCGAGCAAGGGCGATTCGGGATGCCTATAACCTCAACGGCAAGCACGGTCTTGACCTCGGGTGCTCTGTCGGCGGGATGTCTTTCTGGCTAAACAGGTTCGGCGCAGGAGTGCTAGGGGTTGAACGTGACCCACAATCGCTCCGTGTAGCCCACGCTCTCAAGAATTACTATGGAATAGGTGGCGTGGCATTTGTTGATGATTCTATCTGGGACGCCTTGACCTATGCAAGATATAACGATTTCGTTGTTTATCTTTCTACGTTCATGTGGGTATTGAAGGAGCGGGGCTTAGATGTTGCCAAGGCCACGCTTAAGAGAATCGGTGAGATAACCAATGTTCTCTTTTTTGAAACATCCCATGGTGATGCCATGGCAGGCGGGGCCGTAAAGGCTGCCAGGCTTGATAGCAAGGACGCAATGGATGCACTTGTCCGGGAATATACTGGATTTACTAATATTAAGGAACTATACATCGACAAGGCTTGGAATAATCGACGGTTGGTGATGTTTACGAGATGAATCCAGAAAAAATAAAACGATTAGAGTCTATTGAGTCAAGACTAAAGGCCTTGGACGGGGATATTTGGTGGTCTGCTGAATATAACGACCTTGAAATTGATTGTGCTGGCATCGCGGCAACGTTTACGATGTCCGATGAATCGATATCTGCGATAGAGGACCTTCTTAATATCTGGGAGTCGAGACTATAATCATGAAATATCGATGGGATGTCATAAACAGGATAATACAAAACAGGGGCTATAAAAGATATCTTGAGATCGGCGTCAAGGACGGATTATGCTTCCACCAAATAAAATGTTCCGTAAAGGCCGGGATGGACATTAAACCGCTTATTATTAATGAGCGTGTTTTAAGGATGAGTTCCGATGAATATTTCAATAGCCCCTATGGCCGGGAGATATATGAGATTATTTTTATTGATGGGGATCATCGTGAAGCACAGGTAGACCGGGATATCCGGAACTCTATTAGAATTCTTGCGCCCCATGGTATCATAGTAATGCATGACTGTAATCCGCCAAAAGAGGAGTATGCCAATGAGGAACGACAAGAAAAGCAGATATTGTGGAGCGGTACGGCATATAGGTCATTCTTGAAGCTTAGGAATTCCGACCCGAACCTAGAAATGTTTGTAGTAGATATTGATTGGGGGTGTGGAATTATCCAACGCGGGAAACAGGAATTGTTAAATATTTCTATCAATTACAACTGGGCTGATTTCGATAACAACCGGGTCGCATGGCTTAACCTAATCTCCGTTGAGGAATTCCAGAGGAGGTTCCAATGAGCCACAAGGTCCAGCAACTATGGTGTGCAGGCCTGAAACTCGCGATGCCGCAATATTTCAAGCAGGTGCAAGTTCTCGAAATGGGGTCGCTCAATGTCAACGGGACGCTCCGAGATTTATTTATAGATTGCGAATATACGGGCGTTGATGTTATACCCGGTAAAGATGTCGATATCGTTGGCACATTCCACGAGATAGACTTCGGGGATAAAGTATTTGATGTCGTATGCTCCGTCAATTCACTTGAACATGATATCCACTTTGATAAGACCCTACCCCGGATGTATCAATTGTTGCGACATGGCGGATT
>LJUC01000188.1 GCA_001303695.1 Phycisphaerae bacterium SM23_30
ACAATTAGTGACGTAGTTGAACAAACGGGGACGGGCTACGAGATATCGGAGTATGCCTTACCGGATAAGACCGTGATTTGGGAGTTGATTATAACGATCAATAATAACTACGCCGCCTATGGTTATGTAACCATAGCCCTAGGCGATCAATTGCCGGGCGGAGCGGCTGAATTTAACGCCCTAACGCGTGTTTTTCCCGGATGTGAAAATGAATTAGGTGAAAAGGGAGTGATAACAGTGGTGGGAATGAGCATGATACAGATACGTAATATTCGTAAGCTGATTAAGCCGCAAGGCAACAGATTTGTTTTGAGGTATTATAATCCGGCGGCGGGTAATCGAATAGTAACAGTGGGGCTGGTGATTAGCAGCATTCCATATGAGATCCCGGATTGAAATCGCTAGGTAAATATTACAGGGCGGAGCTTGGATTAAAATATCCCCATCTTATGCCGGAAGATCGCAAAATCTGGACTAGATTTATAGATAACGGCAAATACATACCTGACAAAGTCTGGTATGATATTAGGGTGGGCATGGCGGTTGAATTACCCAGCGGTCAACCGGAATGGATGACAAAATTTGCCGAATATTCAACGCGTAAACGGATTGACATGGTGTGGTTTATGGGCGGGCGTTACTGGGTAGTTGAAGCCAAACCCAGGGCTGGTGTAGTTGCCCTGGGACAGGTCATTTTTTACGGTGTAGCATTCGAGGCTGAATACCAGCCAACAGAGCCGGTGGAGAGGGCGATAATCACTGATATCGTGGATGAGGATCTGATCTCCATCTTTGACGCCCTGGGGATAGTTTGTTTTGAGGTGGGCATGTAGAAAAAGGGGAGGAGTCAATCAAATATAACATAACTCACAATTCCTATTAATTATAATAAGATTTAAATCCTTATCAGTAGTATTCATATGTGCTGTGAGTAAATCACTCGATAGGCCATAGGGCGGCAATAACGGGGATAAATAGTGAGATAATGATGAGCGTAAAGCATTGTGGTTAAAGTAGATTAGGTAAAATCTAACAGATACATGAAAATTATTGTGGATAAGTTGTGAGATTATGTTAGATTAGATGTGAGATATGTTGAGTTTGTAACAGGTTTTTGAGAGGTCGAAAATGTAACAGGATAAATCACAGGTAGTTAACAGGTTTAAATCACAGGGCAAATCTGGATCCAGTCGCATGAAAATTGGCTTGAAAAACAACCGGGTGGGGGCCGCCCCCCACCGGTAATTCATGTATAATATGGAGGCAATTATGAGAGAGATCGTAAAGGTTAAAAACGAACACGGCGTGTTATCGGTACGAATACCAAGGACGTTTATCAAACAGCATAATCTAGGTCCACGGGATTACTTGATTTGGGATACCGATAGATACGGATTATTGCGGCTTAAGCCGATTAAAGGAGACCTAAAAGATGAACTATCAGGTCGAACAGATAGAATTGTGGCGGATAAAGGATGATGAATATGTTACCAGGGGTGAATTGGATAGGATGAAGTTAGATGAGTTGGTTAAATCTATACAGAGTCACGGTGTATTGCAGCCAATTTTGGTCCGTATGGATAAAGATAGGTACGTGGTCGTTGCTGGGCATCGAAGATGTGCGGCCTGTAAGATACTCCAGACTGGAACCATACCGGCAGCAATTATTTCTGACGATTCAAATAAAGATTGGGAATTGGCGTTACACGAGAACCTTATACGTGCGGATTTAAGCCCCATAGAAGAGGCGGCGGTCATATGCGATTGCGTACAGAGTGGAACGTATGATATAGAATCGATGGCACGGGCGGTAGGCCGGAGCGTTACCTGGGTGGCGGAGCGTATTGCCATGATCGATTGGCCCCCGGAGATTACGGCGGCGGTGCATGTAGGCAAGATTTCCGTATCGGCGGCAAAAAATCTTGTCGGGATAACGGATAAGGTGCAGAGGGAATTACTGGTTCAATATGCGATAGATAACGGATCAACGGCACGAACAACAGCCGCTTGGCTTCAGGCGTTCAGGGCGGGAATAAAAACGAACGAACCGGAATCAATAGAACCGAAGCCGGGTTACGCCTCACAGCAGCCGATCACCCCACACACGCCGTGCGTTATATGCGGCGGCATGATGAGGATGGTGGACCTGACGTATCTGCCCACATGTGCAGACTGCCACGAACATCTATTACACGCGGTTAGAAAAGAGATGCAGCGGCAGTCAGGACAAGAGAGCAAGTTATAAGGCAGTAATCTGATCGATTGCCAGACGTTTGTCAACCATATTAGGATGGGTATAAATCTGCGTAGAAGAGATGTTTTTATGGCCTAACAACGATTGGACGGTGCGAAGGTCGGTTTTACGCATAAGTTTAGTAGCAAAAGTGTGACGCAGCATGTGCGGATGAACCGGGCGGCCTAAACGGTATTGAGCGGACTTGGTTATCAATCTTTCGATTGATCGAGTGGTCAATTTGGGGCCGAATAAATGACGGGTGATTAGGCCATAATAACCAAGATTGACGGGAAATAATTCCGTAGGGATAAATAGACGGAAAAGAGCGAATCTTAAACGAGCGGAGACGGGGACATCACGATCAGACCCCTTGCGGCTAATTGGGCCGCGAATGATTAAGGTATCAACCGGTTTAAAACCTACGTAAACATCAGACCTATTTAATGCTACTAACTCGCCCACACGTAAACCGGCGTCTAGCATAAGAAGATAAGCGGCGACGTTTCGCAGACATTTGAATTCACTAGGCTTATTTATATCGTAGTTATAAGCTAGACCGAATTCATTTAACGGGCGATTAGGCAGATCTAAGGCGTGCAACAGCCGTGATTCTTCATCAGGATTTAATACGTCAACCATGATTTATTTAGTTAATTTCTTGGGTTAACATCTCGAGTTGATTTATAATAAAAGATTGGGGTACTGAATATTTAAGTCTAAAGTTAAATATAATAAAAACAGGGACATCGAAAATAATGGAAAAATGAATATACATATCTTCATCGCCGATATAATGATTAAGATTATGTATATCGATGACAAAAGGGGAAAAAAAAGAAATAGGCAACGGTTTATCATCAGCAAAATATAAGCCTGGAGCAAGGTGGGAAAAATCAACATCAGCAAAATTAGTAATAGTGGGAAGGGGGCTTAAACCAAATGACAAAGAGCCGGGTTCCGTCAAATAAAAAGTAATAGACAGAAAAAAATCTTCGAGAATAGAATGAGCGGGGATAGGTGATAATGAAGATAAAAGGAAAGATTTGTTATTACTAAAAGAGTAGGAATAAGTCAAATATTGGGATTTGTGGGGAAAGCTCAACCGATCGTAAAGATAACCAACAAGGTAAGATTCTTTATCCATTTTTAAGTCTCCTTATAAAAAAAAGGAAAATCGACAATACTAAGGTGAATTGTAAGGTAAGGCGACGTGTAAGTCAAGGGAAAATGTCGGAAAAAATATGTCTTTTTACCTAAAATTGGAAAAATTTAGGGCCTGCCATAATGTCGTAAAATAGGTATTTTACGACGTTTGAAAAAAAACAGGCGATAATGTCTAAAAAAATGGGGGTGGCGGCGGGTATAGGGGTCGGCGGCGGCAGCGGTGGAGGCCTCCGGGAAAAAAGGCACCAGATTGGCCTGTGCGGGCCAAACGCCAATAGGTGAGACCGATTCCCTGGGTAAAATCGTTAGCGGTCATCACAAGGCATGGAGGCGGGGGGGAAACCAGATGTTCCACGATTTCTTAGAGTGGTCGCCGAAGGCATTTAAAAGGCCCGGCACGGGCCGTTTTAAAAAGAAAAATATGATATTCTGCGGCGGGAATGGGGCCTGCCAAGGGCGGTCACATTCCCGCCGCAGAAGCGTAGCCCTGCCAAAGGCGGGCGGAGCGATCTTGAGAAAAATCCTGCCAAAGGCGGATTTTTCTCAAGTTCTAAAATAGAGGCCCAACATTAAAAGGGGGGGTCTGTTAAAAATAAGAAAATCTGGATTTCGGGCGTTAAGAAAAAACCTGGATTTCACGCAATGAATTGGGCGGGATGCAAGGCACATTATAACTTGCCGTAGCAGATTGCCGGTGCCGGGGGGGGGTGTCAACGGCATGGCTGCTTGGCAGCCAAGGCAACAAGCCCGATAGGTTCGCTAATCGCAAAATGCAGGCCACTAATTTAAATTAGTGGACAAATTTTGCATAGATTAGCGAACCGTAAAAAATCGGCGGCATTTATGCCGCCCACCCTGGGCGAAGCCGCCCAATTCATTGCGTGAAAGTTCAGTTTACCTTACCGCAAGAAAAAAATAGCCCGAAATCCAGATTTCTATTTTTAACAGAATATAAATTTAGTGGGCCAACCGCATAAGTATAAGAGTAGTCGAGAATGCGAAAAGCATTCGAGCACCGCTTAGCAATGTGATTTCGGGGAAAAATAGAACATGATTTATAATGGCTGTGGTTACGCTGCTCTCTTTGGGTGGTGGGTGGGCTTTGGAACCTGCCCTGCAATATATGTAACAAACAGAAAAAAAAGAAGGTTCCGACGATAAGCTGGATTAGCGGCGGGAACCAACAGCCGCCAATAGCCCCGCACCTCCCTTAAAACCTGCCCAACCGAAGGCCCACCTGGGGGCGGCGGAGCCGTAGGAGAAGCGGAATAATGATACCCGGACTGTTAGGTGCGGGGCTTGAAGCCCCGCGAGGGCCGCCATGGCGAAAAGGAGATACCCGGCAGCCAACCGAAGCGGGGCGTCGGCGGGCGAGAGGCCGCAACTATTGGGGACACCTTATACGGGGAGGCTCGCACATAAAAATTTGGACGGTTGAGTCCGACGCGACCACGCCCTGGGATGGACGGTACGCTGCGGGTAATAGCGAATGTGGTTGGTGATGATACGCCTACGCAACGATGTGCGTACGATTGTGATAGATAATGATGCGATGTATCGGCGTTGCCGTTGGATGATGGGTGGTGGGTGGGGACGAGGATGACAGCGGCGGCTTTAGACGCCGCGGGACGCAGGGCGGCCTTGACGCCCTGGGCAGCAGCAGGCCTTGGGCCCGCCGCCGCCAAAAGTATAGGATAAGGAATATGATGAAGGATAAGGAAAGCGTGAAGCGTAAAGGAATAATGATAAGGATAATGAAAATATGGTATATGATTAAAATAATAAAAATAATGAAGCGGAATATTTTAAAAATGGATGTGAGGAATAAATAAAGATAATAATTATCAGGCTAATAATGAGGAATCAAAATAAGGGTATAAAACCATAGGGGAACTCGAGATCTTCGATTGTGGGGCAATCTGGTGAGAAAAAATATACGCATAAACAGGGAATTTATGTATATTTAGAGATTGAGCCTAAAAATGGTGGTGAGGGCAACAATTAATAAAAATTGATCGTAAAGGTTAAAATTTTACCTTATATTTAAAACTGCACCGCCTTTTTAGACGTTTTGTAATGTTGAAAAAAAATTCGCCGACAACGTAGTCGGCGAATTGAAAAGACACGCGGCCAACAAAGCCGAAAAAATATTTAAGAAAATAAATGTTATGAAGTCAATAAAAAATTTGGAGAAAAAACAAGGTAAGGAGCAAAAAAAATGATAACTATTTATGCCATAATGGTTAAGCGTAAGTATGGAGGCAGGATCTATGCGTTGACATGGTCAAAAGATATAGCCAGAGATATATTAAAAAGGCATGAAAAACCAGAGATTTTGGAAATAAAATCGGGGGATATCCTGCAAATATATGAGAATTTCATTGAGTTTTTAAGAAAAAAGGAGGTAGATTAAATAAAGAAAAGTGTATTAAAAGGTATAATAGAAGATTATAGTATAAAAAAACCCAAATTAAGGAGATCTAAGGATGGCAAATATCAGGACCATCGAACAAATTTCTAAAAAGTGGGCTACAGTAACCCCGCAAAGAACAGGTGATTACGAAGCGGGAGTGAAGAGTCCGCGTACGGACTGGGCGGCGGCAACGGCAGCCGCAGAGGATTCATATCAAGCCGGTGTCAATCAAGCGATTGCAGAGAAGAGATTTGGCAAGGGCGTGCGGGCGGCGGGAACGGAGGCCTGGCAAAAAGGTGCGGTGCAAAAAGGAACACAGAGATGGGGACCGGGAGTAGCGATGGCGGAGGCGGATTACGCTAGCGGCTTTGCTCCCTACCGTGATGCGATTGAGAGGTTGACATTATCGCCTAGGTATGCTCGCAGAGACCCGCGTAACTTAAACCGTGTGAAAGAAGTCGTTGACGCTATGATAAAGGTCGCAAAAGGCCAATCATAAGAAAAAAGGAGATAAATTATGGGCGAATTTATACATTCCGTACTAGCGAATTATGAAGCGGTGACGGCTGGGACAGTGGTGACATATGATTTGCCGGTCAATCCGTTATCGTTTATTTTGATGACTTTAAGGTTTCAGCAGGACAAGGCGGATTTACAGCTAGATTGGGATAACGTAGATGCAATGTTAAGTAAGGTTGAAGTGCTTTACAAAGGCAGTGCTGTATTCTCCGCCAACGGCAGCGATATTGAAGCATTACAGGCCATGTGCTTCGGCTTTGAACCCTGGATTCACAATCGTTACGGGGACGACGACGACTATACCTATTTTACCTTCTTGATTCCCCTGGGACGAAAGCTGTATCACCCCGCCGAATGTTTTCCGCGATCAACTCGAGGCGAATTGCAGTTACAGGTGACTTATGCGGCAAGTTTTACGGATATAGATGCAGTTTATGCATTATTCGAGACGGTGGAGCTACCAGAGGCAAGCCCGGGTCGATATCTGCGGGTAACGACGTTATCACGCACGCCCAGTGCGGCAGGTGAACTGGATATCGAGCTGCCGATCGGACATCCGATCGCCGGGGTGCTATTTTGGGGAACCACAGTACCCCTGGCAGATGCCAATACCCAGACCTGTCAGTATTTACAGATACTGGTGGATAATTATCGTAGGTATTTTTCAGAGACCAATTTTGAGTGCTGGCACCAATTGGCGGCGTTGCGTTATAAGCCGCCGATAGCACATGGATATCATATCCACCAACTGGATGGAGCGGCATACGCACAATACATGGACACCAGCGTAGTCAAATATCGAAATGACAGGTGCATTCAGCACCATTGGATTGACTTTGACCCCAACCGCGACGATATGTATTTGTTGCAGACGGCGGGCAAGAGCGACGTAATCGCAAGAATTTATGCCGGTGACACCAATCCCTTGCGGGTGCTGCCGTGCGAATTAGTGGGGGTGTAAAATATGAGAATGTGGTTGATAATAATATGGGGGTTAATAGGCTTATGCCTTTTTTGTGCCGGGTGCCGAATTGCGATCACTGCTACAGATTTTGAAGCAAGTGCTGAGCTATATCAGAAGGGCGAAATTCGTACTCCTATATATAAGTACAATCATGACAAGAATAATAACGGGATTGGAATCGTTGAGCGGCAATAAAAGGCCACAATATAAACAGTGGCAGTATTGGTCGATTGAGACGACAGGGGTAATAAACGGAGTCAATCTGATATATGTAGGGCCGGTACTGAAGGACGGCACGGTGATCAGGCTGGTCAAAGTGTTTGCCGGAAATAGGGCGGTGGCGACGGCGGTAAATGTGATTGTTAATCAATTTATAACGCTGGATCCTAATCAACCAATAGCACAAGTTAACGAATTGGAGCCGATAATCAGGACAAGGAACGATGAATTTCCATCGGCGATCAACATTAACGGTGAACAATTTTTGTGTGATTGGCCGACGCAAAAAATCATAACCGGGGCTAACAAAAGGCCGGGCGTGGCGATACGAGGATTTGGCGTCGGACCTGATATTGTAAGAGTGTCGATATTGTATGAGGAGCCTTAAGGAGAGGTTATGAATATATCAGATTGGCCTGAATCTAAGATTATGGCGTTGCCTGACCACTTATTCGGGCAAAGGCAGTTAATAACAATTAGTGACGTAGTTGAACAAACGGGGACGGGCTACGAGATATCGGAGTATGCCTTACCGGATAAGACCGTGATTTGGGAGTTGATTATAACGATCAATAA
>LJUC01000189.1 GCA_001303695.1 Phycisphaerae bacterium SM23_30
TCGGGAGAGAATATTTTTGCCGACGATAAGTAAAATTTTGGCTTGTAATAAAAAAACAGGTAAAGAAATACGGGATTTTAGTTATTCATTGATTTTTTCAGATATAGCTTGGGCAGAAGATAGGCTAATTATTACGAGCACCCAGAAGATGTCTGATATTGATCCTGATAATCATTATATAATATTGCGCCTTGACATTCAAAAAGGGCAGCTTCAGGCAAAATACAATCTTCCTAAAAATTCGATTATTCCTCCTAATTTAGTATTTGACGGCCAAAATATTTACTGTGCTTACGAATCTTTTCCCCTCAGGTCGTTAAGCATCCATTGTCTCAATATTAACGATAGCAAGGTACTGTGGCGTGCAAAATTTGATGGTTACGCATATCTTAGTAGAAAACCATGTTTGCATGAAGGCCGTCTTTATATATTTACCTGTGATTTGGTTGACGATGTTACTAAAAAGGACATCGAGCAGAAAGTAATTTGCGAAGACGAGAATTTTTTGTATGCTTGTGACGCTAAAACCGGAAAAATATTATGGAGGATTGAATTTGAGACGGGAGAGGGAGGAGGAAGAATTAAGCCTATTTACTTTAATGAACAATTATTGTTTAGCAGCGGAAATAGGATATATGCAATCTCGATGGAAGAGGGCAAGATTATAACTTTGCGGCAAGGTGAAAAAATAAGCCAATTAACTATTTATGAAAAAAGGCTTTTTTGGGCAGAGGGGGAAAGAATATTTACGTTAAATTTAGATTCAGTTTAGAAAGTTTTAAAGATCCCACTCAATGTTACACTGGGGCAAGGCGTTTTGCAGTTTTTTGATAGCCGGGGCCGACAAATTCGTACCCCGGAGATTCAGGGAGCGGAGGGATTTTAGTCTTTGCAGGTGAATTAAAGCGGCATCAGTAACAGGGGCATCCTGGAGGTCTAATACCCGCAGTCTGCTAAAGGCTCTCAGATGTCTGAGTCCCTGCTCGGTTAGCGGTTTTTTGTCGGCCCGGAGGTTTTTAGGGAAAGCGGCCAGGGCGTCCGCCGAGAGGTCAATCTTATATACCCGGTTCAGCAATTTGATATTGATCAAACCGGGGATCCCGCGTACGACAGGGTTAGGATTAACGGCCGATTCCATGGTGAATGTCCCGCCCATTTGACAGATTGCATGAGCCGCCTTGCGCTCGAGGCGTACCTGTGCCATAAGAATGAGAGTGATACATATGCATATAATCAGGGCCGCCCCTGCCCCTGCCAGTATGCCTTTGGCCGGCCAGGAAAGTATGTTTTGTTTAATATGAGACGGATTCCCGGTATTCATATTAACATAATACTCCATACATGCTTGATTTTCAAATTAATACCCGTGCTGGAAGCGGGGGCCTAACCTCGGCTGCGCGGGGATGACAGGCTGGCGCGGGGATGACAGGGTTTGAGGCAGCCAGGCGTCCTTAGGGTTGGGGTGGGTTTGGGGGTTATGTTTTATATAAGGGTAAACATCGGCGAGCTGCGCTTGAGGGGGCCGCCCGTCGGGCCAATTAATTTATTATGATTCTATTCTATGAAATTTAAAATGACGGCGAGACGCTGGCGGTACAGATGCCGGGCTAAGAGTCCACCGTGCAACTTTAATATGTTTCATAAAGATAAAAAGCTTCGTTATTTGATTCGTCATAAATGATACAAGGAAAATAAACTCCGACTTCAATTCTTTCCTTACTTTTGACGTACAAGGCCGGTTTAACAATATCAGACACACGAAACCACGGAACGTGAACAGGCAGCGAAAGGATGATGACACCCTCTTTACTATCCCAGGAGATGGTATCTTTATCTAATGCAAAATGTTCAACTGCTGCAAACGAATTGGACTTGATTATTTTCTCGAAGTCTTTTTCATCAACATTAAATTTTAACGCGCAAGTTATATCAGGACCGTAATGTTTCATATGGGATTTGATATTAGTGACGGAATCTGGAATAGGAGATATGACATGGGTTTTAAACAACCATTTAGCGGGAGGAAAAAAACTGAACCAACTTAACAATATAAATAATATCGGAGCAACAATAATTCCCGTATTTTTTAGCTTAGGCCGGTGTTGGGGGGGGAGAATTTTTTGCATGCTCCATAAGATTAATCCAAATACTAAGCTAAATATACCTCCTACGACTAAGGCATAAGTTGGACCTGCCAATAATCCTTTTACCGGTATGCCAATAGCCAGCCCGGCAATAAAAGTCCATAAAAAAATCTTTTTCAGCATATTATCACAAGAACGTTTTTGACGGAGTAAGGAGTTTTTCGGCAGGATTAATTTTTGATTTAAGTTCGGGTCCAGGTGGTGGCGCCGTCGGGTCGGTCTTCGAGGGTGACGTTGAGTTTTTTGAGCCGATCGCGGATGTCGTCGGCGAGGGGGTAATTTTTGTCTTGGCGGGCGGAGTTTCTCAGTTCGATTAACAGTTCCATCAGCGGGCCGGTCAGACCTTCTTCGGGGGGGGCGGCGTGGAGGGGTCTTTCCAGGAGGCCGAGCACCTTTCCCAGCGAACAGAGCATTCGCGCCGCCTCCAGGGCCAGGTGTTGCTTTGGCTGCTGGGTCCGGACCTCCAGTTTCTGCTGCTCGATGTAGCGGTTAGTTTCCCCGCACAACTCATGCAGCTGGGCGAGGGCCTGGGCCGTGTTGAAATCGTCATCCAGGGCTTCGAGGTAGCGGAGCTGGGTGCGGGTGAGCAGTTCCTGGAGGCGTTTATCTTCATCGTCCCGGGCCAGTTGGCCCATTCTTTCAATCGAACACGGGGTCTGGAAGATGTCCTGGTCGGTGAGCCGCTTAACTCGTTCGAAAAGGCGATAGATATGCATCATTCCCTTGCGGACGGCCTCCAGCGCCTCGTCGGAGAAATCCAAAGGACGGCGATAATGGGTGCTCAGAAGGAAAAAACGCACGCAGACGGGCGAATAAGCCTTAAACAACTCGCCCAGGGTTTTGACATTACCGAGGGATTTACTCATTTTTTCCTGCTTTAGTTCCCCCCCGGCGAGCTTGGTGCGGACGCGGGTGAGGCCGTTATGCATCCAGTATTTGGCGAAGGGTATGCCGGTGGCGGTTTCGGCCTGGGCGATCTCATTTTCATGATGGGGAAAGATCAAATCCATTCCCCCGCCGTGAATATCAAAGGTCTCGCCGAGATATTTCATACTCATCACGGAGCACTCGATATGCCATCCGGGCCGACCCCGGCCCCAGGGTGAATCCCAGCCGACAGGGTCGTCTTCGGCGACGGCTTTCCAGAGGGCGAAATCACCGGGATTTCGCTTAGTCTTGCCGGCGAGTTCCCGGCTGCTGTCAAACTGTTCTTCGCTGCGGCGATTGGAGAGTTTGCCGTAGTCTTTTGCTTTAGTGATGTCGAAATAGACGTCGCCCTCGACGGCGTAGGCGGCGTGGCGTTCGCCCAGCCGCTGGATCAGGTTGATGATGTCGTCGATGTGCTCGGTGGCGCGGGGATAATGATCGACGCTGTTGACGTTGAGCCTATCCATGGCCTCAAAATAACTGCCGGTTACCTGCCGGGCCAGTTGGCCGGTATCCACGCCCAGGAGTCTGGCTTCGTTGATGATCTTATCGTCCACGTCGGTAATGTTGATGATTAGTTTGACCTGGAAGCCCTTATAGGTGAGATATTTTTTGAAGGCGTCGAAGATGACCGGGCCGACGGCGTGACCGATGTGGCTTTCCTTGTAAACCGTGGGGCCGCATACGTAAATACCGACCTTGCCGGGCTGGACGGGTTCAAAAAGCTCCTTTTGATTGGTTAAGGTGTTATAAAGGCGTAAGGACATTTGGTATTACCTTTCCCGGGTAAAAACTTCAAAATTAACAGCACTGCTTGTTATTATCTACAATTTTAGTCAGCGACACAATCGCCTGGCAGGCGACGGCGTGGCCGGCGCCGATTTCGCCGAGGCCTTCGTGGGTTTTGGCCTTGACGCTGACGGCGTATTCGTTGAGGTTTAACAGTTGGGCCAGCTGCTTGCGCAGGGCCGGTTTGTGAGGGCGGAGCCGGGGTTTTTCGGCGATGACGGTCGTATCGACATTGAGCGGGGCAAAGCCTTTGGCTTTTACTTTTTGCAGCGTCTGGAGTAATAACATCCGGCTATCGGCATCCTTATAGGCGGGGTCCGTATCGGGAAACTGTTCGCCGATATCGGCCAGGCCGGCGGCTCCCAAAAGGGCGTCGATCACCGCGTGGAGCACAACATCGCCGTCGCTGTGGCCGATCAGACCCCGATCACAGGGGATTTGCACCCCTGCCAGGACGAGTTTGCGGCCCGGGGCCAATAGATGTATATCGTAACCGAGGCCCACGCGGCAGCAAATCGGCGCTATATTCTCGTCAGCAGGCATCATCACCTCAAGAGTCATCCTGCGGGGAAAAAACACTTCTTAAGCTTAACAAGAAGCGCCATAAAAGCAAGCGACTAAGTCGCGGGGGCCGCTGAAAGGGGAAAATCCCCGGCAATATCGGTAATAACAGACTGGCCTGGGGGGGTTAATTGGTGTTAAATTGACTTGAGGACCAAAATGATTTTGGTCCTCCTGGGAGAAATCTGGTAGATTACGTATTAATGCCGTCCCGGCGTGACGGGACGGGAGTTTATCGTTTTTAAGCCGCCGGCATATTTACAAGCACGTCAGCGAGCTTTATAAGGAAGGAACATGCCCGCGCCGGGCGAGGGCATAATTAACGGAGATGACCGATATGACAACACCGAGTGAATTTTCGCGGGAGCCCTGGCGGATTTTTCGCATCATGGCCGAGTTCGTGGAGGGTTTCGACGAGCTAAGCCAGTTAGGACCGGCGGTTTCGATATTCGGTTCATCGCGGACCCAAGCGGAGAGTTGTTACTTTAAGTTAGCCGAGCGTACCGCGGCGGCGTTGGTGCGGGCGGGTTTTGCCATTATTACGGGGGGTGGACCGGGGATTATGGAGGCGGCCAACAAGGGGGCGTATGAGGCGGGCGGTCGGAGCGTGGGGCTCAATATCGAGATACCCGAGGAACAAGAATCCAACGAATACCAGAACCTTTCGCTGAGTTTTCGCTACTTTTTCGCCCGGAAGATGATGTTCACCAAGTACGCCCAGGCTTTTATCATTTTTCCCGGGGGTTTCGGGACGATGGACGAGTTTTTCGAATCGATGACACTAATACAAACCATGAAGATCCAGTATTTTCCCGTCATTTTAATGGGCGCCGAGTTCTGGGAGGGTTTATTGGGTTGGCTGGAGGCGGTTATGCAGAAGAAGCACGGGAACATCTCGCAGGAGGATTTGACCATATATACCCTGACCGACGAACCCGCCGAGGTGGTCAGGATTGTGCAGGAATCGGAAGAGCGTTACTGGATCGAGCCGGGCGGTCTGGTGAGGAAGAAACGGCCGATTAAAAAGAGGCAGGGGCACTAAATGGATATTTTGCCGGCGATTGATTTACGGGAGGGCTGCTGTGTGCGTCTGATTCAGGGGGACTATGAGCGTCAGATCACGTACGGGGATGACCCGGTGGTCCAGGCGCAGGATTTTGAGGCGGCGGGGGCCATCTGGCTGCACCTGGTGGACCTCGACGGGGCCCGGCGGGGCGAGCTTCATAATCTCGAGGTTCTGAAAGCTATCCGGGAGAAGACCGGTCTTAATATCGAAGCGGGGGGCGGCATCCGCACGGAAGAATCGGTTAAGATCCTTTTAGACGCCGGTATCAACCGGGTAATCATCGGCACCAAGGCCTTGAAAGAGCCTAAGTGGTTTGAAAAGCTCATCCACCGTTACCCCCATAAGATTGTCCTGGGCCTCGACGCGCGCGGGGGTCGGGTCGCCACGGGAGGCTGGCTCGATACCAGCGAAGTAACCGTCGAGCAGATGGCAAAAGGAGTCAACGATTGGCCTTTGGCCGCTGTCATTTACACCGACATTGCCCGGGACGGCATGCTCGGCGGGCCCGACCTTGACGCCACCGGCCGACTGGCTCAAAGCTGCCGCGTGCCCATTATCGCCTCCGGCGGCGTGGGCGAATTAACCGATATCGAACAATTGGCCCGGCTGCCGATAACGGGGATCATTGTGGGAAGGGCTTTGTACGAAGGCAAGTTCAGTTTGACCGAAGCGCTGGCGGCGGTGCGGGGTTTGTAAAGAACGGAGTTTTTGCAAGATTGGATTTAGCAGGATAGTAAAAACGCATGAAAATAACACGTTTACAAAGGGTATTACGACTGCTTACCCTGCTGCAATCGGACCGTTATTACCGACCCCAGGAGCTGGCCGACGAGTTGGGCGTCTCGCGTCGAACCCTTTTTCGCGACCTGGACATGTTATACAAGGCGGGAATCCCCTATTATTTTGACGAGGAAGAAGGGGGCTACCGGGTTGATCGCCACTGTTTTTTACCCCCCTTGAATTTAACGCTGTCCGAGGCGTTGGCCTTGATGCTGGCGGCCCAGCCCGCGGGCGAGAAAGAATCCCTGCCGCTGCTGCAGCAGGCCCGCAGCGCCGCTGTGAAGATAGAAAGCATGCTGCCGGTCCACATTCAACAGCAGTGCGGTTCGGTGATGAAAGGCACTTCGATCCGTTTGGCCGCCAAGGCCCGCCACCTGCAACTGGACGAGACGCTGGTTTTGTTACAGGAGGCGCTGCGGCAGCGGCGTCGGGTGCGAATAATCTATATCTCCTTTTTTGAAAAGCAACAGTTAGCCCTGACCCTGCATCCCTATCATCTGCATTTTGCGCAGCGGGCCTGGTACGTGATAGGTTACTCGGAAATGCATAAGGAGATCCGGACCTTTAAGCTGGGACGCATCAAAACCGCGAAGATGCTGAAGAGTCGCTACCTTCTGGAAAGGCCTTTTCGGATCGACGAGTATCTCGGCGACGCCTGGTCGATGATCCCCGAGGGGAAGCTGTATAAGGTAAAGTTACATTTTGCCCCTCAAGTGGCCGGTAACGTTGCGGAGGTCATCTGGCATCGTAAACAAAAACTCACCTGGCACGACGACGGTTCTGTGACTTTTGAGGCGGAGGTGGACGGTCTGGGCGAGATCACCTGGTGGCTTTTGGGTTACGGAGACCAGGTGGAAGTTGTGGGCCCGGCCGAGCTGCGCCGCCGCGTCAAAAAAATTGCCCAGAAGATGATCAAGATCTACGGTTAAGATATAAAAATAGCGTTTTCCTATAAAATGGAGTATCATAATTTAACATGAATGACACACAAAAAATATTTAGCACCATCAAAGTGCCTCGGGAAAAGATCGCGGCGTTCTGCCGCAAATGGAAAATCAAGGAGTTCGCCCTTTTTGGTTCGGCCCGGCGGGATGATTTTAATCCCAATAGCGATGTGGACGTATTATCATGCGTGCCGTAATCCAACGAGTAACACAGGCCCGGGTGGAAGTGGAGGGCGAAATCGCCGGACAAATCGAGGGGGGCCTGTTGGTGTTTTTGAGCGTGGGTCAGGGCGATACGGAAGCTGATGTGCAATACATGGCCGACAAACTGGTTAACCTGAGAATATTCGCCGACGAAAACGACAAGATGAATCTCAGCGTCCGGGACGTGGGCGGGGCGATTTTAATGATCAGCCAGTTCACCCTGCACGGCGACTGCCGCAAAGGGCGACGTCCCGGTTTTGACCAGGCGGCCGAGCCCAAGATCGCCCGGCGACTCTATGAACGGACCGTCGAACTGGTCCGCCAACAGCAGATAAGATGTGAAACCGGCGTATTCGCCGCCCACATGCACGTGAGCTCTCTCAACGACGGACCCGTCACGTTTTTGCTCGATAGTTCGCGTTTATTTTAGAACTAAAGTCCGGTTAAAAAATCAATTTTTTAAAAGTCCAGATAAGACCATAACCAGACAAGTGTGGACATGAAACGGCCCTTGACGTTCATAACTATAATATTTGCAATATCTTATATGATTACAGGCGGCGTAAGCGCCCGGATCATTTACGTTGACGCCGACGCTGGGGGCGGCGGTGACGGCCAAAGCTGGGCGGGGGCATACAAGTATTTACAGGATG
>LJUC01000020.1 GCA_001303695.1 Phycisphaerae bacterium SM23_30
CCAGTTTGCTGATGCTTTCATAGCCTAGCGTTCCGCCTTTGTAAGCTACATCGCTCGGACCACCTTCGACAAAAAGCACGGGCACGTGGACCAAATCGTAGAAATCATCGTTCACGCGAGCCATACCGCTGCTGGTGACCCCCCAAGTGGTTAATCGCGGATCACTGACGGTACCTATTGCCATAAGTCCGCCGCACGAAAAGCCGTTGGTAGAAATCTTTTTCGTATCGAGACTTTGGTAATACGCACTGCAGGGTTTCTCGTTCTCGGCAACTGCCCAGTCGATGTATGCGATCATCGGCTTGCCCATGGCTTGCATGTTCCCGCTGCCCATGGGAATATTGCCCCTGCCATTGGGTGTCCCATCCGCAATCACGAAGTATCCGTGGGAGGCGATCTCGGCCATCGCTGTCGCGTTCGACAGTCCGTTCTGCGAGCAACCACCCTCTCCCCATATAAAGATCGGGTATTTCTCTTTTCCTCCCAAGTCGGCGGGTCGAAAAATGGTGCCCTTGTTGATTCCGGGATCGGAATTCGTTTCAACGATCACGTCATGTGGCCCACTCCCTGATGCATTCGTACCCGTGGATTTGGACTCGGTGCAAGTACCGGTGGAGGCACCACCGCTGCCCTCGTTCTCACTGATCGCACCGCTGCAAACGCCGACGGCGATGCCCATCATCCCCACCAGAACCCATATTATGAATATGGACCACGCATTTCGGATGCGACGATTTGCTGAAAGGTTTCGGCGAACCGAAGAAATACTGAATATTTTTGAAATTGGTTCCAACAAAAGACAGCGCAATAATTGCTCTGTGATCCTCATGTGCACTCCTAGGTGTAGGTGAGTAGTCTATGTTCTCAGTTTTCTAGTCTATAGTTTTGGTTATTATCTGAATATTAAAAAAGTGGGTTAAACCTCTTTTAACACGCACTAAAAGGGATCAGAATGAGAGTGCATACAACCATTCAACCCAGTGAGGAGCCGATTCATATGTTACTAGAAAGTTTCCTGATTTGTCTCGCATGTTTTGAATCCTGTTTTACGTCGCCAGGTTTTCATCGATGTAAATTGTCAGCATCGATGAGACACATTCGTTCTGAGAGTGAAATGGGGTGATGTTTTTAGAAAGATATAAGTTATTGGTGGGTAAGGACAGCGAGTCGGAAAGTTGGATTGAGTTGACTAGAGTTGTACAGAGTTGGATTCAGATGGACACAGCAGGCTGTAAACACTGTGTTGGTGCGGTTCGGCTTATTGATCGACTCGAGAAGCAGCCAGCGCAGGAGGAAGCCGTCATAATCCGGCGCCTTGGGGGACGATGTAGCAGGCGTGAAGTAGGGTGCCGTGCTGCGGGGGCATCGTCTGCAACCTCATGGTTAGACATTGTGAAAAAGATTTGAAACTCCAATACAGTTGGTATTCCCATTCCCGGGATCAATATTTAACGGAGCATCTTCATGGTAAGCCCTTCACAGGATTTTCGATTTTGGACAAAAGACAAGAACGGATTTTTGCTGAAGGGATCAATGTAGGAGATTTGTCCCTGAATGTTCAGCCTGACTCATGCCCGCGTTAAGTAATCATATAGTAACGGATTTCAACTCCGTCAGGATGTCGTATTCCCTTACACACGAAAAGCCGTCGGCCCATCCAGGCGTATTTTTCAGATGAGGTTTCCAGCCGAGGCGTGGTTCGGAAATAATATTCCGAAGGATCGACGATTTCTCCCGAGTTAATGCGTTTAATCACTGCCGGGGATGCCTCCCGAATGCCGGGCGCTTCGATATATATCAAAGCACCGTCATCTGATTTTATCGAATAGCGTGCATTGATCTCACTGACGCCGTCCTCGCGAACAATCTGCCAGTCAGCCCCGCCGGGTAATACTATACCGTTCAGCTTCGGCCCTTTTACCGTTCCGCCGATGATGCCGATAATGCGGCGTTCGCCGATTCCGGTCTGGCCGAATATCAGCGGTTTTTCCAAGGTAGCAACCACTTCAAAAACAAACTCCAAACTCGGATCTTTCGGTTCCGCGGCGCTTGCCTTATTTGATGCAAGAGCTGCAACCCCGGTTGCAACACCGGCTGCGAGCGCTTCACGTCGACTCATGCTCATAATATTTCCCTTGTAGGCTTCCGATTAACTTTTTATTGTTAGGGATTATCCCGAATAACAGCGGGCTATAATCCTGCAATTGGCTTGTCTTTTACTACGAACACATTCTTATGTATAAAAGATAGTACTTTAAAAAATAAACACCGATTTCCGAAATACCTTTCTGCATCAGGCTTTTCCCCGCATCTGATAAAATGTGTCGGATTGATTAATATTCTATAATCACCCGGATAGGTTTTCAGATACATTTGACAAATTGAGGATAAAGATTACTCTAGGTTAATAGCCTGGAAGTTACAGTCAGCAATGACTGCCGGAAACTTTGGCGATGCTATAGAAGCCGCCGGAGAATCGGTTGATTTAAATTCCATACCAGAATCAGATCGTCTTCAGTTGGTAACAGGCAATGGAGCGGCTTTAATCTCGAAAGATTTTGGTCGGTATCTTGAAATCAAGGGGATCGGACATATTCTGGCTTCGCCGTATCATCCTCAAACGAACGGAAAGATAGAACGGTATCATCGTTCATGTAAAGAACATATTAATCTTGTTGTTTGGGAATCTCCAGAAGAGCTGAAGCATTAGATTTCCAAGTTTATTGATTACTACAACAGTCGGCGCTATCACGAAGCTCTGGGCAATGTGACACCAGACGATGTCTGTTTTTGAAGATGGGTTTCGATTCAAACCAGAAGGAGAAAATTAAAGGGGAAAACGCTTGCCAGGAGTCTGGCTGAAAATGCTAAACTTACCAGATCGGCTGCGGCATAGGATGCCTCTTATTTATTGAGCCCATAATTCACACTGTTGATAACGACTCACAATTCCATGATTTCAGGAGGTTACTTTATGATGAAAGTATTTAAATTCATACTGGTTTGTATGGTCATTTTCTTTTGTACGGAAATAGCGGCAATTGCCCAGCAGACACCGAAGCAAGGCGCTAAGCCTGCAATGGGACGAGGTATGATGGGAATGGGAGGACCAAGAGGTGTCTCCTCACCGGTAGTTGCCTCAGACAACAAGGTAACGTTCAGGATTTCTGCCCCGAAAGCCACCACTGTAACAGTTAGAGGAGATTTCGGCGACGCAGCGCAAATGATTAAAGACGAACAGGGGGTTTGGTCCGTAACAGTAGGCCCAATCCAATCTGAAATGTATAGTTATTCATTTAATGTTGACGGCATAACCGTAGTAGATCCTTCCAACCCGCTGAACACCCATTCCTCAATGAGAAATCAGAATATTCTGATAGTTCCCGGCGAAGGTTCTGATTTATATATCGTAAAAGATGTTCCCCATGGGACGGTATCGAAAGTCTGGTATGATTCACCGGTTTTGAACATGAGACGGCGTATGATTGTATACACCCCGCCCGGATATGAAACCTGCAGCGATAAATATCCGGTATTCTATGTTATTCATGGTGGTGGCGGGGATGAGGAAAATTGGCTCTATATGGGCCGTGTCCCGCAGATTTTTGATAACCTGATCGCTGAGGGAAAAGTTAAACCCATGATCGTTGTCATGCCTAATGGCAACGCCGATCAGGCTGCCGCATCTGATGCGGCGCCGGCTAAAGTCAACCCACAAAGAGACAATACAGGTTTTCCTGGACCCAAGGCTATCCCCGGAGCCCCAGGTGCCGGAGGTTTTGCCGGCATCGGCCCTGTTTATGGTGAAGAGACATTGTCAGTAATGGCTGAAGAGTATGTCAAATCAATTGGGGCCTTTATCGATAAAAACTATCGGGTTCTGCCAGGTCCTCGAAACAGGGCAATTACAGGCCTTTCAATGGGCGGTGGGCATGCTTTCTATGCCGGGATAAAGTATCTTGGTTATTATGGCTGGGTCGGTGAGTTCAGTTCCAGCTTGTTCGGCGGCCTGAATGACACAGGATTCACCTATGATCTCGATACGGCAATTTCCGGTGCTTTCAAAGATCCCGCCAGAATAAACAAAAAGCTCAACCTGCTTTATATCTCGTGCGGCAGAGACGATCCGCGCATCACAGCCACAAAAGGGATGAAGGAAGAGCTTAGCAAGCGTGGTGTTGAAGTTGTATATACTGATTGGCCCGGAGCACACGAGTGGAAAGTATGGCGACGCGCTCTTGCCGACATGGCAATGAAATTATTTTAGCAGGCAAAACAGTCAGTATGTACCGGGACTGATCAATTGGCCCGCCTATGATCCTGATTACTGATAATTATTGAAAGAGTCCAGTATTGCGGTTGTGCCCAAAAGGCCATATCGAAAATCCAGGCTGAAACGCCGCCGGCAAACACGTCGGCAAGAAAAGGAGATTGACCTGTGCTGAAAAACCGGTTGCCCTTGACTCTTGTGCTCACACTAATGGTGAGCCTATCGTTCACCTCCGGCGTTTTCGCGCTGGACTACACTAACAGACAGGGGAACAAAGCCACTTTCGAGACGCTGGAAGAAACTCGCGTGAGCAGCCCCGCGGCCGCCGCCTCACAGCGATCCGGCGAGATGACCTTCAAGTCGCATCCTGTACTCGACGGCTATCCCGAAGGAACTACGTATGTGTATCGGTCGGCGAACCTGTGGAGCGGACGCGCCAATCGCTCCAACACGAACATCCTGGTCTTTGCCGAGAAGTCCTTCCAGGACAAGGATGCCGCGCTTGCCCACCTGAAGGATCTCGGCCTGATCAACATCATCGATACGGCAATCGGCAGTGTGGTGCTCATTACGCCGTCCGATCCCAAAGCCGGTTTCGCCGCCGGCGACCAGAAGCACTACTACGCCCTCCAGACGGCAATGCTTTCGCTTGGGGGCTCTGAAAGATCCAACAACGTCATTACGACCTACTCCGACGGCGATTACTTCGGCGGCTTCGGCTTCCTTTATCTCATCGGTATCGACGGCGGCGCAACTTTCTTCAACAACTACATTGCCAGCACTCTCGACTACGCCAGCCGCATTGCCGGCGTGCTGCTGATCAACAGCAAGATGGATGAGATCCGTAAGGTGGCCAGCGTTCTGCCCGCCTATCTCGTGAACCCCACCGAGGTTGTCGAGGCCAAGTACAAGGCCGCGAACAAAACCGACGCTGTAAAGGGTGACGCCAGGACCACTATCTACTTCAATCAGGCCCTGCCGCTTCAGCAGGTGATTGTCCACAGAGAAGCAAGTCCAAACGCGGCCGCGATCATCAGAAGGGTTTACGATGAGATGTTCTCCAGAGCGATGCGAATCCCTGTTGTTAAACAGGGTTTGCACAGCGCCGGCACGCCCTACCAGGGATATAACTTCGATCAGGCGCCCTATTCTCTTGCCGCGCGGAACGTAGTCACGAATGGTGTGGCGCCGGACGGCATTTCCGTGTTTCCTCACCAGGAAGACAGGTTCTCCGGCATCACGACCCAGGCTGGTGAGTACCTGCAGACCTGGTACGAGTATGTACCCGGCGAGGTTCTCCAAAACAGGGTTGCGCCAGGCACCGTACCGCTGGTAATCGCCCTCCATGGCGGCGGCGATGATCCGATGGCTTTTGTTGAAGAAGTCGGCTGGCTGGAGATGGTGCGCCGGGAGCGGTTTATCATTGTGGCTCCGGAGCACCAGAGTCTCTATTCGGATCAGACTGTTCTTGGAGAATCGTTGGCTGCACTGGCTGCTTACATGATGAAGACTTATCCTGCGATTGACGCTTCACGTGTATATGCGTCCGGCTACTCGATGGGCGGAGGAGCGACCCTCACAATTGCGACCAGCCATCCCCGGATGCTGGCGGCCGTTGTAGACATGGCCGGCGCGATGTTCACTTTTACGGACAAAATGGAGGCGCAGTTCAAAGAGACGGATCTGCCGTTCATGTACCTGACCAGCGCCTATGACCTGCAGCCCAATATAAACCCCGAAGACGGAAGTCTTTCAGACAATTCTCAGGTGCTGCTGAATAAATTTTTGCTTTTCAATAACATGAATCAAGTCAGCTATGACTTCAGAGCGCACCCGAAGTGCGGATTTCAGGCTGATGCCTGGTCCGAGACTTTGTTGAATGATGAACACAAGAACTTCATATGGTATTTGAATAACAAGCAGGGTGTTCCCATGGTGGCCGTTAACTACACGGAAGATCTGATTCATGCTTTGTATCCACAGTACGCCAAGATGGCGTGGGACTACTTGACTCAGTTCTCGCGCGATCAGAAGACCGGGGAGATCAAATACAACCCTTATATCAAGTAAGGTCTGTCACGCGTATTTCCAATCTCGAAGATTGAAAAGTATTTCTATCCTGAGGGGGCCAAGAGAAAATCTGGGAAGAGCGGCAGGTTGCCGGGAGCAGAGCTGAAAATGACAGACACCGTCTTGATGGTATTGTCAAGTTAATGGAAGCAAGGACATAATCGTCCCAAAACGCAGGGAAGTCTTCTACTCTTCACTGGACACAAATTGCCTCTTGCCAATCGGAAAAAGCCCTGCCTCGAAGAAGCCGGTAGTGAACTGCTTTGAGAAGGAGGCGACCAATTCGGAGAAGATTTTGTATTGTACCGTGCACTGATAGAAACCGGTGACCTTTGTAAGTAGATTTCATCCGCCTATTGTCGCTCAATTCAGCTTAACTTGGCAGTATCGCCGGCAGGGCATACTGGCAGATACCAATGAGCACTTAAACGGGCGACTGGCAACGATTTCCGGTCACCCGTGTTTTTCTGAATTGCTCTGAAATCTCTTGAATTTGCCACCATAACTGCCACCAATTTTGAAGCATGTTTTCAATTTTTATACCCGGCCATAACTATTTACTTGCGCTTTCGTTCATTCCGCCACTTCCCGAGTGCCAGCGGCGAAATTTGACTCTGGCTTAGCCCTTTTTACAAACAGCCCTGGCTGCACTCCTGCTCAACCGTTCGGCTCCACCGCTCCCGCGTCGTCTAGAGGCATTCCTTCACTCTCTGCGCTTAGGAAATATCCGTTAGGACCAGAAAAAACTATGCCAGAAGCTCTTGCGCCCGGATCAGCCGATCCCGGACCATTACTCCATTCGGACATTGGATGACGCAAGAAGTGCAATCGCTGCAACGCACGTTACGGACTTTCCCGGGCAATTCCATGAAACTCAGCCGCGCTTGAAAGAGGCTGCGACCGAAGTCGTTGTAAGCCAGAAAGCGCAACTCGTCTGTAACAGGCACACCACGCGGGCATTGACCCTTGCACTGGTAACACATGCGGCAGTAATAGGGGCGGTTCTGTTCATTCCGCACATACAAAAGCTTCTCGTCGGCTGGAGAGTACGATCCCGTCATCGCCCGGACATTCATCTCGGCCTCTTCGACACTTCCGTGATGCGGAACCGTGGTGTCGATCGCAGGATTCCTGAGAACCCATCTGAGTGCTGCAACAGGAGTTTCCTTGGCTTTCAGCTTGGGTTCTTGCGACAGATCCTTTGGCGCAGTGGTTAATCCTATAATGACCTTCATTGCTATCACGCCGATGCCGGCATCGTGGAGTTTTTTTATTGCCGCATCCCTGAAGGGCGCGCCGATCGCATAGCTGTAAGTGGTCTGCACGACGTCCAACTTGCATTTTATTACGTAGTCGGCCATGTTATTGGGATCATGGCAGCTGATCCCGATCGCACGGGTTTTTCCCTGTTGCTTGAGGATTTGCAGAGCCTCGATTGTTTCATCGGGAGCTCTTTCCGGTGTGTCCCGTGCATGCAGGTGATAGACGTCCACATGATCTGTTCCGATATTCTTCAGGCTAGCGTCCATTTCCTTCAAGATTTCTGCCCTGGTTCTCGTGTTGGCTTTGGTGGATATCACGACCTTGTCCCTCTTACCCTTAATAGAAGCGCCAAGGATGCGTTCACTTTCGCCGTTCGCATAGTTAGGTGCTGTATCGAAATAGTTGATGCCCAAATCAATGCAGCGCGCAACGATGTCGGGCTCGGGATCGTATCCCAAGCCGTACCCGACAGCGGAGACCTTCAGTCCTGTGTTGCCAAGCGTTCTGTAGATAACATCGGCAGACCCCTGAGAAAACGCCTCCAAGCTGCGTGAAGAGATGAGCCCGGCGGCAGGCATTGCTAGTCCTGCTTTAAGAAATTCCCTCCGTGATGACCTAGACTTCATAGAACCTCCTATCCCGGCCAAGTTTCACAAATTCGGGATTGCATTTAGTTTTTTTTAAGTGGCCACATGGTGTAGCTGTTGCTCCGCCGATAGCATGATACCAAGTTAGTTCATAATTAAGGGATTTTTCAACTCTTTTTGAGATGATGGCCTGCCGAACGGGATTCTGATTGAATTCCCGGCATTTAATATCCGACCATGCAATCAATCATCCCTGATCGGCAGAGACGGCGAAGATTTGTCAAATTTCCTTTCCATGCGGTGGTTTTATATTAGGATGTCGCAGTCCGGATGGGCATCGAACCACCAACATTCAACTCCAAGGCGATGCGATCCTCCCCATACTCTGGATGATCGGGAGAGATTTTCCGAATGAATTCAATGTGTTTTTGAGGAATTGCCGGTCTGCCCAGCTTGCCTTGAGATTTCTTCTGCCAGAACTCCCTAAACTTCCTTTTTCTCCATCGGATTACCGTTTCCGGTCTAACCAGGATTGGCTCAGATGCCCAGTCTCTCCAGACCTTTGAGAGCAAAAACCAGAATAACCGGTCCTTGTTCCTCAGTACTGGCTTCTTCGACTTCCGTTTGTATATGCTGAGTTGCTGTCTGAGCGCAAGAATCCGGATCCATGCCGCTCGATCGAACCAAGTGAAGGCGAGCAGATTGAGAGACTGTGCGACTGCCACGATGAGTAGGATCTTCATGTCGAAAGCATGGAGTCCCAAGATTTGGAAATCCAATGAAATCAGCCGGGACGGAGTTTTCGCGGAGCAGGACCATTGCCTTGACAATAGAGCGGCCAAAGAGATAATAGATCATGGCTCCATAATTTCAAACGTGCCGATTTAAACGACGAAATCTTTGAACGGATTTTGGGAATTCCCAATGCTTGAAATAGTCTGCATCGTCAAAGTCGGTGCCGTCTGCCTATATTCCGCTTTTTGATGTCCATTCATCAGGACGTCATTCGAGAGAATGAAGGAGCAAGGCCTTGAGGAGCAGGAGGCGTAATCCCAAGTTTCACATCTCAGGATAAATATGTAAGGGGGCAACATGCCGAGAGAGGAAAAGAAGAAATCTGCGGAAGAGAACGAAAAGGACAGATCGGGGGGCATATCGCGCAGGGAATTCACCATTGCCTCCATGGCGATCTTCGGGGCAGCTTCAGTGGGTGAGGGCAAAGCTATCACTCAGGTAGCGAATAAGAAATTGGCTCAACCCGGCATCGCCTCTCAGGCAACGGCAAAGCTTCCCCTCACATCTTCTGCTCGAAAAATAAGCCTTACAGTGAACAAATGGAAATATGAGGTGTACGTAGAGCCGGAATGGATCCTTCGGGATGTCCTTCGAGATCAGTTGGGATTTCTGTCGATCAAAGACATGTGCAACGGCTATGGAGCCTGTGGGTCGTGCACTGTGATAATGGATGGGAGGCCCGTTCTTTCCTGCATGACATTCGCGGCGGAGTGTGACAGTGCGACGATAGAAACGGCGGAAGGAGTAGCTGTTGACATGCAGGATCTGATTGAGGCTTATGTGATGAACCACTGTATGCAGTGCGGCTACTGCACGCCGGGCTTTGTGGTAACAGCCAAGGCGCTGCTGGACCGTATCCCCAAGCCGACGGAGGGAGAGATAAGGGACGCGCTTGGAGGCAACATATGCCGGTGCGGCACTTATACACAACATATATTGGCTATTAAAGAAGTCACCGGGAACGCCTAGAGGAGGATGAAACAATGTACGGTCTAAAAGAGGGAGAACCATTATATCCGTGGCTTTGGCCGGCGCCGGAAGGCGGCATGATTGGGAAACGCCGCGTACCTCGTGTTGATGGTTACGAAAAAGCGAGCGGGAGTGCAGTTTATACCAGGGATATATACCGTCCGGGGATGCTATATGCGAAGTTTCTTCGATCCCCCCACGCTCACGCTAAGATCAAACGCCTGGATACCAGCAAGGCCGAGGCTCTTCAAGGTGTAAGGGCGGTGCTCAGATATGATGACCCCGGGATCCAGTGGCCTAAGCTTTCAGGCCAAGCGCTTGTCTCCGACACAAACCACTGGTATGAGGGGATGGTGGGAGCTGTGGTGGTAGGCGAAAGCGAAGCGATAGTCGACCGCGCATTGAGACTGATAGAACTCGAAATGGAAGAACTGCCGGTCATTTTGGATGTCGAGGAAGCGTTGAAGCCGGACGCTCCAATAATGCGTCCGGACGTGGATCCCAAGTCCAACCATAGGCCCAGATTTGGTCCCTATTTCAAGTATGGGGATATTGAAAAGGGGTTTGCCGAAGCCGACAAAGTAATCGAGTGGAAAGCGATTACGGAGCACGATGTGTGGGCCGGCGTAGAGGCACATGTCGGAGTGGCCGAATGCAGGGGAGATTATCTGGATGTCTGGCATCACGGTCAGAACTGGCTAACTATGATGACTGGTCTGCGACCCTATTCCCCTCTCAACAAGATCCATCTGTATCTGCCCTATAATGGAGCCTTTTTTGGAGGTTCGAGTCTTATAGCATCCCATCATACAGCTGAGGTAGCCGTGATAGCTGCCAGGCGAACGGGGTGCCCTGTGAAGGTTCTGGACGATGAAAGTCACTTCGTCGGCGGTGACGAGGACGCCCGGTCGCGTTATTACTTTAAAGTAGGATTCAAACTGGATGGCCGCATCACGGCCGTACAACTGAGATGCTACGAAGCTTGGGTTACAGAAACCACCACCAATAAAATATACAAAGGCACAAGTATTCCTAACATATATATCACGTGCGATTCTGCGGCCTATACAAAACCGTTCGACCAGTGCTTCAAGCATGGTTGCTCGACAGTCAGAGTGACGACCCAGGTATGGGAGCACGTGGCCGGCGAACTGGGGATGGATCCAAGCAAGATTGCCCAAATAAATGATGGTGTCGAAGGCCACGACATGGCATACGTGAACGAACACGTCAAAAAGCCGCAGGGATTTGACACTGCCAGGGACAGCTGCAAAGAGGTGAATGAATTGGGCAAGAAAATTATGGAGTGGGATAAGAAGTGGCACTTGCCCGGTACCAAAATTCTGCCCAATGGGAAATATCATGGGATGGGCTATGTCTCGACAGTCGAGTGGGCGCATACAGTGGGGACCGGCGGCATGGGCATAAGAGTGAACGCCGATGGATCGGTTGATCTTCTGGCTACGCAATGTGACGGAGGCTGGGCTGGACAGACCGCCTACTCCCAGATTGCGGCAGATGAAATGGGAGTCAGCTTTGAAGATATCCGGTTAAGGCCATTCGAAGGGCGCGACGGTTTTGTAACGGAGCCAGGCGGCGGTTCCCAGGGGCTGAGCGGAAGTAGTCTCACAACAGTAAGAGCCTCGCGGAAAATGAAGCAGCTGATCCTTGAAAAAGTAACTCAGCCAACCCCCCTGCGCAGAACACTGGGAAATCTGATGCCTTCAAGGCCTGCGTTCTTTCCGAATAAAAAGCCTGAAGAACTGGATATGAAGGACAGCGTAATTTTTGAAAAGGCACACCCGGAAAACAAAAAGACCCTGGCGCAAATCGCGGGGGCCCTGACTTATTATTTGTTTGTCTGGGACTATACCATGGCTCATACGGGGCGTGGCGGTGTGGAACACGAATATGGCATGGTCCGGCAGGCCCACTTCGTGGAAATAGAAGTGGATCCCGACACCGGAGGAATTGAAATACTAAAACAGGTGAGCGTGAATGACGGCGGCAAAGTAATAAACCCGGACGCATTCAACGGCCAGCAATATGGCGGGGCTTATATGGGGCTCAGTAGGTCCACCAAGGAGACTCTATATTTCGACCCAAAAACAGGACTCGCACTCAACGACAACCTGATAGGCTACCCGGTGAATGTGATGAATGACGTCGCGTCCATCGACTGCGCCATTGTGGAAACCGGTCTGGGATATGCTCCCTATGGAAGTTGCGGCGTTGGGGAAGACGGCGGCGCCTGCAACCACACGATCATGCCTACGGCCGTATACAACGCCATCGGAAAATATGTGGACTCGGAACCGGTCACGCCGGACAAGATCCTAAAAGCATTGGGCAAAGCATAGGAGCTTAGACAAAAATGAAGACAGTAAAGAAATTCACCCGTGTCAATGCCAAAACGGTAGAAGAGGCGGTGTCGGCTCTGCGTGCAGCCAATGCATGGGCTATGGCCGGCGGCACAGATCTTGTGGGTACCATGAGGTTTGAGATACTCCCCGATACCATGTATCCCAAAATCCTGGTTAACCTCAAGACCATTGCTCCAACCTTGGATTACATCAAAGAAGAAAAGGGCATGCTTCAGATTGGCGCCCTGACCAGGCTCGAGGACATTGCGAAGAGCAGTGTCGTCAAAAGCAAATGGGCGGCGCTGTCGGAGGCAGCCCATAAGACCGCTTCGCCTCACATCAGGGAAATGGGCACCCTGGGCGGCAACATCTGCCAGCTTACTCGATGCTGGTATTTCCGGCTCCACGATAACAGGTTCTTCTGTGTCAGGAAGGGCGGCAAAACGTGCTTCGCTATTTCCGGAGAGAATAGATATCACTCAATATTCGGCGGTGTTTCGGCCTGCATGGCTGTGAATCCAAGCGATACCGCGCCCGCGCTGGTTGCTTTAAATGCCAAGATAGTGACATCCAAGAGAACCATAAACGCCGAAGAGTTCTGGGCGGTTAAGATACCTCGGTCCACGGTGCTCGAGAATGATGAAATAGTAAAGGAGGTTCAAATCCCTGGGCCCGCGTCGGGAGTCAAAAGTGCCTTTGTTAAGTTCGCTCTGAGATCGTCCATAGACTTTCCCATTGTGAATTGTGCTGCCGCCATTGGCGGCGGAACAGCCAGGATATGCCTCAATGCAGTATATAACAGACCCTATCGGGCAACTAAAGCCGAGGAATCTATTGCGGGCAAAGCTATAGATGTGGCGAGCGCGCACGCTGCCGGCGCTGCTGCGGTCACGGGAGCGATAGCGCTGGCAATGAACAAGTGGAAAATACAGGTAGCCGCGGGGATGGTAAAGAAAGCGATACTGGCTTGCGCTTAGTTATCTTTAACATCATCCGCTGTACAATAATACAGTTCCTGCCAAATTAACTAAGGGGGAAAATAGGGAGTGCCTGTGCATAAAATAGCAGCTGTTTTCGTTATGATTATTCTCAGCGCGTTGGTGGCAACGGGTCCTTCACCAACTCCGTTCGCCAGCGCCGCGTCTGACGCCCAATACGAGGTTCTCAGCCCGTGGGCCGAAGTTGATCCAGTGCCGCCGAGGGGACTCTCGCCGCGGCTGGGTTCTTTGGACGGCAAGAAAATCGGGCTATTTGTCAACACGAAGCGCGCCGCCAAACCTATGGCAGCAGCGATAGCGAAGAGACTGAAGGAGAAATTTCCTACTTCTGAAACCAGTCTCTTTGCGTCTCCTCTATCGACTGTTATCTTGAGAGAGTCGAAAAAAGAGGAGGCTCAATTTACCGCCTGGTTGAAGAGTGTGAACGCGGTGGTTCTTATGGTCGGCGACTGAGGGTCCTGCACAAAGTACCTCGCATACAACGGAGTATCCGTCGAGGACTTTGGCACACCGGTCGTGGTACTGGTGAATCGCGGTTTCGTTAAGGACGCCCAAGCAGGCGCCTCTGTCAAGGGAATGCCCGGCCTAAGAATCCTGGGTGAATCTGTGGCTTGTGAATCCACTGTAGCTGCGGATATCGAAGGCGGCGTGGATGCAGCGATGCCGGAAATTATTGCCGCATTGACTAAGCCGCTCACAGCAGAGGAGAAATCGCCGAAGCTGAAAGCGGAAAGGCCTTCCCGGATAATTTTCAAGGGAAATCAACAGGAGGTAAACCATTTCTTCTACAGCAAGGGGTGGACTGATGGTTTGCCGGTTGTGCCGCCAACTGAAAAAGCTGTGGCAGAAATGATGACCGGGACGGACCTGCCGCCCGATCATGTGGTGGCCAAGATGGTGCCGAAGTTAGGCAAGGCCACTGTTGAGAAAATTGCAATCAACGCGGTCATGGCCGGCGCCCTTCCTAGTTACATGCCGGTGCTGATAGCGGCGGTGCAAGCTTTGGCGGACCATAAAACGAGATTCGATGTATTTCAAACAAGCACGGGCTCATGGGCGCCTTTCTTCATCATCAACGGCCGGGTGCGAAACGATCTCAACGTGAATTGCGGCTCGGGCGTTTTCAGTCCGGGGGATATGGCCAATGCCGCCATCGGACGCGCCGTCGGCTTAATGGTCAAGAACATCGCTGGAGTAAGAAAAGGTATCGAGGACATGGGGGTTATGGGCAACCCCCAAAAATACACCCTCGTGCTCGGCGAGAATGAAGAAGAAAGCCCGTGGGATCCCCTGCATGTCGACTTCGGCCTTAAAAAAGAGGACAGTGCGCTGACTGTACTTTTTCCGAATAACTTTACCCAAACCATCCCCAGTCAGACGACTGCTCAGGGAATTGCCGAAAGACTCGCGAGCATGTGTCCTAACGCGCTGTCCTGCCTGGTGGTAATCCCCGATCACGCTCGTATTCTTGCAAGCGAAGGGTGGTCGAAGAAGAGGCTTAGAGACTTCATACTGAAAAATACGCCTCGAGGGGAATTTCGCTCGCCGCTCAAGGATGAGGATTTCATAGTGGTCGTCGCCGGCGGGTCTGGCGTCTGGATGGCGGCACTTAAGAGCTCGGGCGGTTTCGAGAACAGCTTCGTTACCAAAAAGATCGAGCTTCCACGCAATTGGGACAAGCTTGTGGCAAAGTATAAAGCTCTTGTCCCCAATTACGAGAATTACTAGAAATTTGAGCGCTATCTTCTTGCTGGCGCTTCGAGTCTAGGCACCTTGGCATACGGATCGAGCTCCAAGGCGCCTAGGCTTGGAGAATCACTTTGTTTCATTGGAACACACACATAATAGGCAGCATGACAGCCGGATTGTGACAAGAGACTTCCAGTGGGGGAAAAGACTATGAATGCTGAAGAGAAAAGAGAGCGGCTTACAAGAAGGAATTTCCTTAAAACAGCAACAGTAAGCTCAGGCGCGGTCGCTCTGAGCGGAGCCGGCTCGCGAGAAGTGAGGGCGGCCCAACAAAGTCGTGTCCCAAAATGGGACTATGAGGCGGAGATCGTTGTCCTGGGAATTGGAGGAGCGGGCCTTACTTCAGCCATAGTTGCTCGCGATCTGGGCGCCGACGTGCTAATCCTCGAGAAGGCTTCTGAAGCTCACGCAGGCGGCAACACCAGAGTATGCATGCAAGGTATTTGGTGTCCGCCCAAGCTGGACGAAGCCCTTACCTATCAAAAAGCGCTCAATGGCCGATTCCCAGTCCCCGATGAAGTATTTCAGGCCTATCATGAATACACAACAACCAGTTTTGAATGGCTGAAAAAGATATGCAGCGGGAAAATCAGCCAGCGTCCCAGCAGTACCGGAGGCGAATATCCTGAGTTTCCTGGATCTGCGAGCAGCTATATGTGCGGCTCCGCAGAGGGGTGGGGATTTTCCAGGATCTGGAAAATGTTCAAAGAAGCTGCCGACAAGAGGCAAGTAAAGATCATGTATGAGACGCCTGGAATTGAATTGGTCCAGGATCCTGGGAGTAGGGAAATCCATGGTGTAATCGCAGAGAGACAAGGTAAGAAGATATATGTTAAGGCAAAAAAGGCCGTGATCCTGTGTACCGGCGGGTATGAAAACAATCAGGAGATGATCCGAGACTACCTTTTGCTGCCGTGTGGATACCCATTTGGCAGCCCATACAATACAGGTGACGGCATAAAAATGGCTCAGGCTGTGGGCGCCGACCTTTGGCACATGGCTAATATGTGCGGTCCTGTTCTAAGTTTTAAAGCCCCTGATGCGGAATGGGCATTTGGCGCCGGATTCATGATGTCTACAGGGGGATACATTTTTGTTGCCAGTGACGCCACTAGGTTCGTCAATGAAAACCTGCCTGCCAAACACGGCAAGGTAGCCTACCATGGTACCTACGTTCATCTTCCCCTGCCCTTGCCAGTGCACGCGGTTTTTGATGAGGTCGGGAGAAAGAGCGGCCCGCTTTACCGGGCTGATGAATTCTGGTGCTGGCATGGAGTCATTGAAAAGTATAAGTGGAGTGCCGACAGCAGCGTGGAATTGCAGAAGGGCTGGATTCTCAAGGCCGATTCCATACGAGAGTTGGCTTTAAAAATGGGGAAAAATCCAGATACTCTGGAAAAGACTCTGGCTACATATAATCGGTCTTGTGCGGCAGGTAATGACTCGGAATTCGGCAGGCCGAAAGAACGGATGATCCCGATACAAACTCCACCCTATTATGCCATGGAGCTGGTGCCCGCCTTCGTTAACACATTAGGAGGGCCGCGACACAACGGGCGTGCTCAAGTGTTGGATACGAATCGCAAGCCCATCCCAAGACTGTACTCCGCCGGAGAGCTTGGTTCCATTTTTAGCCATGGCTATCAGGGGGCGGGCAACTTTGGTGAGTGTGTCGCTTTCGGACGCATTGCGGGCGAACGTGTTGTTGCCGAGAAGCCGTGGACGTAAGATAACAGCCAAAAGCCAGCCGCTAATCCGCTGCAGGCTTCAGCCATGTGATGAGCACACAATAAACTGTTCCTAATAGAGAGGGCATGAACCGGAGCCAAACGGTATTCTTGCAAGAACTGGAAGCAAACCCTAAACATAGAGAGGTAAAAAGGAATGAAAAATAGACTTGTTGCGGTTTCGTTGCTGCTGGCCGCCGGCTTATTTTTTGGCGGGCGTTTGAAGGCCGGACCGACGGACGAAAAGGTTACTTTGGAGCTGCTCAATCCGATGGGCGTGATTGAGCTGGAGCCATATTTAGCACTGAGGCCTCGTCTTTCGGATTACTCTGCTAAGAAGATTGCCTTGGTGCATAACATCAAACCGGGTGTGCAACAGCTATTTGACATATTGGAAGAAATGCTGAAGCAGAAGTATCCGGGCGTAACTATTCAGCGAGGATTTAACCCGGGAATACCGGCACAGGCACAGGAAGAACATTTTAAAGAGATCGCGAAGGGATGCGATGCATTTGTATATGCGATGGGAGACTGAGGGACCTGCACGTGGTGGGGTGCCCGCCGCACAATGCAGATAGAAAAGTATGGAGCGCCTGGAGTATATCTGGTTAGCTCGAATTTCCTTAAAGATGCCAAATCAGCTGCTGCTGATTGGTTGATGCCCAACATGCGGATAGTCACATTTCCTTCCGAGAAATGGTACAGGCTTCGGGGAACTGTACAAGAGTTAAAACCCCTCGTTGAAGCCGCTTTTAATCCCATTGTTGAGGCACTGACGAAGCCTCTAACACCGGAGGAGGCCAAGCCTCAGAAAAGATCCGCAGTCGAATACCCACCCGTTCGCATTACTGGCGCTGATTATGAGGACGCTGTGGAAAAATTCAACGAGTCGTTTCTCGAAGACAAGATGGGCGATGGACTGCCTCTGGTACCCCCCACCAGAGAGGCCGTTGCCAGGATGCTTAAAGGAACGAGCCGTTCCCCCAGCGAAGTAATAGGCAAAATCCCCATGAAATCCGGCACGGCCACTATTGAAAAGCTTGCTATCAACGCGGTGATGGCAGGAGCAAAGCCGGAGTACTTTCCAGTGATCATCGCGGCGATGGAGGCTTTTGTGGCGCCAGGGTACACCGGCATGGGATTCTGGCACATGATGGGTTCAGCGGGTAGCTTTACTCTTACCATTCAGGTGAACGGTCCTATAGCTAAAGAAATCAACATGAATTCCGGGATTGGCTTCTTGGGCGATTGCTGGCGTGCCAATAATACCATTGGACGCTCCGTTCGATTAGCGACGCGCAATATTGGCCACACCTGGCCGGCGGTGAACGACATGGCCCTAACCGGCCGCAATTCCCCGCATACCTTTTACACCTTTGCCGAGAATGAAGAGATGAGCCCCTGGGACCCCTATCAGGTAAGCCAGGGTTTTGGGAAGGGAGACAGCACTGTGACGGTGACCAAGGTCGGCTCTTACGGTGGATCTGGGGGTACAATGTTTGGAGGTGGAGCGGTCGCTACCTGGACGGAGCAGGGGATTTTGGACGATATGGTTAAAGCGATAGGTAGAGGCAGAGGGGGCTATCAGTTATGGTTTCATCCGGAATGTGCTCAAGGTTTATCAAAAATGGGTTTTAAAACCAGCAAGGATGTACAGGATTGGTTTGCACAAAAGACCGGCCTGCCGGAAAAGAATTTTTCCATTTCCGTGACCGGCGGTGTGCCAGGTTATTCCATGTTGTGGAGCTACGAGACTGTTGCCCATGTCACTAAAAAGATCACGGGCGCTACTCTGACCGAAGCCGGGCGATAATTAACAGAGGGATATTCTCTTAACAGGGAGGCGGTAACATGACTTCATGGCATGAGTTGATGGAAAACGAGGGGCGTACACCCGAGTGGCCGTACCCAATACGATATGAACAGGAGCAAACCGTTGAAACGGATGTCCTCGTAATCGGCGGCGGCCTTGCCGGATGCCGAGCTGCCATAAGCGCCGCTTTAAACAAAGGCGTCAGGGTTGCGATGGTCGAAAAGGCGGCAACGGTAAGAAGCGGCGCCGGAGGGCCCGGAGGCGACCATTGGGAAGAAGCAATGACTGCTCCTTTCTCCAAAATGAGCCCCAAGCAGAGATGCCAGGAAATCATTGACGGATACGGCGGATACTGCTGCGGGATTGGCCGCTATATTCAATGTCGCGAAGGCTACGATGCATTCTTGGAGATGGAGCCGATGGGCGGCAAGATCAGAGATACAGAGGATGAATACATAGGCTGTCCGGGGAGGGATGACAAAACTAAATTCATAATCGCCTCAAGATACGCACATACAAATGCATGTTTGCGTTTTTGGGGGTCAACATTTAAGCCGGTATTGAAGAAGGAGTGCGAGCGCTTGGGAGTCAAGATTTACGACAGGATCATGGGCACAAGCCTGCTCAATGAAAAGGGGATCCAGGGCGCCAGGGTGGCAGGCGCGACTGGATTCAATACCAGAACCGGCGAATTCATGATATTTAAGGCCAAGGCGGTTGTGTTGTGCACCGCCGGAATCGGATCCATCTGGGTTTTCAACACCGAATTGGCCGGTATATCCACCTTCAGATCTCGCGCAAATTCCGGTGATGGCACCGTGATGGCATTCAGAGCGGGCGCTGCAGTTACCCAGATGGAGAAATCCGGGATGCTTATGCTGGGAACCGGCTATAAACACAAAATCGATTCTGGCGGAAACGATCCTGTTTTCGAGAATGTTCCGATGGTTGATGATAATGGCAAGCCTATAGCGTTCGCCGAAGCATCTCGTGACGCTGTGCTCAAGGGAAAAGCAGCTCTGCCTTTCTGGGGTGACTTTCCTGCGATGTCGGAAGGCTGGCGGAAGATTAATTGGGATTTGGGATACAGGGAGGAATCGACGGCGTTAGCCATGCGGAGGGTTTATGAGGAGGCTGGGTACAATCCCAAGATCGACCTGATCATGAACTATAACTTGATAGAGGGAGCCAGCCCCGCTCATTTCCGCTTTCCTGGCAGCATGAACACTCGGGGCGGTGTTGTTGTTGATTGGGACTTGATGACTACATTGAACGGGTTGTTCGCTGCCGGTGAACAGACGTACGGTCCGGCAGACCACAGTTACGCACAGGCCACCGGAAGATATTCCGGCAGAAAAGCGGCCGAGTATGCCCTGAATTCAGCTGAGCCAACAATATCAAAGGAACAAATTGCTGTTGAAAAAGCTCGTGTCTATGCCCCAATCAAGAAGAACCAGGGCATAGAATGGAAAGAATTGCATGCCGGAATATCCCGGAACATGCAGTACTTCTGCAGCGAATATAAGACCGAAAGGCTCCTCAAAATGGGACTGGATGCCCTCGAGGACATTGAGAAGAACTGGGTGCCCCAACTCTATGCCCTGGACCCGCATAAGCTGATGCGCAGTCTGGAGGATCTGAGCCTTCTCACCTTTTCTCAACTTATTATCCATGCTTCCTTGGCACGAAAGGCCAGCAGCCGGTTTTTGAACTTCGAACGGATAGACTACCCGCAGATAGATCCGCCCGAGTGGAAGAAGTGGATCACTCTTACATTGGAAAACGGCAACGTAAAGGTGGGGGAACTACCCCAGGATTACTGGGGCAATCTTAAAGAAAACTGGGAAGCCCACAATAAGGATTATACGGGTGTTAACTAGTTATAAACTGGTCACGATTCTTAGGCAACATGTGACATTTGTTCAGAAACAATTGGCTGTACGAGCACTATCCATTTTCGCGCGTACCAGCGAGATCATGAAGCTGATTATAGGTCGCAATTTAGGCCTGAGGAGCTAAACACAAATTGAGCTAAACCGCTTCATGGCTGGTTTTGTTACCTGGGAATTGCACTTTGAATACAGCCTGCAGCTTTGGGAATTATTGAACAGGTCCAGAACATCCCCAAAGGCAAGCCGTACTTAACCTAATTGCCCTTTCCAGCGGAGCTTTGCATTCTCTATGTTCCTCACACCAAGAAATATCTTAAACCGGCCTGTGTTCAATACTGCATGGCCGATGTCATAACGTGAGGTTGTCTCGACGATTTGGCCAAGCAATTGGGAGGAATGCTTCACATGGTGCTGCGGTCGCCCAAATAGCGCAGGGTGAGTGCAATACCACGTCGGTATGCGGAAAACACCCTAGAAACAAGTATTGGAGAGGAGTGCAGGGATGAATGTTGCTCACAACTTAGAGAGCGCAGCTTTTCATTTTCCTGAGAAAGTGGCAGTGATCGAGGGGGATAGAAAGGTCAGCTTTGCTGAGTTTGATCGAGATGCCAATCGAATCGCTGCAGCCATGGTGGGGGCCGGTGCGCAACCCGGCGATCACATAGCTCTGTGCGCTCCAAATTCTTACCAGTGGCTGGTTTTTTATTTTGGCGCCCTTAAGGTCGGTTCAGTGGCGGTGACCTTCTCGCACTCTATGATGCAAGACGAACTTCTTAAGGTTCTGGAGGATTGTAAGCCCAAGATCATGCTCGTTGCGGATGAAAAGATGGACGATCTAAAGAAGTGCCGGATTCAGAGCTACCCCGAACTGATTGTCTCCGATTCGGGAGATATTCCTTACGCCCGATTTGTCGAAAAAGGAACTTCAGGATTTCCAACCGTTCAGCGGCACCGACACGATACCGCAGCCATTCTTTATACAGGCGGGACCACCGGGACTTCTAAAGGCGCTATGCTGAGTCACGAAAACCTTCAGACATCCCTTTTCAATGTCGCGCGTAATGAACGCTCAACTGAACACGATCGGGCCCTCTGCTTTTTGCCCCTCAATCACGTGTTCGCCCAGGTCCACATTATGCATTCCACTGTTCTCAGCGGCGGGGGATTAGTTATTCAGGGCAGCTTTGATCTGGAGCGGGTATTAGAAGCGATCGATCGGCATCAGGCAACCAAGTTTTATGCGGTGCCGACTGTATATATTCGCTTACTTGAAGTGCCAAACCTTCGGGAAAAGATACGCTCGATTCGATACTGTTTTTCTGCCGCGGCGAGCATGGCTACGGAGGTGGTGCGGGAGTGGAAAACACAGACCGGCCTGAACATTTACGAAGCCTATGGTATGACGGAAAGTGCTTCAATGGTCACTTACAATCACTATTACCGCCATGTCATCGGGTCGGTAGGAACCCCGGCCAATTTGGTGGAAGTGGAAATCCGGGATTTTGAGGGTAATGTTCTGCAACAGGGGGAGAAGGGGGAAATTTGCATTTGTGGTCCGAATATTACTAAAGGATATCTCAACAATCCCGAGGAGACAAAATCAGCTTTCTGGGGAGACTGGTTTCGTTCCGGAGACATCGGAGTAATCGATGAAGACGGCTATCTGTATATTGTGGACCGTTTGAAGGATATGATTATTACCGGCGGCGAAAATGTCTATTCGCGGGAAATTGAAGAAATTTTATACGGCCGACCAGAAATAATGGAATGTGCGGTGGTCGGATTGCCTGATAGAGAGTACGGAGAGCGCGTGACGGCGTTCATCGTCCCTCAAAAATATCAACAGATCGAGCCTGCGGCTTTGAAAACGTATCTCAAATCCCGGCTGGCAGGTTTCAAGATTCCTAAAGAATACGTCACTGTAGATGAACTGCCCAAAAGCAATGCTGGCAAAGTACTGAAAAGGGAGATCAAGAAGCTCTATATTTAATTTAAGCGGGCAGAATTGCACCCTGCTTTTTAAGGCTGGTCTGCAAAGCCCTTATATTAATCTTTCTCAGATCCACACCACTGCTTATCGATTGCGCCGCCGCGATTCCCGCGGCCTCTCCAAGGGCGATACAATGAGGGATTAAGTTGAAAAAATTGTTCGCAATCTCATCTGAAGAAAATGCGCGGCAGGCGACAAGCAGATTGTTCACTTTACGCGGCACCATACATCGGTACGGTATGTACGTTACAGGATATTTCAACGAATCTTTCCCGCGATCGACATCGGGGAAAATTGCAATGGTGTCTTCAATAGGCTTGTTCGTATTCATGTCCTTTTCAGTGAGCGCATATTCTCCAACAACCCGCCTGCTGCCCCGGGTGCCGAGCTGCGGGTTGGTGAGCACGATGTAGCTGTGTTCAAAACCGGGAATATTCTTCTTGTAATAGTCGTGGCTCATCAACATCTCTTTTCGGCCTGTAAACTCCACACGGGTAAGTTCTTCAACATCCACCTGGCTGGAGTTCGCGTAACGCGGGAAGACCCAAACCAGGCCATCCTGGTCTTTTAAGTTGCTGGTAAGAAAGCCGGCATTCCCGCCGCGTCTTCTAATCTCACGCATTTGATCGGCCAATTCCCTGGCATGCGCTTTTCTGTAATCCTGATATTTTTTGAGATCAACATTTGCGATCCAGTAGGAAAAGGAGAGATTTGCGATTCTCAGAGCAGGATTGATATCACTGTCAAAGGCGGCCCCTGAATAGGGCAACAAATCCCCATCGCCGGTGGAATCGATGACAACTCTGGCCAGCACTGCCTGCCTGCCCGATTTGCTCTCAAAGATGACGCCCTTGACCGTATTGCCGTCCATAACAGGCTCCGTGCCCCACGAATGGAGATAGGTCTTAACGCCGGCTTCTTCCACCATGTCATTCAGTATGCATTTTGATATCTCGGCATCAATGTGCACGGAGTATATGACCGTTTTCTCGCGCACATTGAAAAAGGAACGGTCCTCGTAATAGGCAACCAGTTTCTTGTCGTCCGAACCCCAATGTTCCTTCTTCGGGTAATCGGCCGCCTCCCTGCGTTCCAGTCGATCGACCCACTCCTGGCTGATACCGGCTATCTGTTGTTTACCGCTGAAGTCGCTCAGGTTAGGGATTATGGTAACCAGCCCACCGGTGCCCATGCCCCCCAGGTGCCCATACCTTTCGATAAGAACCGTATCGGCGCCGCTCCTGGCCGCCGTCAAGGCCGCCCCGATACCCCCCGGTCCGCCGCCTACAACCACTACATCAGCCGTTCGGCATACGCGAGTCTGCCGGACAGCTTCTCTGATTGTCTTGCCCGATATCTGGGGGGACGACTGATTTGATCCGGCAGACGCCGGCAGGGCGAAACCTCCGGTACCAATAGCGAAGGCGGCTGCTCCTTTTATAGCCGTATTCTTGACAAACTTCCTTCGAGTTATTCCGTTCTCCACTTCTTTTGACCATTTCATTGCGAATTCTCCTCCGCCAAGATTAATTCAGTATCGGCCATACTCTTTTATTGATTTCAGCATGGCCTGCATGTCTTCAATCCGCGTCTTATCCGGCATCTTGATAACAAGTATGATGCCGCCCTTCTTGCCGCATTTATCGATGAGGTCTTTAAGAAAAGATTCCAGTTGGCTGAGCGACCAAAGCTGACAGGTATTCGGACAGCGGATTAACAGACAGGTATGGCCTCCCAGAATTTCCTTTGCCCGAACCGCATCCACCGATTCTATCGAAGCCAGTATCTTGCCTTTGGGCAGTTCCAGCATGCATTCCAGTCTATCGCCGAACTTGGCTTCAAAAAAAGGTACCGGTATGTAACCCAAGTCCACGTGGGTTTGCAGAGACTTCTTCAATCCCGGCCAATAAAATTTTCTAAACTGGGCATCCGACATGAAGACCAGATCCCCTCTCCAGAGCGGCATTGCGATTTTCTGAGGATAGTCCCGGTGATTGGTATCGGCGGGTATTGCGTTAGCGATACGCCTTTCCAGAATCAACTCACAGGCCCGGAGCAGTTTGTCGGGCTGACGGTACATATCCAGCATCGAGCCTTTCATACCTCGCAGGAAGCTCGTAAGAGTATCAAAGGGCGCTCCGCCCACTCCGCCGCGAGCGAACCCGGCAAATGGAGGAAAGCCCAGTTGGGCCAGCTCTTCAAAAGTATCGCCAACGGCTTTTCGAAACTCCTCAACATGCCTTCCGGCCTCGGCGAGATGTCCGGCCATTTCGAGAAATTCCGGACTGGCAAAAAGCGGCGTCAAATACTCAAGCCCCATGAACATACTGTCCAAGGGAGGCAGTTTGGCCAGAGGCAACAAGGCGCCGTACACTCGGGGAAGGTAGCGGCGGATCATGAATCCCGATGGGTCGTTCAGGAACATGTCATACTCGTCCGCCTTCATGTATTCGCGTTCGATGAACTGGAATCCATAATCGGGTGGTTTCGGTCCGCCCGGCCATACGAAGTTTCTGATATCCAATTCCGTCATGGCAGCACCGCAGGACGGGAATCCCGCCTCGCACATATCGGGCTCCAGGTCCACGGCCATTCTTCGCATCGTCCGTTTAAGGGCGATAGGGTCGTAGTAGGAGGCCGATTTGGGAATTCCGGAATAGGCATTGGGTTCGATCAAAACTGAAAAAGGGACTCTGTCAGGTTCTCTTAATGCAATTGCATCCCTGGCTCGCTTGTCTCTTTCCGCATAAAGCTGTTCGACGGTTTTGCCTGACCGTTCCTCAATCTGCTTCTTGAATATCAAATTCTCTTCCTGATATTTGCTGATTTCAGTATCGGATATCATTGATGGATCACCTTTCATGAAGACAGAAATTCACGTTCATCT
>LJUC01000190.1 GCA_001303695.1 Phycisphaerae bacterium SM23_30
GATCGCGGACGACATTCAATATGTCGCTGGAGAGGGCGCCGGATAAATGAACGACCACCGCCTGCGGGGTAAGGGCCCGGTTTTGGGCGAGATTTTCGGCGATGCGGACGATGGCATCATCAGAGACGCTGATGAGGACCAACCGGGCGGCGGCGGCGGCCTGCAGGATGGTCGTGGCTTTAACCTCAGGGCCGATCTGCCAGGCCGCGGCGGCGACCTTCTTTTGGTTTCGACCGCCCACGGCGGCAACGGTATAGCCCCGCTGAGCGGCCAGAATGCCGATGGCGGTCCCCACTCTACCGGGCCCGATGATGGCGATGGCAGGTAAGTTATGTATAGTTAATTCACCTTAAATATTAAACAGCCGGAGAACTAATTCATCCAATTCATTTTCCAATATATTAATCTTTTCGATAATATGGTCGTTTTTTAGTTTATGGAGAGTTTTTGAAATCTGAACCAGTTGCCGATGCCTTTGATTTCCGGCATCATATTTCTTCAAACCCAAATGACTCATTACCGAAGGGGCCCCGAATCCCCGGCCCGCCGCGGAATAAGATCGGATAAAATCCCGGACGGGTTTTGAGTTAATTACAGCGCATAAGTAATGCGCTTCATCTTCATTCGTCGCGGCAAACAAAGAAGTCGTGTCGGTGGGAATTATAGTTTTGAATCCAAAAGGCGTTTTAAATTGCGAGATCACGGCGGCGACCAAATCATTAGCCATCCGTTTCCAGACTACTTTATAACGGGCGACGGTGTAATCTCCAATTCCAAACATGGCATAAAAAGCCGTGCGTTCGGCAAACTGCCTTACTACTTTTGAGCCCCGAGACAGTAAAATATCTTTAAACCGGGTAAGATAAGTATAAGTGCGAGGCCATTGATTCTTTATTTGATCCTCGGAATAAGGTTCACTTTTTTGAGGATTTTGGCTCATAAGAATATAAATACCCGGAGAGGCGTTCCATTTTTCGATGTCTCGTCCGCGGACGGCGGGGAAAACCAGGTCGTTTTCGATGCGTTCCTGGACGGAAAGGATTTTTCGTTTGCCTTTTTCGGGAAGGTTATGAACAAGGAGGTCGCCGTTGGACATAACCTGCTCGATCTCCAGCCAAAAAACACCATAAGGTTCGGTGCTGGCCCCCCTTCTTGCCAGGTAGTGGTTTTCTCCTTGCAGGCGTATCAAATTTTTTTGTTTTTCACTAATGGTTTGCCAGGCGCCCGAGGGACCACCGATGGGTTGGGCGGTCAACTTGACTTTTTCGAGTTTAGATCGAGCCTCTTTAAGATTGGCGCCGGTGGAGATTTGGCCGACGCCTTTTTTTCTTTTCCAGACGGTATAGGGAACGGGATATTCGGTGGGCGGGCCTTTTTTAATAAAGATGGCCGCGGTCTTGTTGGCGGCGCCTTCAAAGGGCTGGACGGTGACCAGATCGTGAGCCTGTAGAACTTTTAAGGAATCACCATTACCGAGCCGGAATTTACGAAAACCTTCCCCGGCCCCTTTGGACTTAAAGACTTCCTGGGTGATAAGGAATCCCAATTTCCCATTTTGGGCGAGGTAGTAATCGGCGGCGGCATAAGTAAAAAGCATGGAAAAATCCTTTTCCCCGCCTCCCAAACGGGCGGCGTGTCCTTTGAGGGAAAACAAGCCGTAGTCTTTCCACATGGGCAGCGTTGCCTGTCGATATTCTTCGGCCAGATAACCCCATCGTATCCAGGGAGGATTGCCGACGACAAAGTCGAATTTTTCGGCGATCATGGGGGCAAAAATATTCTTGAGAAAGCGGGCCCAAATGCCGTTTTTCCCTTCTTTCTCCAGTTCTAAAAGAGATTCATAAAAATCAATTACTATCTTTTCATGGGGGGCAAAGACCAAACCTGCTTTTGTTAATCTTTTCAGAGCCTGGTCGGGAGTAAATTTATTTCTAATAAACTTTTCCACCAAGGGGGCGGCTTTTTTCATTAAAAAACCTTTGGCGTCCACCCAGATTTTGGGCACCAAAAAGGTCTGCATCGAGGTATGAACTTCCACGGCGTCGGCCGTTCTTAACAGCATTTGGCCGCCTCTTTCCGGCCATAACACGGAATCGGCCAGGTAAACGGGGATTTCCAAGGAAGGCAACCGACGGGCCAGGTCGCCCAGGGCAAAAAGATAATTAGTTCGCGCGGCAATAACCGCCAGAGGATTAAGGTCAAAACCACAGATGTTATTGATAATTCGCTTGATGGTTTCCTGAGCAGGTTCCTTTTGCTTTTGGGCGTATGCCTTTGCTTTCTGGATAGCCAGAACAACAAAAGTTCCCGATCCGCAAGCAGGGTCTAAAATACGCCTGCGGGTGTCTCCATTATATCTAATCTCGTTAAGAACCAGTTCGGCGAGCCAATCGGGAGTGTAGTATTCTCCCAGGTCATGCCGAACTGCCTCCGGCACCAGGTACTGATATAATTTTTTCAATAAATCACGGGTGGAATCCGGGTCAATAGCCGTGGTGGCCGGTTCAAATTCCGATAATCCTCTGGTTATCGCTCTGACGGCTTCTTCCAGTCGGGGAGAAGAAAACGCCTCCAGATACCAACGGAAAAAATCTCCCTCCAAGAAATTCGTAATACCTTTTCGGGCGAAAACGCCTCCATCCTCAATATCAAATAAATATGCCTTCAGCTGCTCCGAAGAAGCATGTGTTATTTTATGGGAAAAAGAAAAACTCAAGGAGCCTTCGTATAGAGTAATAAGTTCGGCGGCGATAAGTTTCATCAGGAGGGCGAAATAGGTATGGACGCAAAAAAGCAGCGTTTGAAAATTTACCTTTTTGCTTACTTGATAAAGCTGAGTTAGGGCCTGGCTTTTTCCTTGGGACTGCTTATTGAATTGTGCGCCATATACTATTCCAAATAAACGGTTCCACTCGTTAAAAAAGACCTCAACCCGGGCATTGCTCCAGTTTTTCAGGGCATCCGCCAAAGCCGAGACCGCCTGAGGAGCAATATCGCCTGACGGTCCAAAACATTCGGCTAAATGTTCGGCGGTGAGCGGCACGCGCGCCAAAGCGCGCAAATACGTCAAAAAAGACAGGGCGCTTTCCGAATTAAAAGGGTAGGGGCCGTTACATATAAAATATTTATCTGTTATTTTTATTACTTTGGCGTCTTTAGGCCCCCGATATCGCACGAAAAAAATTGAAACGCCGTCGAAACCAATTCCCACCATATGATTAAACCTGCTCCGGGGGCCGGCTTCGATACTTTGAAGCTCCGCGGATATATAATCCTTCAGTTGTTTATAAGCGTGTTTAACCACCCGCGGCGAGGAAAAAGTATTCGGCGCCTCATACTCAATAATGACCTGTCCATGAACGGCGTCCGGACGACCATGAAAAATAGTTTTAGCTTTAGCGCTTAGCCGCTCGTAACGGGGCCGGGTGGGAATATCAAGAACTTTGAGTAACGGATCAAGTTCCTTTTCAAATTCTATCCGCAGCTCTTCCTCATTTTTTGCGGTTTGTGCAAATTTCCATGAGTTGCGAACCAACTTGTCTGCTTCCATCGGTAAAGATGATTGAGTTGCCAAGTCCTTTAACCTTTTCCCTTTTTTCGCGCTCATAAATTTTTTTACCGGGCCCATTGATCGGATAAACAGGTGATTCCCGAATTTTTCTAACTTTTCGTTAATATATTAACCATAATCGAGATTTAGAACAAACTTAAAAAAAACGAATTCAGCCGCAGTGGAGGAAGCTTTTGATGTAAGCCTCGGCTTTTTGCTCGTCGTTCTGGAGCTGCTCGTTGAGATCGCGATCGTGAAACAAGCGGAGCTGCCGGAGCACCCCCTCAATCAACCGGTCACTGAAGACCTCGCCCTGTCGGTATATATGCGCCTGTTTTTCGAGCCAGTCGGCGGATTCGGCGCAGGAGTGGGGGAGGCTTTCAAGGCGGTTTAAGACGTCTTGATGCTCGCGGGCGAAGATGTTGATATCGACATAACAATCCCGGGCCCACCGGAGGGAATCGTCGCTGGTCAGACCATAGCGGGCGGCGACGGCGATGCCGGCTAATAAAAGATGGACATTGGCCGAGCCGTCGGGCGAACGAAACTCGATGGTCTGCTTTTGCCGGGCGAGATGGGCATCGTGGTCGGAGCGGTCGGTCTGGATGATGTTTTTCCAACTGAGCGGCAGTCTGATCAGCACCGAGCGATTATGGTCGCCCCAGCAGATGCAGGTGGGGGCTTCCTGGTTGGGCACCAGTCGCAAATAAGAGGTGGGATTGGTATTGCCGAAGGCGGTGAGACTGGGGGCCAATTGGGCCAGGCCGCCGATGATCCGGCGGGCGGTATCGCTGAGGGTGTCGTCCGGTTCTTGGAGCAGGTTTTGGCCGTCCTTGGCGGCGGCCAGATGTATGTGGAGGCCGGAGCCGGCCTGGCCGATGCTGATCTTGGGCGCGAAGGTGACTTCCACGCCGTACTGGGCGGCGACATTGCGGATGATCCACTTGGCGATAACCAGATGATCGGCCATTAGCTCGATGGGTTCCAGATCGAGCTCCACCTCAAATTGCTCCAGGCGGGTGCCGTCGGTCAGGGTAATGGCCCCCACCTCGGCATGACCGTATTTGACGCGAACGCCCAGCGAAGTCAGTAGATGGAGGATCTCATCGTTCATATCGTCAAACTTGGCGAAAGGCTTGCTTTCGTGATAATTCTTCTGGGCCCTGGCGGGGTACATGTTATCCTGGGGCTGGTAAAAGACGTAATATTCGAGCTCGCCAAGGGCATATAAGGATATCCCGGTCACTTCGGTGAGATGCTGATGGGCCTTTCTGACAATATGTTCCGGGCCGATGTCCAAAGGGCGGCCCCGCACGTCATAGTGATTGCAGAGCATGTTAAGGGTGGTTATCTCGGTAAAAGGATTCAAAAAGGCGCTTTGGGGCCGGGGCCTGATATTCAGATCGCTGTTACCGGGATCAATGTAGGGAAATAAGCTGGAGCCGTCGATGCGGTCGCCCCATTGAAGGATCTGTCTGAGGTGATTCTCATCTCGAGGGGTGAAACTTAAGGTCTTGAGCCGACCGTCGCCGCCGACGTGATTCAAATGGATCACAGGTACGGAATGGGCCTTGACAAATTCAATAATATCCTGGAAGGTGAAAGCGCCGGGCTGCTTTTTGAGAGATCGCACCAGTTGGCCGGCATTCAGATTAAATTTGATATCTTCCATGTCTTCTCCTCAATAACTAAAGTTTTATAACTCCTGCAAAATTGAAGTTAGGCATTTATTATTTAAGAAAATCTTTTTCCTGATTTTCTTAAATAATGCTGCAATAATCTGTCATATAAGAATTTACCGTTTGAAAAGAAAAATGAAAAAAACAATTTTTTCTCTTCCAAGTATGCCTGACTTCAATTTTGCCGGAACCTTACAAATGTTTTGCCAAAGTCCGGTCAATAAATATCAATATATAAGGTATTGGCATCGCCCATTAAGACTGAAATTTGTAACTTTTTCCCGCTCAAAAGGCAAGCAGAAGGATTAACTTAAAGATGTCGAAAAAGAGGATAAGTGTTCTAAGCTATTGGCTTTAAGATATTTATGGCAATTAAAAGCGTCCATAAAGGTATTACGCAACGGAAAACTGATAACCAATAACTGAAAATCAACGCGGTGTTGATATTTCGACGGAACGGCCCGGCCGGCCGGGCCAGGCTTTTGGCCCGGGGTGAATAAAGACTAAGGGATAATTCCGGTAACGACCGATAATATTATGGTCGGTGCGTGGAGAGTAACTATCCGATAGGGAAACAACGAGTGAGAGGCCCCGCCGACCGGGGCAAAATATTTCGGGAGTACCATCATGACTGGAATCGCCGAACTTGAAGGTTATAATGCAACGGTGCGAATTGACCTTACAGATTTGGACAGCCTGCTGGAAAAGGAATGGCTGCTGACCAACCGGCGGGGCAGTTACGCCTCGGGGACGGTCATCGGCTGTAATACCCGCCGCTATCACGGGCTGCTGGTGGCGGCGCTTACGCCGCCGGTGGGTCGGGTGGTGATGCTCAGCAATATTCTGGAGACGGTTACCGTCGAGGGACAGAGCTTTGAATTGGCCAATTTCGAGTTTTCCGATCGGCTCCATCCCCAGGGCTACCGCTATCTGGAACACTTTTATCGGGACAACGGGGTCCATTTCACCTTCCAACTGGGTCAGATTACGGTCGAGAAATCGATTTATCTGGATATGGAGGAGGATCTACTGATCGTTCGTTATGAATTTTCCGGTCCCCGGCAAAAGGCAGGGCTTTCCCTGATGCCGCTGTTGGCGATGCGGGATTTTCACGGTTTGCAGTCGTCGTCCAACAGCCTGAATGTGGAACGGGATGGCGAAGTGGTAACGGTGCGGGTGCTGGACCCGTCGGGACCGAGCGTTCACCTGTATTGTGAGGGGGCCAAATTTTCCCCCGGCAGCGACTGGTGGTACGCGATGCGTTATCGTCAGGAGACGCGGCGGGGTCAGGATGACTATGAGGACGTTTGGCCGCCGGGATCTTTCACGGCCCAGGTGGATTGTCCCGGTCAGGTAACGCTGATTGCCCATGCCACTACCGGGCTGGAGCGCCCGGGGCCGCTGGATTTTAACGTGGATGAAATTATCGATGAAATTCGCCGGCATAATGAGCATTTAATTTCTCGGGCCGGGGCGCAAGATGAAAAGCAGGAGATGCTCATAAAAGCGGCCGACCAGTTTATGGTCCGCAGGCGCATCGGTCAGGGTCGCGATTCGGCGAGCATTATGGCCGGTTTTCACTGGTTCGCCGACTGGGGGAGGGATGCCCTGATCTCGCTGCCGGGATTGCTGCTGGCGACGGGGCGATTTGACCTGGCCGGCGAGGTGTTGACCACCTTTGCCTCGGCTGTCGATCAGGGGATGATCCCCAACCGCTTCGACGAGTACGGCAGGGCGGCCCATTATAACAGCGTCGATGCCTCTTTATGGTTTATCAACGCGGTGTATCAATATCTGCAGGCAACCGGCGACAAGACGGCATTTCGGAAAAAGTTCCAACCGCTGATACGGGAGATCATCTCGGCCTACTCGGCGGGCGCCCGATTTAATATCCACGCCGATACCGACGGCCTGATCGCCGCCGGCGATGCCGATACCCAGCTTACCTGGATGGATGCCAAATGCAACGGGGTGACCTTTACGCCGCGGTACGGCAAGGCGGTGGAGGTGAACGCCCTCTGGATTAATGCCCTGTATATCATGGCTCAAGCCGCCTCGCGAAAATCCGACCGGCAGCGCTATAAAAAGATGGCCGATAAGGCGGCCCGGCATTTTGCGCCGCTCTTTTGGAACGAACGGACTCAGTGCCTGAATGATTGCGTATTCCCCGACGGCGGGATCGATGAGGCTATTCGACCCAATCAGATTTTTGCGGTCTCCCTGCCGTTTTCGGCCCTGAGCCCCTTCCAGCAAAACCGGGTGGTGACGGCGGTATCCGAAAATCTGCTGACGCCTTTTGGGCTCCGCAGCCTGAGCCCCCGGGATGGCCGCTACCAGGGCCATTACCAGGGCGATCAGTTTCAGCGAGACAGCGCCTACCATCAGGGGACGGTATGGGCCTACCTGATGGGCCCCTTTGCCGAGGCCTACCTGAAGGTCAACCGCTTCAGCCCCCATGCCAAAGAGCAGGTCGCCGAGATGATTCAGCCGCTGCTGGAGCATCTGAGCGAGGACGGCTGTCTGGGCAGCGTCTCGGAGATATTCGACGGCGATTACCCCCATACCCCCAAAGGCTGCATCGCCCAGGCCTGGTCGGTGGCGGAACTGCTGCGAATTAAGAAAATGGTGGATGAATAGACGAGCGGATGGGTGAATGAGTCAGACACCTTTAGCCGGATTTAACCGAACTTAAGATCGCGAACAAAATGCGTCTCAGGATGCAGCTCTTCTCTCAGGATGCAGCTCTTCTCTGGCAACAGCATTTCCTTCAGCTATTAAATCGCAAGAATATTCAATATTTACATTCAGATTGAGAAGTAATTTATCTAGTATCGAATTTATCTGTTTGATTAGGAGTGTCCTCTAGAGGGGGCAATCGGAGATTTTCGATTTGTTCAAGCTGGTTTGGATCAAATTCTTCCGGATGCATGGCGGCATAAGCCTGAATTCGTTCGGCCGGTTCACTAACTCTAACATCATGGGAAACCAAAGCGAACTGGGATTTACCATTTTTCCACGAATAAAAAACATATAAGTGAGATATAAGGATACCAGAGTCAATTTTCAGCCAGTTCTGGCTATACGATTTAAACAGGACAGGATCCTGGTTGATAATTTCCGTTTTCTCTTGCCATTTGTCATTATAAACCTGGTTGGGATCATAAATAGAGTGCAATAATAGAGTGTAACCATGTTCTTTATGTAGATTTGTCAGGAAGTTACGGGCTTCATCGGGAGGCGTAGATTCCGGTACTTGGTAAGTAAGGGTAT
>LJUC01000191.1 GCA_001303695.1 Phycisphaerae bacterium SM23_30
TCCTTATCTCTGTAGCGTTGTAGTACTACTTTTACGGTAAAAAAAGGATATTCTTACTTATTAGCGGCTAAAAAATCCCTCAATTTCAGCGGCCAAAAAATTTCCCGATTAATATTTGACAACCCCGCCGCGGGGCCTTAAATTACTACCGATATGTTCGACCGTGCATATCGGCCGCCGAAGGCAAAACCGCCTGATAAAAATTACGCCGTACCTTTTTTGGAGGATAGGAAAATGCCCCGAAATGCGATAGCTTTTTCGATGATATGGACCGCGATCTTCTTTCCCCTGCTCGCCCCCAACGCCTCGGCCCGGCCCGCCGAGCCCAACCGGCCCTGGGACGCCCTCATCGACGACTCCTGGATCGGCCAGACCGAACATATCTACATGCGCCCCGCCAACGCCAACCAGGCCTTTGAAATCCGCTTCAAAGACACCGACGTCACCGGCCCCAAGGCCGGACAGGCCCGCGGCTTAAAGGCCGCTCGATTCAAATACCAAAACCAGACCACCGGACGTCTATACTCCCACGCCGCCCGCGACGGCTTCGAAGTCTGCAATTACGGCCGCGACTGGATCTATTATGAGTTCACCCTGGTCGTCGCCGTCGATGCCGACGATCTGCCCGACGATTTCGCCTTTTCCTTCAGCGCCCACGAACCCAACCAGTGGGACGCCGCTCTCGGCCCCGGCGATTTCGTCTATTACCATCACCCCGAATACGACACCCAGCGTCCCTCCGGTCACTATTCCCTCACCGATCCCTGTTCCGAACCGCTCGCCTCCGCCTTCGACACCGACGGCTACGCCTGGGGCTTCGACCCCAACAGCCCCCGCCATGATTATAACGACGGCATGGTCGCCGCCCTCTTCGCCGACAACGTCATCCTGAATCCCAACGGCGGCGCCGTTGCCGTCTATTATCAATTTGAAAATCTCACCACCCCCGCCGCCTTTAGCATCTACATCCATAGATCAGGATACATCGAGCATACCAACCGCGCCGTGATCGATAAAAATGATCCCCTGGAACCTGTCTCCACCTTCGAGGTCATCCCCCTCAAACCCGATTTCAACGGCGACGGAATCGTGGACCTGTGCGATTTATACACTCTCTCCGCCCATTGGCTCCAGGAAAATGATAATCCCCACTGGCTGCCCCGCGCCGACTTACACCCCGACGGGTTGATTAACCTGACTGATTTTGCCTGCTTTGCCCGCGCCTGGCGGGCCGGCCGACGCTGAGGCCTCTTGATTGACCCAGTCCGCTATCTTTTGTACCGCCTCGAACACCGGGGTGCAACAGGTAGCGCCAAAATCTTCCGGCAGCTTCTCACTGAGCGGAATGGTCTCGCTCAGCGCCAAGGCCTTGGCCCCGTCGAAGTTAACAAAAGCCGCCCGCGCCGTCAATTCTTCCGCCGGCCGCTGAAAAGACTCGCCCGGCAATATCGCCACCCCCGTCTCTTTCAATAATTTTTTACAAAGTGACGTGCTGTTGGTGATTTTTCTCTTTTTCAGTTTTTCCGAAAGCCGGGAAAAATCCAGAAAAAGATAAAAAGCCCCCGCCGGCGCATGGACCTTTATTCTCGCTTTGCGCAAAATCTTCGTGCTCTGTCGGCCTATACAGGATAAGATCCGCCGCACGTGCCAGAGATAACGCTCGATTACGATACCCCCCACAAACGCCCGGGCCGCCGCATACTGGATCGGAGCGCTCACCGAGGTATAGGTCTCGCTGGCCACCGCCGCCATGGCGTTCATCAGCCAATCTGCCGCCGGCGGAAACGCAAAGGTCCCCAGCCGCCAGCCCCCCGCCCCGCACCACTTCGACAGGCCCGAACTGATTATCGTACCCTCCGGATAAAATCGCGCTATCGATACATGCTTGCCCTCGTAATGCAATTGCCCGTAGATCTCGTCCGAAAGAATGAGCATCTCGTGTTTCCGGGCAATCTTCGCTATCTTTTCCAGCTCTTCGGCCCCATAGGTGCCGCCGTCCGGATTGGACGGATAATTTAACACCAGCAAACGAGGCTTATAATAGTCGTTCTCCCGCGACAGAAACCCCCGCAGCTGGTGCGCAGTTAATTTCCATTTGTTGTCGTAGCTGGTATGAACATATTTTATATGCCTGCCGATAATCCGCGCCTGCGGGGCATACGACACCCAGCAGGGCGTCGGCAGAATAATATCCCCGTAATAAACCAGTTGCAGTAAAAACATCAATTCCTTGCTGCCGGGACCGATCAAAACGTAGTTGGCGCGTACATCCACGTTGTCTTTCAGCCGGTGAAAATGCGCCACCGCCTTCCGCAACGACTCCAGACCCATCACCGGCAGATAGTCTTTCTCGTGGGCGTGCATCTTTAAGGCCTCTACCACCGGCTGCGGCACCGGAAAAGGCGATTGACCCAACCCCAGGCGATATACCGTCCGCCCCCTGCTCTGCAACTGCCGACATAACTCATTAATGGCCAGCGTCGGCGACTGCCCGATCCCCCGAATATTCAAATTTATGCTGACATGCTTGTTGTTGGTCATTTCACCTAAAATACCCCCAAAGGCCTGTTCCGCTAAACTCAAGCTGTTTATAAACCTCTATATTATATCGTCAAACCCCAAAAAGCAACGAAATTTTCCCCCATTTTATGCCTTCAGGCCCCGACCGGCCCTTAAACAACTTTAATTTTCCGCCCAAAATACTTTTGACATCGCCCCGACCAAAGGGTAAATTATCCGCGATATGTTCGACCGTACATATCGGTCGCCCTGAAATTCGGCAGCCCGGGCCCTTGGCCCGCCCGGAAAAACCGCCGCCAGCGCCGCTGAAGGATGATATTTAATGCCCCTGACCGACAGGTTATTATTGATGCCTGACATCTTGAAAAAACACGATTTAGCCCCCGGCTTTATGCCGGGGGTGATCCACCCCCGGAATCGCCGCTCCAACGCCTTCACAATCGTTGAACTGCTGGTCGTCATCGCCGTTCTGGGAATCCTGCTCTCCATCCTGCTGCCCGCTCTGGGCCGCGCCCGCGATCAGGCCAACCTTACTATGTGTAAATCCCGCCTCCGCAACGTCGCCCTCGCCTGCAACCTCTACGCCGACGACCATAATTCCTCCCTGCCCGTCGTCGCCCGGCTCGGACCCGGCTACCAAAACGTCCCTAATCCCCACACCTGGCTGATTAACGCCCTTACCCTCGGTCACTATCTCAGCGACCCGGAAAACTTCTATTGCCCCAGCGAAGACCGGCCCGAACTAACCTATTCCCGCAAAAATCTCGATGCCGGCGTCATCGGCTACTTCTATTATTCCTGCGAAAAATCCACCGAAAACCGCGATATCAGCGCCTTCTTGCGCTGGGACGTCAAATGGCCCCGACGACTCCGCAGCGATATGCACCCTGACACCTGGGTCATCTCCGACAGCTGGTTCCGCGGCCGACCCACACCCCACTTCTGGTATAAAAAAGGCGTCAACTACGCCACCCTTGACAACAACGTACGTATGGTTTATAGAAGCCCCAGAAAAGACTTCAGATAGACAAAAAATTCCGATTATGAATAATTATAAACATTTAATTTTAAATACCGATATGTTTGGCTATGCATATCGGTCCTGCTTCATTTGCTCACCTCGAAGGGCTTTTACCCTGGTCGAATTAATTATTGTCATCGGTATTATAAGCTTGTTGTTAAGCATCATCCTGTCGGCTCTGGGCCAATCCAGGAAATTGGCCCGGCAAATAGTCTGTCAAAGCCAATTGCGTCAATGGAGCCTGGCCTTTACCATATATGCCCAGGAAAATGGCGATTTTTTCCCCCACATCGACGGACTGGACCGGCGCGGCGACGAAACGCCCTTGACCGCCGCCGACCGGGCCGACTACTACGGCTGGGTCGATCTGCTGCCCCCCCTGATCGGCATGAATCCCTGGCGCAATCATATACCCGGAAAATACCCTAAAGACGATACCCTTTTTCAATGCCCCACCGTAAGAAAGTGGACATTCTTCAATTACAATATCCCCCTGCCTGGGCTTTGCTGATCCTGTGTGCCGGTCCGGCCTGATCCTGTGACCTGAGATAGCCGGTGATTTTACCTTTGGAATAAAGAACGTTATCATCGATCTCAATGTTCCCGAAGAACTCTATGATATTGCCGCTTGAGCCGGCAAATACGTCGGAAAGGACTCCCGACAGACCTGATGCGAGATTTTTTAGTAACTGATCCTTTTCCTCGTGAAGCGCTCCACAAGGCGGGGATGGAGTTGGCCAAAGCCCAGGGTCTCTACGGCACCGGTCAGGACCTGCTGAAGGATTCTTTTTCGGGCAATATCCGTGGCATGGGACCGGCGGTGGCGGAGATGGAAATCGAAGAGCGGCCCAACGAAACTTTTATCATGTTTGCGGCCGACAAGACCGATCCGGGAATCTATAATCTGCCCATGTATCTGGGATTTGCCAATCCCTGAAGGGATAACAAAACCTACCGTAGATGCGTGGATCCCAGCCAACGGTGGGGTATATTTCATGAAATCGGCCACAAATATGTCTATCAGCTAAAAGTACGCAAATAGGCCTCCACGTTATATATACGAGTATTTTGATATGGGTGCTGATATCTCTATTATTAAGAAATAATACTTTCTAATAGAAAAAGACGGTGATTAGGTTATTCAAATTTGTTTTTAATTTTTAAGAGGGACAAAATGGCTCGCTGGGGGGATGAAATGGACGTTCCCGGGTAATAATAGAGGGCTAAACGAAGTTATCGGATTTCATTTTAAATATTATCTGAAAAAAAGTTAAAATATTTTTAAAATATTACCGGCCGGGATGACTAAATCGAACACAAAAGTTAATAATTACGTTACCTATATGGTGCAAAAAATGTGGGTAACCCCTTTTTTTCGGTTGTAACCCTTTTATTTACCGTTAACTGATATCTGTGGAAAAGAATTTTTATAATTTTCCATTGCATTAATGTTTTTTATATACAATATAATATCTCGATATGTCGGTAAAAAACTGAGAATTGACTTGATTTTTCGATGGTTTCAGAGTAGTAATAAAGTAGAAAATTTCTGGACGATTTAATAACTGTTTCTGCGCATATAAATAAGTGGACCGGCTGGCTTTCATAGGGCGCCGACCCACTTACTAAACGCATCTGTCACCACCATAAGGAGGCGACCCAATGCGGACTATTATTACTTTACATACATTATTTACGTTATCATCATACCTCGCTCTTATCCTCACAGCAAGTACCCATAATAAATTTTTTTGACAATTGAATATTTAATTAAACAGGGAGGCGCCCTCAAACTGTGTTTGGGGGTGCGTTGAGCCCGAAAGCAGCATTATTTCTATGGTATGGTGTTTAGTTAATTCTTCGCGGTTCAATAGTATAAATTATCGCCTTTTGTGTTGTTTTGTATATAACAAAAACATTGGATATTTATAATGGCAAAATACAACAATTCCGGTGATGCTCGGTTTTAATATGTAGATTCGACCTAATATCATCTAAGGCGGTAAATACTCCTGAAAGCCGAATGATCTTTCTTATCACCGAACGACATGAGTTTTTGGTAATCCTCTAAGTCAGGCAGAGGTGAAAGATGATGTCTAAAAGAAAATTAAAAATCCATAAGTCATTTGTTGGTGAAAATTCACAGCAACTTGGATATTCGATTTCTCGAGATCAAAAATTCGGTCTCTCTGACGATTTCAAATGGTTCATAGGCATACTCATCATTATCATCCCGGCTGTTTTCCATTATGGGGGCAAATGTAAGGAAATCGAAATATTAAAATTACAGATTAAATCTCTGGATGAGCAAATCGAGTCTTTGAAAAATAAATCCGAGATCGGTCTAGATCATATTGATAATCAATCACCTGACCCGCAAAAATCAGACAATATAAAACCGAACAGGTACGAAAGTATTATTATGTATATCTTTTATCCATACGCAGATTACCTACTGTTTTCAAAAGATTTTATCATAGACAGCGCAGGGATGAACAGGGCATTGATGAGCAAGATAAAGTACGCAAGAGCTAGTGTAACGGATAGATAACCGATGGATTTGCCCCTGGGGGTAAAAGTCAGGAGCAATAAAACCACCGCGAGACATGAAGTGGCAATGGGGAGTGCGGGATTAAACATAATTTTTGTTACCAGTGGCAGAGTCACCTCGAATTCATTAAATATTTTTTCAAAACGGCCTGTCACAAAAAAAGAAAAAACGGACAGACACATCAATAATAATGGCCCCACGATGGTGCCGCGGGGAAGTGAACGTGACATTGAAACCTTGTCTGTGAATCGCACAGCTTATGCTAATCCCTCCTTGCCTCTCTGCTTCTTAGCCGAATTAAAACTCATCCACTCATACACTCTTAATCAATAAATATCCAGATCCTTGCCAGAGACGACCTTGCCGTCGTAAACCTGCCTGATCTCCTCCAGTAACTCCTCCGGCGTGGCCCCCCACAACAATTGATGCGTCAAAATCACCAGTCCCGGCTGAACCCGCTTCGCCAGCTCCCCCACTTCCACCGAGGAGGTATGAGCCCCCCGGTGATAATCCTGCCAGATCTTTTCTCGTCCTTGAAAGCCCTTGACGCTATACACCTCATGTATCAATACGTCGCACCCTTTCGCCTCCTCCGCTATATCCGGCACCGGCGCTCGGTCCCCCGAAATCACGATCACCCGCCCCGGCGTCTCAAAACGGTAACCAAAAGCATAATCCCAGGCCCCGTGCTTCACCCTAAACGCCTTCACCTTCACGTTTTCATCCTCGTAAATATAACCGCCCTTGATCTCGTGAATATTAACCTTATAACCCTCCGCATTGGCTGGCTCCAATCCCCCCAGTCGCACCTCTATGTCCTCCTTATACGCCTCCAGCAAATGCTCGGTCATCTCTCCCGTACCCGGCGGACCATATACCTCCAATGTCTCCTCCCGCTCCAACACCCAGCACGTAAATATCAGGTCGGGATAACCCAGCGTATGATCCGTATGAAGATGCGTAATAAAAAGACGCCTTAAATTGCACGCCTTCAACGCCTCTATACCATATTTCTCATAGGCCCCCTGCGCCCGACGCACCACCCCCGGTCCGCAATCAACTATGTAAGAAATACCATTAACCACTATCGCCGCCGCCGGCCCCGACCGATCCGGCTCTGCGTTCGGCGTTCCCGTGCCAAGTAAAATTATTTGGGATTTGCTCGCTGGTTCAGGTTTCCAAGTATCCGAGCGAGAAACGCACGCCTGGCAACCGGTTAAAAAAGCAACTGCGAGAAATAGATAAAATACTCGTCTCATAATCTCCCACCTGTTAAGAATTTTTCAACTTATGCCTTGTAATAACAAAATCTTGTGAAAACTTTTACATTCTACTAACAATAATAAAACTATTATACCTGACTTCACGGAAAAAACCAGTAATCATGGATGTTACAAAGAAATATCAAGGCAAAATTTGCCCTAACTTCTTGATTTGACTAAAATTATGAACACATTTTTCCCGTTTTCCTGGTTTAATTCACATTTCACTACCACCATTCGACTCCTAAGCGAATCCTAAATGTCGTAATCGATCAATACGATCCAAGATCTTGCCAAACAGCCGGCGATCTAAGAAGACTTCCGCCATCTGGATGATCAAAAAAGGCGGCAAATACGCACCTTGACATCAAAGTCGGTATGTTTTATAAAAGCCCCCAAAAATACTTCAGGTGATTGAATTATTATGGCGACCATCCTCATCGGCATTGACGATACCGACAACGCTGCCAGCCGCGGCACCGGTTTTTTGGCCCGGCAGTTGTTCCGCCAGTGCCAAAATCGCCAATTAAGACCCCTCGGCGTCACCCGCCACCAGTTCCTGATCGATCCTCGCATCCCCTATACCTCCCACAACAGCGGCGCCTG
>LJUC01000021.1 GCA_001303695.1 Phycisphaerae bacterium SM23_30
ATTTTCCCAACAGCACCCGGCAGGGGAAGCGGGCGCTGTGGCTGCCGTCGGCGTTTACACTGTCCGAAGATGACATTGATCTGGTATGCCGCAACATTTGCGAATTTATGGAAAAGGGTTCAAGGCGCGGCCGGGCGACAACGACCATCGGCGAGCCCTGCGGGCTGGAGGCTGCCAGCCGGTCGGAATGACGGTTCATGACAAAGCACCTCTCTGGCTGCGCCAGAGAGGCGCCACCCGATGCTTTATAATGACGAATGAAGAAATCAGAGGTGAGAACTTAACCGCCTTCGGCGGGACTTTTTATTTAGCCCCCGACGTAAAGTCGGGGGGTGTAACCTGTGTATGCCAAATTAGTTACGAATTACCCCCTCATTTTATTGATTTGAATAATACGCATCTGAGGTCGGCGGGGGAGATAAAATTAAGCATTTTGATTCCGGTGCGCAACGAGGGGCTCAACCTGCGGATCATGTTGAAAATACTCAAGGCGGTGGTGGAGGTAGGTTATGAGGTGCTGGTCATTTATGATCGCGCGGACGACGACAGTGTGCCGGTGGTCGAGGAGCTGAGAGAGGAGCAGCCGCAACTGCGGGGGATACACAACACTTTGGGAGCGGGTGTTATCAACGCTATCCGCGCCGGCGTCGAAGAGGCGCGGGGGGAATATATATTGATATTTGCGGCGGACGAGGCGGGGCCGGTTTTGGCGATTGAAGAGATGCTGAAACTTATGGAGCAGGGCTGCGACATGGTGAAAGGCGCAGTATATGCAACTTAAGTTGGGCGAGGTGCCGATTATTTCCATTGATCGGCTGTACGGCGGCAAGTCAACCTTCAGGCTGGGGCCGTGGTTTCTGGAATATTTAAGGTGGTTTTTATGGGGGGTATGGCACCTGCGGAGAGACGGGCGAAGAGGGCCGCAGGTGCAGGCGGGCCTGCCGACGAACTGCGTGCCGGTGAGGTAGTTTAAGAGTGGATAAGTGAATGGGTGGATGAGTGAATGAGTGAATGGGTGAATGAGTGAATGGGTGAATGAGTGAATGGGTGAATGAGTGAATGGGTGAATGAGTGAATGGGTGAATGAGTAAGAAGAAGTATTTAATTACGGGGGGTGGCGGTTTTATTGGGTCAGCGCTGGTGAAGCGGCTGGTGGAGGCGGGTCATGGGGTGCGGGTGCTGGACGACGGTTCGCGCGGGGGGCAGGAGCGGCTGGCGGCGGTGAGAGATGATATTGAGTATGTGGCGGGAGACGTGCGGGACGGGCAGATGGTTTTGGCAGCGGCGCGGGGGGTGGAGGCGGTTTGTCATCTGGCGTTTGTGAACGGGACGGAGAATTTTTACCACCGACCGGAGGTGGTGCTGGATGTGGGGGTGCGGGGGATGATCAACGTGCTGGACGGGTGCCGGTACAACGGGGTGGGGGAGTTGATATTAGCGAGCAGTTCGGAGGTTTATCAGACGCCGCCGGCGGTGCCTACGGATGAGAAGGTGGAGCTGTCGATACCGGATGTGCGGAATCCACGTTATTCGTATGCGGGAGGCAAGATTATCAGTGAGATCATGGCGATTCACTACGGGCGGAAGTTTTTCGAGCGGGTATTGATATTCCGGCCGCATAACGTGTACGGGCCGGCGATGGGTTTTGAGCACGTGGTTCCGCAATTTATCGTTCGGATGCAAAGGCTAATTGAGACGTCAGGCGCGGGGGAGGTCATAAGATTCGGGATTCAGGGGACGGGTGAGGAGACGCGGGCGTTTGTTTTTATTGATGATTTTGTCGATGGTTTGATGAGGGTGCTGGAGAAGGGGGAGCATTTGGGGATATACAACATCGGCACGACGGAAGAAATCACGATTAAACAGGCGGCCCTTGAGGTGGCGGAATATTTCGGCAGGCGGATTGAGATTGAGCCGGGGGCGGCGGCGGCGGGCGGGACGAGGCGGCGGTGTCCGGATATTAATAAGCTAATGGCGCTGGGGTATCGGCCCCGGTATTTGTTTAAGCAAGGGTTGGCGCTTACGGCACAGTGGTATGTGGAAAACGCTTGTGAGGCAACCGTGGTTTAAGAGGTTTTTGGGTAAATATAGTGTAGTTGATACAACATGCCCGCGTAAGCGTGGGCATGGCACCCATGGCACCCGGCCCATTATTTTGAAGAATTGATTCGGTAATTACCCTCCGACTTGACGTCGGGGGCTATTTTGAAAGGTGACGGAGGTGTGTTGTGCAAGCGAGTTTGGAATTGACGGCGGGGACGGGATCGAGCGTGTTAGTAGAGCGTTGCCAGGTATGTTCCGATCCGGAATTGAGATCGGTTCTTTTTCTGGGTTATCAGCCGCCGGTGAACCAGATGCGGCCATTGGGTCATTTGCCGCGGGAGCAGCCGGCATATCCGGCGCTGTGGTTATATTGCAGCCGCTGCCAGTTGGTGCAGTTGGGTCTGACGGTGGATCCGAAGATATTGTTTCCGCCGGAGTATCCCTACACCAGCGGCACGACCAGGATACTGCGCGACAATTTCGCCCAGTTGTATCAGGAATGCCAATCAATCATACCACTGAGGCCGGACGATTTGGTCGTGGATATCGGCAGCAACGACGGGACGCTGCTGAGTAATTTTAAGGAGGGCGGGCACCGGGTGCACGGTATCGAGCCGACCGATAGGGGTCTGCAGGCCCGGCAGCGGGGGATACCGACCACGACAGCGTTTTTCGATCAGGAAACGGCGCAAAAAGTGAAGGCCGGGTGGGGACCGGCCCGGATCATCACAGCAACCAACGTATTTGCCCATATCGAGAACATACACGACATTGTAGAAAGCCTGCTGGTATTACTAGACGAGAAAGGGGTATTTATTTCCGAGAGCCATTATCTTATGAGCCTGATCGAGACGCTGCAGTACGACACCATATATCATGAACACCTGCGGTATTATTCGCTGCAAAGCCTGCAATACCTGCTGGGGATGCATGGTCTGGAGGTTATCCACGCCCGGCGGATACCGACGCACGGGGGCTCGGTGCGGGTATATGCGGCCCGGAGAGGCGTTTATGCCGTTCAGCCTTCGGTGGGGGCGATGCTCGACGAGGAAAAGGCGGCGGCCCTTAACACGGAGAAACTCAAAGCCTTCCAGCAGCGGGTGGTGCGTTCCAAGCTGCAACTTTATGAACTGCTTGGGGAAATTAAACAAAAGGGCGGTAAGATTTATGGTATCGGGGCGCCGTCGCGGGCCAGTACGCTGATTAACTACGTGGGCCTGGACGACGGGATCATTGATTACGTTCTGGAGGTCAAGGGCTCGCCAAAGATCGGCAAGTACATGCCGGGGACCTTGATCCCGGTGATTGAAGAATCAATCCTGTTTGAGGACCCGCCCGATTATGCGTTGATGCTTTCCTGGCACATCGCCGACGATGTAATGCCCAAACTCAAGGCCAAGGGATACGGCGGTAAATTTATCATACCCCTGCCCCAGCCGCGCGTAATATAGCTTTAGGTAAACTTTTCCAGCCTATTTATAACGACCGCTCCCACACAGTCGCCCATCATGTTGGTGGAGGTGCGAAACATATCCAGAAAGGCATCGACGGCAAAGATGAGGGGGATGTATTCGACGGAGAGTCCCACGGCGTTGGCGACCAGGACCATGGTGACCAGTCCGGCATCGGGCACGGCCGCGGCGCCGATGGAGGCCAGCACGGCGGTTAAAAAGATTAAGATGGTAGCCACGGGCGTGAGGGTGATTTCTGCGCCGGGCATTCCCCCGAACAACTGGATCAGAAAGATGACGGCCACTCCCTCGTAGAGAGCGGTACCATCCATGTTGATCGTGGCTCCCAACGGCAGGACAAAGCGCGTGACTTTTTCGGAGACCTTGAGCCGATTCTGGACGCTATCCATCGAAACGGGCAAGGTAACGGCGGTGGAGCGGGTGGCAAAGGCGATCATCCAGGCCTCTTTGATGCTTTTCAAAAAGAAGAAGGGATTGACCCTGCCCAGCAAAAAACCTATCGACAACAGCACGCCCACGTGCACCGCGATCCCGCCCAGCACCGTGACGATATACCAAAAGAGCATACTAAAAATCCCCGGTCCGACACTGCCCACGATGGAAGCCACCAGGCAAAAGATAAAGAACGCCGATCCCGCCATGATCCAGCCGGTGATTTTCAGGATCGCCGTATTCAGGCCATGGAGGACGGGCAGGACCTTATGCCCTTCGGGGCCGATCACAATCAGGGCCACCCCCAGAAGGATGGCAAAAAATATGATGCCCAGGCTATGCGATTGGGCCAGGGCCAGGAAGGGATTGATAATAATGTTTTCCAGGTTCCTTTTGATAATGGCGGAAGCGCTTTGATCTCTGGCCTCTTCAATTTTGGCCTCGGCCGCTCCATATTTTTCATGCAGGCGGACCTGCTGCTGCTGCCAGTTTTTGCGAATTTCGCGGCGATTGGCCGAATGACCCGGCTTTATCAGGTGCACAAAAAGCAGCCCCAGCCCCACCGCCATGGAGGTGGTCATAAGGTAAAAGACCAGCGTTTTCCACCCGATGCGTCCCAGTTCTTTCGTGTCGGCCAGACTGGTAATGGCCGCAATGATGGAAAAGAATATCAAAGGCGCCACGATCATTTTCAAGGCGCCGATAAAAATCGTCTTGCCGAAGAGGTCCAGTATATATAGAACGCGGCCCTGAGCATCAGATCCCTCATATTTGCTTAAGATCAACCCTGCCAGCGCCCCCGCCATTATTCCCACAAATATGAGCAAATGCGCTTTGGATCTCAAAATATTTCTCCGCAGAAGAGCATCATTTAGAATCTATAACGAGATCCATCGTATTCATTCCGAAGGCAGTGAGGAATATATTTTAACCAGTCCGCCTAGCGGCATCTCAAGAGAAACAACGAATTTTTTTCGGCGTTCTTACTATAAATCATGCCCGCCTTCCGGATTTGGCTGCCGCTTTTTCGACCGCCTTTTGCTCCTCCTGAACCCGTTTCATTTCATCATGGAAAGTGGTGCGGTGATTGGCCCATCTTTCCGCTTCCAGGGGGGTGACTTTTTTGCGGGCCACCAGCGTTGCCAGGGAGCGTTCCAGGGTGATCATCCGTTCTTCGGAAATGTCCTTGGTGCGGGTCTGCAGGAAGGTATAGACCTGCTCGAGTTTACGGAGGCGAATGAGATTGGCCAAGGCATAAGAATTATTGAGGATTTCCATGGCCACCACGCGGCCCTGCCCATCGGCCCGGGGCACCAGTTTTTGGGAAACTATGTGGCTCAGTCCCAGGGACATTTGACAGGCGACTTCATCCTGCTGATCGGTGGGGAATATATCCAGAATCCGGGTGATGGTGCCGCGCGCATCGCGGGTGTGGAGGGTGGAAAACACCAGATGACCCGTTTCGGCGGCGGTTAAGGTCCAGGTAGCCGATTCCCGGTCGCGCATCTCACCGACAAAGATAACGTCAGGATCTTCCCGCAAACAGTCGCGTAAACCCTGGGCGAAACCCGGCACATCGCGGCCGACTTCGCGCTGGGAAATAAGGGCGGCTTTGCTTTTCAAACGATACTCGATGGGATCTTCCAGGGTAATGATACGGCAGGGATGGATCTCGGCGATACGATTAATCAGGGAGGCGATGGTGGTGCTTTTGCCGGCCCCGGTAATCCCGGTGAGCAATACCAACCCCCACTGTTTATTGATGATGTCACTCCAGACGCCGTTGGGAAAACCGATATCCTCCAAGGGGATCGGGTCGGGTTCGAGACCCCGGATAGCCAAAGCCAGCCCATTGCTGTCGTAAAAACAGTTCATGCGAAACTGCATATTGTCGGTGATATAAGAACTATCCACCGCCCGCTGCTTTCTGAGCAGGGCCCATTCGGCTTCCGCGAGGACACTGCGGGCCAGGGTTTCCATGGTCTGGCGGTCCAAATCGGCGCCTTTCATTCTCTGGAGCATGCCGTCAATGCGATAGGTAGGAGGTTCTCCCACCTTGAGATGCAGATCTGACACACGCAGAGAACCATGTTCATAAAAGAATTTTAGCAAATCGCGCATACTGAGTTTGCGCTCATCGCTTACCGCATATACTTTGATATCCATAAGGCTCACTTCGGGCATAATTTCTCCTTCAGGCAAGTTTCCGTGGGTCAATCCTTCTCAAAGGCCTGATAGCACGCCGGGCACAGCCTCATGCCCGAGGGCAAATAATATACCTTATCGAAAGCCCCGTTGCAATTATCACAAAAACCCCTACCAAAAGGGGGGTAAGCCGTGCCGTCCGGTCGGAATTTTTCCTTTCGGTCCCTTTCTTGGGCCCGGGCGGCACATTTATCACGCATAGCGGCTCTGAGGCAGGCAAAGATTATCACTGCCACCACCAGAGCAATAAATAAAAAGATCAAAAAGATTATAAAGGCTTGTATATTAGCAAGCCATCTCTCTATGTGTCCGGTATTCATGGCAGGTCTTCCCGACGATCATTGCCACCACCTTAATATACCACGTTTTGGCCTTGATGTAAAGGCTGGTGGTCCTACCAAATTTTGTCTGCCGCCGGGCCTTCCAATAATATTTTAACCCTGCTTTTGCCCAGGTTTCCAAAAAAACCACATTACCATATCCAAAAATCACCAACCGGGCCTTTTTTGGGCCGCCCACATATCCCCAGGGCAGGTTGGGTCCTATAATTAGTAAATTTCCCGATGCTTAATTGTCGATAATTTAACAAATTGCATATAGGTCCGACCTGTGCTATGAAAATAACGTACGCGAAACGGGGTCCGGCGTCGAGGAAGAAAGGCAAAATATGCTGCAGCCGAACGATTTAGACAGCCATCACAACCTGATGATCAAAATTACCGTCGGGGGGCTTATTTTGCTAACCACTTTGGCTTTTAACTGCTCATTTTCATGGGCGTGGGAAAATCCTCCGGAATCAGGCACTAATCAAACCTTACCGGACCAATCCGGTCATAAACAAGCACAGCAGGCGACCGGCGGGGAAAAACACACCGACCAACAGGTCCAAACAGACCCACAAATCCATGATGCCGCCGGCGTAAAAACGGAATCCCAGGAACACGGCGTTCATGAGAGCGCCGAAGGTTACGAAATTCCCCCCCTGTGGGCGGTGCTGCCCTTTGCGGCGTTATTGTTGTGCATCGCCATCCTGCCGCTGCTGAAAAAGACGGAGCACTGGTGGGAACACAACCGCAACCGCCTGTTCATTTCCCTGTTATTGTCGGTATTGGTTATCCTGTACTATTGGCTGATCCATCCGGGGGTAGTGGACCACGAAACCAAGCAACTGGTCAGTGGTTTCGTAGCGGTCAACCAGGTGCTGGAGCACGCCATCCTTTTTGAATACATACCCTTTATTGTTTTGTTGTTCAGCTTGTATGTCATCAGCGGCGGCATCCGGTTGCAGGGCGACCTGCCGGCACATCCGCGGACCAATACGGCCTTTCTGGCGGTGGGGGCCGCTATCGCCAGTTTCATCGGCACCACCGGGGCCGCCATGCTGCTCATCCGGCCGCTGCTGCATACCAACAGCGAACGCAAATACGTCATGCACACCGTAATATTCTTTATTTTTTTGGTCTGTAATATCGGCGGCTCCCTTTTGCCTATCGGCGATCCCCCCCTATTTTTAGGATACCTCAGAGGCGTGCCGTTTCCCTGGACCTTTAATCTCTGGCCTCAATGGCTGAGCACCGTGTTGATCCTGCTTGTCATTTATTATATCTGGGACAGCATCGCCTACCGTAAAGAAGCCATCCGCGATCTCAAGCGCGACGAGATCCAGATTCAGAAGCTGAAACTGCGAGGGAAAATCAACTTTCTCTGGCTTTTGGGCGTGGTCCTCTCGGTGGCCTTTTTAATCCCGGAAAAACCGTTTTTATACAACATCTTCCCCGATAAAAACCTGCCCGTGGTTCCCGATTTTCTGCGTGAAATAATGCAGTTATTGTTTGTGGCATTTTCTCTGATGTCCACTCCCACCGGCATCCGCAAAGAAAATAAATTTAATTACGTCGCTATCGGCGAGGTAGCCGCCCTCTTTATCGGCATTTTTATCACCATGCAGGTTCCTATTGAAATCCTGCATCAAAAAGGCCCTGACATGGGCCTGGATGTGCCCTGGAAATTTTTCTGGATCACCGGCTCCTTAAGCAGCTTTCTCGATAACGCTCCCACCTACGTCGTCTTTTTTGAAACCGCCACCACCCTGGGCGGCCCCGACCAGGTCGCCCGCGTCGCCCAGGAGCTTTTAGTGGCCATTTCCCTGGGCGCCGTCTTCATGGGCGCCAACACCTACATCGGCAACGGCCCCAATTTCATGGTCAAAAGCATTGCCGAACAGAGCGGCATCAAAATGCCCAGCTTTTTTGGATATATGATCTACAGCATCGGCATTTTAATCCCCATTTTTATCCTCTTGACCGTGGTGCAAAATTACGTCCTGGGGCGCTGGATGATATTTTGATGTTAAATAAATAGCAATTGTGGGTCTGGGAGGATACCGAGACCCTTTTGATCTCTTGCCGGGACGCTATTATTCGGCAGAGAAAAGGCCCGGCCATTTTGCAATGGCCGGGCCATCATATTGCCTTAGACTAAGAAGGTTCGCCGCATATCTCATTACGTCATGGCTGCGAAGCTCGTGCCCACAAAGAGGGGCGGCGGTAATCCAGGCGCAGCCACATATGGTTTTTACGGTGATTCAAATGATACTATTTGCGGCTTCGTTTAACGACAACCTTCCTCTTCAAAGGATCGAGTACTCTTGACTAAAATCTAAATCCGGTTGTCTGAGTCCAGGGGAAGCCGGGGTAAGGCAGCATCAATTCTTCCACCCGGCTTTTAACAATAGCGGCCTTGTTTTTCTTCCAGAGAGCGATATCGGCTTTTAATTGGGCGATCTGCTCCGGAGTCATGCCGCGACCCACCCCCCTGCGTTGTTGATCTCCGGCGCCGCGGCCGGTCCTCTGCTGCGCTCCGGGGCTTTGAGCCGGCTCGCCCACCGTAAGGGCTTCCTGCTGGGCGATAATCACATCAAAGAGTTTTCCGACTTCTCCATTCAAATCCTTCCTGGCCTGAGCGTCTTGGGCTTTGGCTTTGGGGACCAGTTTTTCAATTGCCAGTTCACATTTGAGCCTTTCCACACTCAGCTTGCCCGCCGCCGGATCCCGCTGCATATCCCGCATCACGGAATTGTAGCGTTGCGCCAACGCCTGCATCTGACGGGCCTGGGCCGGATCCTTCTGCATCGCCGCCAGTTGCTGGGCTTCGGCTTTAAGGCCTTGTTGATTCAGAAATTGAATCACGGCCGCAATATCCACCTGCCCGCGCTGCATCCCCGTCCTCTGGGGGCCGCCGGCTCTCTGCGCGTCGGCCTCCATTACCTGCCAAAAAATTAGTCCTAGCGCCATTAGCGCTACCAGCAAAGTCACTTTCTTTACCATGAGTTTACTCCTTGTGAAATCACATTCTGTAAAATTGCAATAAGTTTTCCTCACTGAACCTAATATATGCATCATTGCCATTCTACTCCGCTCTCGCGGGAGGTATGGAATGTCTAATTACGATTCTCGACCGCGCAAATTGACGATGGCGGTCCGGTCTATTCAAATATTCGCATCATCTGCATTCCTCCCCGCGTCCACGGGAAGGGGGGGATATCCAGCAACAACTCCTGCACGTGCATATTGACAATCAAGGTCTTGTTTTTCTTCCAGGCGGCAATATCCGCCCGGCGCTGTGCCAACTGCTGTTTCATCATTTCCGGGTTCATCTGTCCTGCCATACCCATTTGCGCGCCCCGGCCCGTGCCGCCTGCCCGACCCATCATTGCCCCCATAGCCCCAAAGGCGCTGATATCGCCGGTGCGAATAAATTCTTCCATTTGCTGGAGCCGCATTTCCTCTTCCGCCAAGACCGCATCGAAGAGCTTGCCTACTTCACTTGCCAGTTTTTTCCGGGCGGCCGTCTGGGCGGCGCCGGCGGCGGTTCGGGCTTCCCGGGCGAATTTCTCGATCTCTGTCTCCAATTTAATCCGCGCCAGGGTTCTCTGGGCCCCTTCCGGATCAAACTCCATCTGCCGAATCACCATACCATATACCCGATTCAGCCGACCCAGCTCCTGCTGCAACTCCTGCCCCTTCGAGGGATCCTTCATCAATCCTTCCAGCTTTTGCGCTTCCTCGGTAAATTGCTGTCCTTTGAGAAACTTTAACATCTCCTCCGGACTAATCTGCATGCCCATCCGAAATTGATCCATCCGGCCGCCCCGCATCTGATTTGACTGGTTCACGATAACGTTTCTCTGGGCCCAGGCGGCTGCCTGCGCCAGAAATAACACCCCCGCCAATAATAGAGCCGCTTTCTTTGCCATGATTTTGCTCCTAATAAAAACACCAGGCGTTTGTACGTCCGATAAAGTTATTATAATAATAATAATAAAGCGCTTCTATTTATCAAACTTTACTTTGCGAAAAATTACCCACACATGCCGCAGACGACACAGGTATGTTATGAAAACACCTATTGGCGATCTTGGGATTAACGACCCTTTCACATATGGGCGGGGTCAGGACCTCAGCCTCTTAATAGCCCCAGGGAAAATTCGGATGATCCTGTAACAGTTCCTCTACGCGTTCTTCGACAATCTTGTCCTTATTTTTCTTCCAGGCGGGAATTGCTCTCTTTTTCGTTTCGACCTCCCCCCGGAGTCGTTCTAAACCACCTCTAGACCGGGGATCGCGCTGCCCGCCCCGGCGGGCGGTGCGTTCTGCTGCCTGCTGCTCCTTGTCGGACTCGGAGCGTATCTTCAGCCATTCTTCCATCCGCTTTAAACCGGCCTCCTCTTGCGTTAAAATCACATCGAAAAGCTCCGATACGTACCCCGCCAACTCTTTCCTGGCCTCATGGTACGCCCGGCGCGAATCTGCCCTTTTGACAATAAAAATAGATCTTTCTATTCTCAAGCGCAGGCGTATCTTTTCCAAACTCAGCTTGCCCCCTTCGGGGTCTCGACTCATTTGCCGGATCACCGGCCCATAGAGCTCTTTCATGGCCACTACCAGGGGCAGCTCGGAAAAATTCTGGGGATCCTGCTGGTGCAGATCCTTCAATTTCGCCGCCAGTTTCGACTCATGCTTTTCTAAAAACTCCATCAGTTCTTCCGTGCTGATCTGCTCCGCCCAAGGGCGCCGCCGAATTTGTTCGCTTCCTCTGCGTTCCCCTCCTCGCTGACTCCTTTGTTGAGGCACATCGGAAATCAGGCTTAACCACTGCGAGGGTTCAACATCCAACGCAGTCCGAGACGGCCCGGTTGCCTCGAAATTATAATTGGTTTTCGTCTGACAATTTGGGTTATCGCCGGCGTCGCCCGACGGGGCGGGCTTGCAGGAGGCGGTTTCCGCGTTTTTCTGGGCGACGGTGTCCCCGACCTGACTGCATAAAACAGCCAGCGCAAGGGCTACTACCAGCATTAAGTATTTTCTAATCATATTAATTGCTCCTTACCGCATAAGAGCCTCTTGCCGAAACGGCAGGCCCTGCGGTAAATTTCCCTCAAAAAACACCCTTTTAGCAAACCCAATGGCCGATCCAGCCGCCGCGGCTTATCTCTATAGTATCCACAGAATCCACTTCCTCATCTAATCCCGGCCCAAAAATATCATCCATGTCCCAATCATTGGCGGACCAATAATCTAGAACTTCCATAAAGACCATGTCATCAGTTTCTCGATCCACCACATCTTCCTGCCAGGCGACACTCAAATAATCACCTATATCGAGCTCGGCCAAAGTAATGGTTGCCCGATCAGCAGCATAGGGCGGCGTATCGAGGGCTTGAGGCTGCAGCCAATAAGTGGTTAGCCCCAAGGCTATTATCAACGACGCCGCTATCGCCGCCGCCCGCAGGGGCCAGCCATAACCGACGCGCCGGCGTTCGGTTGGGGACAGTTGCTCGCGCACCCCGGCTTTGACCCGCGCCAACACCGCCGGGGCCACCTCAACCTGATCATGCCGGCTAATCAGATCATCACCCCGCCGTATATCATCGATGGCGGCGCGTAACTGATCTTCACTAAGGGAAAACTGCGCCAGCAAATCCAGCAATTCTTTATCATTTGTGTTCATGATTTTTATCCTGTTTGCTTATTTTGCGTCATTATCTTCTGCAAACGCTTCAAACCGCGATGCACTTTCGCCAAAGCCGTGCCTATGGGTATCTGAAACTGTTCCGCAATCTCCTTAAAACTCAACTGCCCATAATGGCGCAGTATAATTATTTCTCGATCCATCTGGGGTAACTGATCCAAGGCCCGCTGCAATCGGTCGATTTGCTCGCTCTGCTGCAGTTTCACATCGGCGGTCGCTTCATCCGAGGCCAATACTTCTTTCAATCCTACCCGCTCATCCTGCAGGGATAATACTTCACCTCGTCGAACCCGCCGGCGGGCCTCATCCCGGACCATGTTAGCCGCCACGCAAAACAGCCAACTCTCAAATCGTCCCTGATGACGATAGTGGCCGATCTTCTCTATGAGCTTGACAAACAACTCCTGAAGCAAATCCTCGGCATCCGCCGTCGAGCCGTTCAGTCGAAGAAAATAGCGATACAACCGCGGGCCGTACTCCTCGGTCAGCCAAGAGAAGGCCTCCGGATCGCCCTGTTGACATTTGGTAATCTGCTCGCCTAGGGGATCTTGCTCCATTACTCATCTCAACTTGTATAACGCGGCTAATCGCCCATTATTGCCGAAAAATGCTATAAAACTAGCGATTCCCAACAGGGCTTCACAGGGCCGCCCATTTGAATCGTTGTAATGTAAACCCTTTATTAATAATATATTACGTAAATATAGGGTTTTATTGGTTTTTCCGTAAAAACCCCTTGCAATCTCCTATTGACTCTCTACAATGCAGGGTCTTTGTATTATGAGGCGTAAGTATATGTCAAGACAATGCTATTTTACAGGCAAACGAACTCGAGCCGGCCGCAGCATTGCCCGGCGGGGCAAGGCCAAGTATCTCGGCGGCGTCGGCCGTAAGATCACCGGCATCAGTAAACGCAAATTCAAGCCCAATATCCAGAAGGTCCGCGCCGTCGTGGACGGCAAGGTAGTGCGAATAAAGGTCTCCTCCAAGGCCATCCGCAACGGCCTGGTCGTCAAACCCCCCAAACGCGATTATCAACCAAAATCCTCCGATTCCGCCTAATATTATAGCCTTACAATTACTATATTCATCTCCACTTGTCCTTTGCCAAGACTCAAACAGATAAAGTAAGTTTGGCAATAATCCGCCATTAGCGTTATAAATATCTGATATTTATAAACTTACACGTCGAACCCCAAAGTTTAGAGCTTTATTTTGCCCCATCTTCACAATCGCTATCTTTATCGGTATAATATGTTACGGTCCAAAAATATCTTAACGCCCAAATATCGGGAGATACGCTCATATGAGTGAAAAACTTACCGAAGATCAGATCCGGCATGTCGCCAAACTCGCTCGGCTCAACTGTACCGACCAGGAAATCGCCACCTTCACCACCCAACTTGCCGCTATCCTTGACTATTTCGACCAACTCCGGGAGCTTGACACCACCGATGTCGAACCCCTGGCCCATTGCCTGCCCATCCACAACATCTTTCGCCCAGACCAAATTCTGCCTTCTCTTAGCAATGAACAGGCCCTAGCCAACGCCCCCCGGCGCGACGGCGAATTTTTTTCCGTCCCCAAAATCCTCGACGACTCCAACGCCTAAATAATTGATATTTTTACAAATGTTTGATCGCTACAAGACAAGAACTCCCGGGAAAGGACATCAAAGTGAAACGGGTGCTTTTATCAATATCACCAACAAAATCGAAAAAGTAGTTATTTTGTTGCAAATAACCTTCATTTATGTGATGGTTTTTTATGGAAAATCTAACTTTTCAGCAAATATCCGCAGAAATCTTAAAAAAATCCCTGAAAAGCGTCGAACTGACCCAGCATATCTTTGGCCGCATCGATAAGCTGGAATCGAAGATCGGAGCATTCATAAGTCTTTTTAGAGAAAGGGCTTTAGCAAAAGCCGTCGATATCGACCGCCGCCTCGCCGAAGGCGCGCCCGTTGGCCCCCTGGCCGGCATCCCCGTCGCCATTAAAGACAACATGTGCACCGGTTTTGGCGCAACTACTTGTGCTTCAAGGATTTTGGGGAAATTCTCCTCCCCCTACAACGCCCATGTCGTCGATCAACTCGAGGATGCCGACGCCGTCATCATCGGTAAAACTAACATGGATGAATTCGCCATGGGCTCCAGTTGCGAAAACTCTGCCTTGCAAACCACCGTCAATCCCTGGGATATAAATCGCGTTCCGGGCGGCAGCAGCGGGGGTTCCGCCGCCGCCGTCGCTGCCGGCCTGTGTTACGCTGCTCTGGGCTCCGACACCGGGGGTTCTATCCGCCTGCCGGCCAGCTTCTGCGGCGTGGTGGGTTTAAAACCGACTTATGGTCGTGTAAGTCGTTATGGATTAGTAGCTTACGGTTCCAGTCTCGATCAAATCGGCCCCATCAGCCGCGATGTTTACGGAGCGGCAGCGCTGCTCAACGTCATCGCCGGCCACGACCGGCGCGACAGCACCAGCGTTGACGAAAGTACTGCCCCGGTAAAGGATTACGTTAAAAACCTCGATCATCCCGTCGAAAACCTGAAAATCGGCGTCGCCCAGGAATTTTTTGACGTTGAAGGCCTCGATCCCGAAGTCGAAAAAGCCGTTCGCGAAGCATTGCAAACCTATGAAGATATGGGAGTTGCGCTCATTGAAGTATCTCTGCCGTATATGAAGTACGCCATTGCCGCCTATTATCTGATCGCCACCGCAGAGGCCTCCAGCAACCTGGCCCGTTATGACGGAGTTCATTACGGCCATCGCACCAGCCGACCCAAGGATTATATCGATGTTTACAGTTCCTCCCGGGCAGAAGGGTTCGGCGACGAGGTCAAGCGCCGCATTATGCTGGGCACTTACGCTCTTAGTGCCGGTTATTATGACGCTTACTACCTCAAGGCCCTGAAGGTACGCAACCTGATCCGCCGGGATTTCGAGCAGGCCTTTGAAAAGGTCGATTGCCTGATGTGCCCCACGGCGCCGGAGACGGCATTTAAGTTGGGCGAAAAAACCGATGATCCCTTGAAAATGTACCTGTCGGATATTTACACTATAGCGGTGAACTTGGCCGGCGTGCCCGGGATTAGTATCCCCTGCGGCCTAAGCAGCGGCAACCTGCCCATAGGGCTGCAGATAATCACGCCGGCTTTTTCTGAAGCCAAACTCCTCCGCATCGCCCGCATGTTCGAAAAAGAAACGGAGCATCACCTGAGTAAACCGTTTTGTTGAAGGTTATTTATACTGGTGGTTTATGGATATAGCAAAACAAGTTGAGTATTGGCGGACAAGCGGGGAGGAGGATATGGCAGCCGCCCGGTCTCTGTGGGAAAAAGGGCACTGGAGGCAGAGTCTGTTTTTCGCGCACCTGGGTATGGAAAAATTATTGAAGGCGCATTTCACGAGTCAAAAGAAAGAGGTGCCACCGCGAATTCATAATTTGAAACGATTGGCGGATATGGCGGGTCTGGCTCTGACACCGGACCAGAAAGAATTTCTCCGCGTTTTCAGTATGTACCAATTGGAAGGGCGATATCCAGGTTCGGTTGAGGTGTTGTTGGATCAGGATTCAACCCGCAAAGAGTTAACACGGGCACAGGAGATGTTGGAATGGTTGATCCGAGCATTATAAGCGTAGTGAAAAAATATTTGGCGGCTCTGATTTCAATGGGCATCAACGCGCAGCGGGGAGTTTTGTTCGGCTCCTTCGGACGAGGAGAGGCGGACGAATGGAGCGACATTGACCTGGTTGTCATCGCGCCGGAATTCGATCAGGGACATAATATAGATCTGGTCAAAACTTTGTGGCGGGCGACGGCCCAGGCGGATGACCGTATCGAGCCGATTCCCTGCGGCGAAAAAGAGTGGGACAGTAATCGGGGTCGGCCGATCCTAGAAATTGCCCGAAAAAAAGGCGTGTTCATTATGGCATGAAAACATATGTTATTAAAATAATGGTTTGAAATTGAAAGAAAGGCGATGGATGTTAAGCTAATTGCAGGTTTGGAAATACACGTTCAGTTGGCGACGAAGAGTAAGCTGTTTTGCGGGTGCAAGGTGGGATTTGAGGATCCTCCCAACAGCAACGTGTGTCCGGTGTGTCTGGGGCTGCCGGGGGTGCTGCCGTTGATGAACAAGAAGGCGTACGAATATGCCGTGCGGACGGCGCTGGCGTTGAACTGTCAGATGGCGCGGTTTACCAAGTGGGATCGTAAGAGTTACTATTACCCCGACCTGCCGAAAAATTATCAGATCAGCCAATACGATCTGCCCCTGAGTCATGACGGCTATATGGAGATTCCCTTAGAAGACGGCACCACAAAAAAGGTTCGCATTATTCGGGCCCATCTGGAAGAGGACGCCGGTAAGAATCTGCACGAGGGTCTGGATCACTCCCGGATTGATCTGAATCGCACGGGGACGCCGCTGCTGGAGATTGTCACCGAGCCGGACCTTAACAGCCCTGTCGAGTGTCGCATTCTGGCCCAGGAATTACAGAAGCTGGTGCAGTTCCTGGGCGTTTCCGAGGCTAATATGCAAAAGGGGCATATGCGTTTTGAGCCGAATATTAATCTGCAGATCATCGATGACGACGGCCGGGAATATCGCACCCCTATTTGTGAGGTTAAAAATCTCAACAGTTTCCGGGCTCTGGAGCGGGCGGTGGCCTATGAAGAATGGCGGCAATTGGAAGAATGGAAGCACGACCATGATTTTACGCTGGAAAAGATGGGCAAGCAGAATCGCGGCTGGAACGACGCTCGCAACGAAACTATCTTTCAGCGCGAAAAGGAAGAGGCCCACGATTACCGTTACTTTCCCGAACCGGACCTGGTGCCGGTGGAGCTGGACGATGATTGGCTGGAGAAGATCAAGGCCGCCCTATGCGAACTGCCTTTGGCGATGAAGCAACGATTCATACAGGATTATGAGCTCAACGATTATGATGCGGGGGTTTTGACCGCCGATCGGGCCACGGCGGAATTTTTCGACGGGGCGGTTAAGGCGGGCGGTTCGGCCAAGCGGGCGGCCAATCTCGTGACGCAGTTCGGCTTAAAAACCGCCCACGAACGCAACTGCCGGGTGAACGAGCTGGGCGTAACCGTTGAACAGGTGGCTCAATTAGCTCAACTGGTCGAAGAGGGCGCGGTCAGTTCATCGGCGGCGATTACCATATTCGAAAAGATGCTCACCGACGAGAGCGATCCTAAGGCCATTGCCGAAAAACATAACCTCATCCAGCAATCGGACGCGGGGGCATTGGAAGCGATTGTGGATGAGGTGATCGCCGCCAATCTCCAGGCCGCGGAGGAAGTCAAATCGGGCGGCAAGAAGGCTAAAAAGGCCCGCGGCTTTTTGATGGGGCAGGTGATGCAAAAAACCAAAGGCCAGGCCAATCCCAAGATTGCCGGCGAGTTGCTGGACGGGAAATTAAAAGAATAAAGCCACAAAGGACCAGAGAATTTAATTACAGAAAGGTCCACTTGGAAAAAGTTTGGGCGTCTAAGCAAGGCTATGAGGTAAAAAACATCTGGAGTTTAGCGCTTTAGGCCGCCAGCATATTATGATATGATGCGTTCCAGGATATAATCAGAAGATTTTAAATGAGGCAAAAGTTACTTCGATTTAATTTGACCTTCTGGCCCGGGACATGAGCCATCGAAAATAGAATCTTAAAGATTTCTATATCCTTTGGGGCAGAAAGACGGAGCGAGAATAATGCGGGTTATAATAGCCGGCGCCGGCGAGATCGGCACTTTTATAGCGGAGCGGATTTCCGCCGACGATCACGATGTCACGGTCATCGACAGTGATGAAGATCGCATACGCCAGATTTCCGAGGAATTAGACGTGCAGACTTTGTGCGGATCGGCGGCCTCGGCGAAGGTTCTGCTGCAGGCGGGGGTTAACGAAACCGATTTATTTGTCGCCGTCACCAGCAGCGACGATACCAATCTAGTATGCGCTTCGGTAGCCCGGAAACTCGGCGCCGCCCGCACCGTCGCCCGGGTGGACGAAGTCGTCTATCGCAAGGCGCCCGAGATATCATACCAACTGCATTTCGGCATTGACGAGCTGGTCAGCCCTGAAATGCTTACGGCACTGGAGTTAGCGTCCATCGTCCGCAATCCCGGGGCCCTAGCGGTGGAACATTTTGCCCGCGGCGCTTTGGAAGTTCAGCATTTGCGGGCCGACCGCGGCGCCACCAACGTCGGCAAGGCCCTGCATGAGCTTTCCCTGCCGGAAGGGGTGCGTATTGGCAGCATCCACCGCGGCGCTCAGATTATTATCCCCACGGGAAACGACCGGGTCGAGCACGGCGATTTGATAACTCTGATCGGCAAGACCGAGCAGGTAGCCGAGGCCCGCGCCGATTTTGAGTCCGATCAGCCTAAAACCACCAAGGTCGTGGTGATGGGCGGGGGACACACGGCCTTGAGTCTGGCGCGGCGGCTGCGCAGTCACACCTACCGTCTGACCATCATCGAGCGCGACGCAGATCGCTGCCAGCATCTGTCTTTGATACTGCCCTCGGCCACCATTCTCAACGGGGATGGAACCAAACTGGCCTTTCTGAAAGAAGAGCGCATCGACAACGCCGATTTTTTCGTCAGCGTCACCGGCCGCGACGAAGACAACATTTTAAGCGCCCTGCAGGCCAAAAACCTGGGGGCAGCCAAGGTGCTGGTGATGATCCACCGACCCGATTACGCCGACCTGACCGAAAAAATGGGCATCGACCGCGCCGTCAGCCCCCGGGTGGTCATGGCCCGCGAAATGCTCACCCTCCTGCGCAAAGGCGAGGTTTCCACGCTGGCCCGGCTGGAGAACGGCCGGGCCGAAATCCTCGAAATCACCGTCCTGGGCAATGACTTCGTCGGTCAGAAGCTGCGCGACATCCAACTTCCCCCCGGCTGTCTGATCCTCACTCTCCAGCGGGACGGTGAAATCCTTGTTCCTGACGCGGACACCGTCTTTCAGCTCGAAGATACGGTGCTGGTCATCGGCCTGCAGAAGCAGCGTAAAAAAATCGTTAGACTGATCTCCGGCCAGGGTTAATATATACCCTTTGGCGTTCATAACCATCAACGAGGAGCAAGCTGCTTGAATTATCGACTGGTCTTCAGACAATTGGGCATTCTGGTGCTGCTGGTCGGCGGCTGCCTAAGCACTTCCCTTATCTGGGCCTTTCTGGATCGCCATCAGGAGGGGGCGGAAAAGATCATCACGGCTATTTCGGTTTCGATGTCCGTTTGTCTGTTGATCAGCCTGCTGTTTTTTTTATTTTCCCGGGGCTCGACGGGTCAATTATATCGCAAGGAAGCCATCGCCGTGGTAGGTTTCGGCTGGCTGTTGTGCGGTCTGCTGGGGGCATTGCCTTATATTTTTTCCGGAGTATTGACCACTCAATACGGGCCATGGTGGGACATCGGCAGTTCGGCCTTTTTCGAGAGCACCAGCGGGTTCACCACTACCGGCGCCAGTATCCTGACCAGCCCCCAAGATCTGCCTCGCGCTATTCTGTTTTGGCGGAGCCTGACCCACTGGCTGGGAGGGATGGGCATCGTCGTTTTATTCGTTGCGGTTTTGGGCGGCACCGGCGCGGGCGCTAAATTTTTATTCAGCTCGGAAGTACCGGGCCCGTTGGCGGAATCGCTGCGGCCGCGAATTAGATCCACGGCGCTGTTGCTGTGGAAGATATATCTGGCCATTTCCATTGCGGAAGTGATTTGTCTTAAGCTTCAAGGGGTTAACATATTTGAATCACTCTGCCACACCTTCGGCACTATGGCCACCGGGGGTTTCAGCACCCTCAACGGCAGCATCGGCCAATACAACCGCCTGGGCATCGAAATCACCATCATTATCTTTATGCTCCTGGCCGGCACCAATTTCAATCTTCACGCCGCCCTGCTGCAGCGCCGCTGGCAACCCGTGCTGAAAAACAAGGAATTTCGCATTTACCTGCTTTTATTATTTCTGGCGACTTCGGCGCTGACCCTGGACCTCGCCATCAACCGCGCCCCCCATTACTCACCCGGCCGCGCCCTCCGTTCCGCCGGTTTTCAAGCGGTTTCTATTATGACCACTACGGGTTACTGCACCGATAATTTCGACCAGTGGCCCAGTTTCTCCCGCTGGCTGCTGGTGATGCTAATGTTCATCGGCGGCTCGGCAGGCAGCACCGGGGGAGGCATCAAGGTCATTCGCATCATGCTCTTTCTCCGCGTGGCCGTCCTCGAAGTGGAACGTGCTTTCAGGCCGCGTATCGTTCGTACTTTGAAAGTGGAAGGACGTGCCTTAGATGAAGACATGCGCCGCAGCATCAGCTCCTACGTCGGCATCGTATTAATGATTTTTTTTGTGGGAACCGTGCTGCTGATGGTCCTGCACAACGAGGCCCACGTGGAATCGCACCGCTATTTGGATTTGGAAACGTCTCTCTCCGCCGTGGCCGCCACTCTGAACAATATCGGTCCCGGTCTCAACATGGTCGGCGCCACTCAAAATTACGCCTTTTTCACCGCCCCGGCCAAGTTGCTGCTGGCCCTGCTGATGGTCATCGGCCGGCTGGAGGTAATGGTTATCCTCTGTTTGTTCGTACCGAGCTTCTACCGGCAGGATTAATACCGATTACTGCGGGGCTTCTTCATAATTGGCAAAATGCATGTGGGCGATGCGGTAGCCGTCAGGGGCGGGAGCATAAACGATGGTTACAGGGCCCTTTTGAATTGCTCGATTATCGACGGGGCCTTTCTCGAAATACCATATGCCGTTAACCACGGCAACCGCACCATACAGCTCCGTATGCAGATCTTCCACCCACAGCTTGTTTTCCTGAACCTTGCCGCCCGCGACAAAATCAAAACCGCTATGATGCTCCCGGACCGCGTCAATACCTATGATAAGTCCTTCCTTTTCTGATGAGAAATAGGTAACATTTTCGTTAATGAGGAACAGCTTATCCACCTGAGATAAATCATAACTATTCCACATATCCACCCACGCACCCACCAATCCTTCGGTATTGAATTTGAGGCCTTTTTCTGCCGTGCAGCCGGCCGTCGCCGCTCCTGCCAGCAATAAAATAACGGTAATTCTGCCCGGGGTCATATTATTACTCCTGTTTTAAATCAACGGAAAAAAGTATCGGCAAAGAAATAGGTAGCGGGGGCGCCGCCGGTGTGCAGGAAAAGCACGTTTTCGCCTTTTTTAAAGCGGCCTTTCCGGATCAGATCAAGCAGCCCCGCCATGGCTTTGCCGGTATAGACCGGGTCCAGAAGAATGCCTTCGGTGGCCGCTAACCGTTTAACCGCCCGGATCATCTCGGGGGTGGGAATGAAATATCCCGGTCCGAAGTAGTCGCCGTTACACTCTATGCGGGAACGGGGCACTTCTCCTTTGAGGCCTAGATGTTCCGCCGTCGCCTGCAGCAGCTTATAACACTTTTCCTGCTGGGCGGCTTTATCGCGACTGACATTAATTCCGACCACGGAAATATCACTGTTATTACCCCAAAAACCGGCGATCAAACCCGCCTGAGTTCCCGCGCTGCCGCTGGGAGTGATGACGTAGTCCATATTCAAACCCATATCGAAAAGCTGGCTTTGAATTTCCTCGGCACAGGCGACATAGCCGGTAGCGCCGATAGGATTGGAACCGCCCAGAACGATGACATACGGTTTGCAGCCTTCGGCGGCGGCCTGCTCAGCAGCTTTTTGCAGTTCGGCGTTATCATCGGAATCTTTGGGCACGATGGTGATTTTCTCAACTCCCAGCAAATGGTATAAGAGGTAATTTCCGGTTGCCCTGGGCGAATGGGCGCCGGGAACAACCTCCTCCAGAATCAACCGGCACCTTAAGCCTTCCCTGGCGGCGGCGGCGGCGGTCAGCCGGCAGTGATTTGATTGGGTCCCCCCGTAGGTAATCAGGGTATCGGCTCTGCGGGAGAGGGCGTCGGCAACAAGGAACTCCAATTTCCGGGTCTTGTTACCGCCGCCGGTCAGGCCCAGCATATCGTCTCGTTTTATATAGATATTTGGGCCGGCGAGCTCTTCGGACAGTCGGGTGAGTTTTTCGAGGGGAGTATAACCCTTCGTGTAACGCCGGCGAGGAAATCGCGCCAAATTCATTATCAGGCTCCTTTATTACGGAAAAACCGAAACTTAATATGTCCCTTCCGGTGAAAATTATTGTATCAATCCATCTAAACCAGTCACGACAGGCCGCATTAAAACGCCGGGCATGATAACCGGACTTTGGCAAAACTTTATTTATAATTATAATTTAACACCATTTAATAAAAAGACTCCGCTTGCGGTTGCGCGTCGAAAGCGGAGTCTTGTAAACATCGTTCAACGACAGTTTTTATTAACGTCCGGGGCGTCCCTGGAGGACGCCGAGATTACCGCCGGCAATCCCGGCGCCGCCGCCGCCGCGACGGTCGCCGCCGCCGCCGATCTCATTAGCTTGCCAGCCTTTATCGATCAGGCCCATGTACAGCGGTTCTCTGGCCTCTTCCAAACCGGCGGTAGTAGTGACAAAAAGAACCAGATTATCAGCATCACCCAGACACTCTTTAGCATTTTCCAGGCGGTCCACACAATCCTCAACCTCTTCAGGGTCGAAGTTGATACCCAACAGGACGCTTTTTTCGTTAACCGGATCGAACATTTCCTCACTAATAGTGTAGGTTCCGGTAATAATAAAAGGTCTGGTGGCTGCGGAAAGCACCGCGTTAATACGGCTTTCAGGCGGATCGATCAAATGCACCGCAATATTATTTTCCTCCATGACCTTGAGGGCCTCCCGGCCGGCTTCGGTGAGCCGTTCATTGGCGAACCAGGCGCCGTCGTCTTCGATTACATCCACTCTGCCGAAACCTAAAGCCGGGGCGGCTGCTTTCAGTAACTCGACGTCTCCGGCAAAGACCTTCAAGTCTTTAATTCCCTGATTGACGCGGCCGCCGGCGCCGCCGCGCATCATGCGGGCGCGTTGAGCCTGGGCGCGGACCTGAATCTGGGCCTGGGCCTGAGCTTGAGCGGCCGCCCTTTCCTCAATTTGCTTCTGCAAACCATCCTTATTGTCGGCAATATCTATATAAGTCCACGTGCTGCCTTCCAGTTCCGGATTGAAGTTGACAATGGTAAGATTTCTGGCGTTGTAGATATGCTGACGGTTCGGGATTAAAAGTTCAACTTCCGTTTCGTTGGCCAGGTTTATCGTTCCCTGCAGGACAAACTGACCGGTCTTGTACAGGATTTCCGGATCAATTTTGACGGTGTCGTCTTCCGGCTGGTGGTAGTCGGGATGTCCGACGCCGCCGCTGGTCATCAAAGCCAGGGCCTCGATGCCCAACCGGATAAAGCCGGAGTGGTCGCTGCCGCCGGGACCGCCGGTGCGGGCATCAACCGCCCCGAAGACATCACCAATCTGATCTCTCTTAATCACATCATAAATAGTGGGAAAATTCAAGGCGCCCGGCGCCCCGATTCTATCGCCCAGGCCTACCATATCCATATTGAAGTAAGTAACGACCTGATCCATAGTAACCCCATCACAGGGATTGTTGGTGTAGTAAGTCGAACCGATTAAACCCAGTTCTTCGCCGCACCAGCAGCAGAAAATGATGGTCCGTTTGGGGCGGAAATTGGCCTCATTTAAAACGCGGGCAACTTCCATAGTCACCGCCGTGCCGGAGGCGTTGTCGTCGGCGCCGTTGTAAACCAGGCCGTTTCTGACTCCCAGGTGGTCCATGTGGCCGCCCATGATGACATATTGATCTTTCAATTGGGGGTCGGTCCCTTCGATTTTGGCTATCACGTTGCGGGCGATATTATTACCCAGTTCCTCACTATATTCTTCGATGGTGTCGTAGCCTCTGAGCCGAACCCTAATGCCCGTGTCCATGGAACACACTTTTTTACCCTTAATGTCCTGCCGGATGCGGGTGAGTCTTCGGTTAAAGCCGTTGAGGGATTCCTGTCGATCCGGCTTCATAATGGCCCGAAATACCCTCCCCTCGATGGTGAAGACCAGGAAATTGCGATCAAATTCCAAGCTGAGGCCGGCGGCAGGTCCCCGGCCGGCGGGACCGCGTTGGCCGCGCTGGCCGCGTTGGCCGGCGGCCGGTGGTTCCGGCGGCGCCGGATCGTATAACAAAATAGCCGCGGCGCCTTTATCATAAGCGGTCATAACTTTGGCCTCATCGGTCGATTCTTCCGTCCACTCTTCGGTGGGTACTTCCTCTTCGACCCGAGCCGGTCCGAAACGCCCGGCACCCGCGGCCGGAGCGTCTTTGGGAGAGCCCTTCAAGGCCAAAACTACCTTGCCCTCGACGTCAAGATCCGCATACTCATCAAGGCCTTTGCCCGGGGCGCAGATGCCGTAACCGACGAACACGACATCAGAATTTACCGAGGTTGCCGCCGTGGATGCCGGGTGAAGCGAAAAATCGCCTTCTTCCATCAGAAACATCTGCCGATCCACTCTTAGATCAGGCATGCCGGTCATAAGAGTAATGCTGCGGCCGATGGGAACATTCTGGAAGTAAGTGCCGTTTTCACCGGCAGGCTGCAGACCCCACCTTTTAAAGTTATCGGCGGCCCATTCTGCGGCCTTACGATAACCCTCGGTGCAGCTTTGACGGCCCTGCATCTCATCCCGAGATAACCATTCAATGTAGCTTTTAATTCGGTCCCCGTCCACCCGGAGCCGGGTTCTCTGGGCGTATGATGACGGAACCAGAATCAGCAAAATTAACAAAACAACCAGACAAGCTACGGTTCCACGTTTTCTCATGACAGTTCTCCTTACACATGGTTATATGTTTTTATTTAACACGACTTCCCATTACTTAAGTATGTCAAATTATCAACTCAAATTTACCGGCACCTACGACTGAAGTTTGGCAAAACTGGCATTTGGCAGGTTTTTGGGATAAATACACCAACCATAATAATAAGCAGATACTCTGATACGGCCGGTTTGAGCAAATAAATTATAAAGGAATGAGAGTTTTCGCCATTCTCCGGGCGGCTAACAGCATTATCTTATTGTAAAAACAATACTTACATTAACACCCGACACGATATCGGCCGGTCTGAACTATTAAAATCCAATTTATAATACATCACGCCCGGAAAATCAACACAAATTCAAACGAGAAATTTCCCCCGGCATCCGACTTTGTACCCCCATTTAGGCGCGGCAATCCGGCGATTTTCACAAACGCCTTAAAATTAAAGGTTTATGGACGCCAAACTAATTGATTTTTTGGTCCAGGATCTTTTCGATCGCCTTGAGGGCGCTATGGGCCTGTTTTTCTAAATCGATACATTGCTGTTTCATCTGGTTGATGAACGTCTCATCTGCAATATTTTTAAGATTTATCCGGGCATTATAGAGACCGCCTTTTATCCCGGCAAAGGCGACCTGTGCTCCCACGGCTGCATCGGTAATCGTATTGGGGTTGCCGTGTTGGGCTACTGTTTCGGCGATTTTCAAGGTCTGCAGGCTCCATTGAGCCGTTTCCAAAGGCAGGGCCGCCGCCGCCTTAAGGCCGTCCTGCATAGCCTGGCGACGGGCTTTTCTTTGAACCTCGGTTTTTTGGGGCAGGCGGCAGGCGTCCATATAAGCTTTGAAGTACCGAGTATCTTTATCGACCGCATTAACCAGAGAAAATTTCAATTCCTGCAGTTTTTCCGCCGCTTCATTCAGCACCTTATCT
>LJUC01000192.1 GCA_001303695.1 Phycisphaerae bacterium SM23_30
CGGCAAAAAGCTCCTCTGCATCGTCGCCGACCCCGCCGGCGGCCCCGGCGTCGAAATCGCCGACAAAAAAACCTTCGACCAGGGACGTAAAAAACTCCTCGACGCCCTAAAAAAACACGATGTAACCAAACCCGGCGGCGGCCTGCACACCTATGGCACTGCCGTTCTGGTAAATATCATTAATGAAGCCGGCGCCCTGCCCACCCGCAATTTCAGCTCCGGCCGCTTCGAAGGGGCCGCCAAAATCTCCGGCGAAGCCATCGCCGAAGCCTGTCAGAAACGCGGCGGCGTCGGCACCACCGACCATGCCTGTTCACCCGGCTGCATCATCAAGTGTTCCAACGTTTACCCCAACCCTGACGGCACCGAACTGGTCAGCGTCCTGGAGTATGAGTCCGTGTGGGCTTTCGGCGCCAACTGCGGCATCGACGACCTCGACGTTATTGGGCGGCTCATCTATAAGTGCAACGACCTGGGCCTCGACACCATTGAAACCGGCACCACCCTGGCCGTCGCCATGGAAGCGGGGTTGGCCCCCTTCGGCGACGGGGAAATGGCCCTCAAACTTATGGACCAGATCGCCCAAAACACCCCCCTTGGACGCATCCTCGGCAACGGCACCGCCGCCGCCGCCAAAATGTTCGGCATCATCCGCTGCCCCACCGTCAAGGGGCAGTCTATGCCCGCTTACGAACCCCGCGCCATCAAGGGCATCGGCACCACCTACGCCGTCTCCACCATGGGCGCCGATCACACCTCCGGATACACCATCGCCCCGGAAATCCTCGGCGTCGCCGGTAAGGTCGATCCCTTCGACACCGACAAGGCCCAGCTCGCCCGCAACTTCCAGTATGCCACCGCCTTTGTCGATCTCACCGGTCACTGCCTGTTTATTTCCTTTGCCATCCTGGATATCCCCACCGGCCTGGAAGGCGTGGTCGAGGAATGTAACGGCGTCCTCGGCACCAATTGGACCACCGACGACGTCGCCCGCATCGGCAAGGAAATCATCGACCGCGAACGCGCCTTCAACGCCGCCGCCGGCTTCACCCAGGCCGACGACCGCCTCCCCGAATTCATGAAATACGAAAAACTGCCCCCCCACAACGTCACCTGGAACGTGCCCGACCAGATCCTCGACTCCGTTTTTGCTTAAAAGGTAAATATCAGGGGCTGATGCGTGCGGTTAATCAGAGGGCTGCCGCACGCATCGCCCTATCTTTTTTTATAGGCTGTTAAAAAATCGGCTTGAGCCAAAAACTGTAACTATATTCCTTATTCGCCGGCAGCGTATATTCCTCATGCGTCCGCGCCCCCCAACTGTTGTCGCCGCCCACCCCCATCTGCCGGTAATCAATATTAACCGTGGTGATATCGCGCTTCGGTATCTCATAAGGATGCCGCGCCTCCTCCAGATCCGCCATCGTATAAGGCCAACAGCTCATACTCAACAGCGGCTGACATTCGATCCGCAAACCTATCCCATCCTTATTGGTAATCTCCATCCACCGCACATCTGTCTTGTTGCCGTTCTCTTGGGGTTCGACGTAATGATGAATATTCTCCTGGACCGTCCCGCTGTATATCCCCACCGCCGCCCCCGTCTTGCGGTCCCAATAGGTCTCCTGCGGCCCCCGACCAAACCATTTCATCCGGTTAAACTCACCCGGCATCCCCATCTGCATCCCCACCCGCGGTAAATTTGGTAACTGGTCTCCTTTGGGAATCATACTCATCACGACTTCAATCCCACTATCATATAAATAATAACTTATACTGTATTCACTATTTTCACCTATAGGAATATACCCTTTGATATTAACACATAGTATATAGGCTTTACTAAATTTTCCAAATTCCTTTTTGAGTATTTTGTCATAAAAAGTTGGTGTGTAATCTATTGCTCGATATTCAAAATATCCCATAGTACGATCCGGTCCCGCTTTTTTCCATGATCCTAAACGGTCAGGCATCTGATTACCCCTATCATTATCTGTAGGCGCCCGCCAGAAATTCGGTACTAATGGCGAAGCAATAATTTCCCGCCCCTTTAACTTATAAGATTCGATTGATCCGCTTTTTTTGCTTATCTTTAACTCATAATTATTGTCTCGGGCAATAATATAATCTTCTACTTCTTCTATTCGAGGACGCCCAGTAATCCGTCTACTTCCCAAATATCCCGTACCATAAAAATAGAACTCCATCTGAAACTGATCCCAAGCCACCACATGCCCTTTTGGTGCCCAAGGCGTATCTTCCGCTAATTTAAATCGTAACATTAGAAAATACTCTATCCCTGGTATTATCATAGCTTGACTAAATGGAATCGTTATTTCTTTTTGTTGCTTAGGTCCTAAATCTAAACTGCCTAAATTCCCGCCCTGATTCATTAATCCATCTACCGATAGTTCCCATTTTATATCGAGAAAGTCTAGGTTGAGAAAATCATATTTATTATGCACCCGGAATTTACCCTCCAGCGGCTTCACCGGATAGACCTTGATATACTGATAAACCTTTTTCACTTCATATAATGAAGGATTAGGTTTACGGTCGGCCTGGACCAGGCCGTTGCAGCAGAAATTCTCATCCGTCGGCTGGTCCCCGAAATCACCCCCGTAGGCCCAAAAATCCTCGCCGGTCGGCGCCTTTTTTCGTATTGCCTGATCCACCCAGTCCCAGATGAAACCGCCCTGCAGATGCTTATATTTCTCGATGGCGTCCCAGTAATCCTGCAGGTTCCCCACGCTGTTGCCCATCGCATGGGCGTACTCGCATAAAATCAAGGGTCGCTCCTGCTCTTGCTCGGCGTAACGCACTATCCGCGAAATCGGCGCATACATCGGACAATAAATATCGGTATTCGGCCCCAACAGGGCCCGTTCGTAATGTACCGGCCGCGACGGATCCCGCTGGTGTATCCACTTATACGTCTCGGCAAAACATACCCCATCCCCCGCCTCGTTGCCCAGCGACCAGATAATCACCGAGGGATGGTTCTTGTCCCGCTCGACCATCCGGATCGTCCGCTCCAGATGCGCCTTGATCCATTCCGGCCTGTTGCCCAGCGTTACGTTGGGACGGTATCCCATCCCGTGCGACTCAATATTCGCCTCGTCGATCAGATACAATCCATATTCATCGCACAGCTCATACCATCGCGGGGCATCGGGATAATGGCACGTCCTGACGGCGTTGATATTATGCTGCTTCATCAGCTTTATATCGCGGATCATCGATTCTTCCGTCACGTAATGACCCGTGTCCGGATCGTGCTCGTGCCGGTTCACCCCCTTCAAATAAATCGCCTGCCCGTTAACCAGCAACTGCCCCCCTCTAATCTCCACCTCGCGAAACCCAAATTTGCATGGTATCACCTCCATGACCTTCCCGGATGCGTCTTTTAATGTCAGCAGCACCTGGTACAAATACGGATCCTCCGCCGACCACTTATGCGGCTTATCCAGATGTGCCTTAAAACCAATCCTTTCCTCGACTGCCTCCCCCGCCGGCAGACTCAACCCCACTCTTGCCAGTTCAGCAAAAGTTCTCCCCTCCGCATCCAGAACATCCACCTCTAAAGCGTAACCTGAGACCGCCGACTCTACATATTTATGCAACTGGACCGTCGCCTCAAATGTTGCATTGTTATAATCCTCATCAAGATCACTTCGCAAAAAGAAATCCCGAATATGCACATCCGGTATGGAAAACAGATACACATCCCGGAAGATCCCGCTCAGCCGCCACATGTCCTGACATTCCAGATAGCTGCCGTCGCAGAACCTATACACCTCCGCCGCCAGCACATTCTCCCCCTCCCGCAAATATTTGGTGATATTAAACTCCGCCGGCGTCCGACTGCCCTGGCTGTAGCCCGCCTTCTGACCGTTCACCCACAAATAAAACGCCGAATCCACCCCGTCAAATACCAAAAACACCTGCCGACCCTGCCAACCATCCGGCACGATAAAGGTCCTTCGGTACGAACCCACCGGATTATCATCATGGGCTATAAACGGCGGATTCCTCTCAAATATGTACGCGCTGTTCCGGTAGCGCGGCATCCCATATCCCTGCAATTGCCAGTTGCCCGGCACCTCGATCTCGGCCCAGCCGCCCGCCTCGTATTCCAACTTATAAAAATCCTCCGGCCGCGCCGCCGGCCTCGCCGACCAGTGAAACTTCCACCTCCCGTTCAACGACTGATAAAACGGCGACTCCTCTCGTTTTAACCGCCGCGCCGATTCCATATCCAAAAACGCCATCAGGGTGCAGTGAGCGTGCTCTTTATTCTGACCTAGCATCTGGGGATTTTCCCAGTCGTTTACCGGCTGTGCCATACTAAGCGACGCCCCAAAAATCAAACAAAACGTCATTCCGAACCATACCAAATCTTTTTCCATCTCCAATTCTCCATATCTCCCTAAATTGTCAAATCCTCGAAATAGATGTCATTCAGCCCGATATATCCCCCTTATTGTCGCGGGTTTTTGACCTTTTTCAACTTGAAACTTATCCTGGCAAACCTCACACTGGATATAAAATGATCATGGTCAAAGTCAAATTGTTCGCTTCTCTGCAAGGCCTGTACCCCGAGCACCGGATAGGCCGACCGATGCCCCTTGATCTACCCGATTCGGCGACCCTGGCCCGGCTGCTCGAACATCTCAAACTCCCCGACACCAAAATCATCTTCGTCAACGGCATCGCCCGGACCGACCTTCAAATGCCCCTCGGCGACGGTGACGAAATCGGCATCTTTCCCCTGGTAGGCGGCGGCTGAATATCGCCCTCCTGCCAAACCCATCGAATTTCACGCGAATTTCTAGCGCCCTGTACGCATTCTGCCGATAATTTACAAAAAGTCCTATAACAATAACCGCTTATATTCGGAAACGCCTTATGTCCGGTAAAAAACGCCGTAACTGTTTGCCAAAAAACATCTTACTTTTAATATCCGCCCTCCTCTCCGTCCCGGCTGTCCCGCTGGCGGGCCAGATCCGTCCCCCTGCCGATAACCAGTTAAAAACCCCTCAGCAGACCACCCAGGCCCTCCTGGCCGGTCAACGGGTTATGCATACCTTTGATTTTGAAGAAAGAGAACTTCACGACGAAATCCTGCCTATGTACTGGACCAAGGTCACCACCCGCGAGGGTTTCCCCCACTATGCTAAAGGCAAACTCGACTCCGCCCATCACCGCAGCGGCCAATACAGCTTCCTGCTTATTCCTGATGGCGGCAGTCTCGGTTATGAGTATCATGCCCGACGGATCCCCGTCAAATCCGGCAGCGATTTTCAGATCACCGGCTTTGTCCATCTTGAAAACGCCTCCTCCTGCCGGGCTCAGATCTCCTGCAACCTAACCGACCGCGCGGGAAACCTCATCGAAAAAAGCCGCCATAACTCCCGTTTGGTCGGCATCCAGGACCACAGCCCCGACGACTGGGCCCGCCTGGAGATCTATGTCCCCGGAAATTTCCCCGACGCCAGGTTCCTCACTATCAGCGTTTGGCTGCTCCAGGAAGAACAGTGGAATCAAGACGCCCTCATCGCCTCCCCTATCTTTCGTCGCGACGTCAAAGCCCTCGCCTGGTTCGACGACATCACCATCTTTCAAATGCCCCGCGTTACTCTCCGTTCCAACCGGCCCGGCAACGTCTTTGACGCCTCCGAACCTGCCATCCTGCAGGTTGAAATGCAGGGCGTCGCCTCGCTCGATTATCAGGCCCTTATTACCGTGCAAAACGCCGCCCGCCAACTTATTCATCAGGAACAGTGGCTTCTGACCGGCATCGAAGGGGAAACCACCCTCAAAAAAATAGAACTGCCCCCCATGCCCGCCGGTCTCTATCATGTCCGCCTGGAAATCTTCGCCGCCGACACCCTCATCTCCGACCGGCAACTTACCTTTGCCCAACTGGCGCCCCTGAGCGGCCCTTCCTCCACCAGCGGCACTGACTTCGGCATCCTTGCCCTCGACAGTGACATCAAAGAATGGAACACCCTCTACGAACTGACCCGGCTTTCCAACGCCAAGCTTATTAAACTGCCTGTCTGGCGCCGCCGACCGGAACTGCCCGGCGCCATCTTCACGGAATCCGACTTCGACGAAAAACTCTTTCAATTACAGAAAAATAACGTCCAGGTTATGGCCACCTTCTCGGAAATCCCCGATAACCTGGCCCTGAAAATGCAGGCCGACCAGCGCTCCCTGCTCGATCTGCTCAATCTCGATCCGGAGATCTGGCAGCCTCAGGTCGCCTATGTCCTCGCCCAGTACGCCCTCCAGGTGCCCTACTGGCAGATCGGCCCCGAAAGCAACGCCCTCGAGCAGACCTGGGACCCCCGCATCCGGCCTATTATCGAAAACATGCGCGTCGAATTTCAAAAACTCGTCAGCAACACCCTCCTGGCCGCCCCCCTGAACTGTATGTTTCAGGTCACAAAAGCGCAAATCGGAACCCCGCGCGTAACCCTTTACATCTCCTCGACCATCGCCCCTCAACAAATCCCCTACTACCTCGACGACTGCCGGCGGCGGGATCTCAACTCCATCTGGGCCACTATCGAACCCCTCGACCAAAGGCTTTACCATCGCGAACATCGCATCATCGATTTCGCCAAACGCGTCGCCTTCGCCAAAAAAGGACACGCCGAGACCGTCTTCATAAATCACCCCTGGCAAACACGTCCCGGCAACGTGCGGCAACTGGTCGAACCCACCGAATTATTCCTGGTCTTCCGAACCCTCGCCGACCACCTGGGCGCCGCCCGTTTTGTCGCCCAGTTAAACCTCGCCGATGGTATTCCCGCCCTCCTGTTTGATCGCGCCGGCGCCGGCTGCCTCATCACCTGGAATGAAAATTTCCCCCCTCAGCAGGACGACCCTTCCCATCAAATCGAACTCTTCGTGGGCGAAAACCCCGTCCGCGTCGATCTTTTCGGCAACCGCACCCCTTTACCCGTCCGTAACGGTCTGGCCCGATTGCAGCTGGATCAATGGCCCGTTATCATCACCGGCGTCAACACCGCTCTGGCCCACCTCCGCGCCTCCTTACGCCTGGAGCCTGAAGTACTGGACGCCAGCTTCCTCCGCCAGGCCGCCCAGCTGAAATTCACCAATCCCTTTAAAATGTCCGTCTCCGGTCGGCTGCGCCTGCTGCTCAATCTGCCCCAATACCAAAACTGGGTCGTCGATCCTCCCTTCATCAATTTTACCCTGCGGCCCGGAGAAACCCTCGTCCAGAACCTGAGCATCAAATTCCCCCGCAATGAATTAGCCGGAAAAAAACAGCTCGAGGCCCTTATCAACCTCGACGCCGACCGTTCTTATCAAATCGTTCATTCCATCCCCTTTGAAATCCGCCTCGCCGGCGTGGACCTCCATATCTTCACCCGCCGTGCCGGTCAAAGAGACCTCTTTATCCAGCAGGTCGTCACCAACGTCTCCGATTACGAAATGACCTGGTATAGCTTCCTCGACCTGCCCGACGGCGACCGACAGGAGAGAATCATCTCCCACCTCCAGCCCGGCGCCACCGTCACCAAATCCTACCTCATCCCCAACGCCGCCCAATGGATCGGAAAATACCTCCGCATCGGACTCGACGACCCCGGAGGCACCCGAAGATACAACTACCTCTTCGAAATAAAATAATAAAAGCTCGCAAACACTACATACACCCCTCCCCAAGTCTCCTTGACATATCCGGCCTGAAATACTTAAAATACTCCTTAATGGATTATCGATTCGGTATTATAGTAAATTACCGCCGTGCAGGCTCGCGGATTTTCCGTTGTGTCTTAAAACTTTTTCAGGAGGACCTATCATGAAATCATTTGCTGGACCGACACACATTTCGCGCCTTACCTTTGTTGTTACGATTATTTTTTTGAGTTTCCCTATCGTCGCCACCCAGACTCTCGCC
>LJUC01000193.1 GCA_001303695.1 Phycisphaerae bacterium SM23_30
CCAGCGGCGGAAGAGCATCAGGTCGGTATCCATATAATAGGGCTGATCGAAAAGATACGGCTCGTAAAAACTCAAATGTCCGGTGGTGACCTCGGTGCCCGGCATAAACTGCAGTGACATCCGTTGCCCTGCCCCCGTGAACGCCTGCCCGGTTAAGAATTCGCTTAAACTCTTGGGAACATTGGCCGCGTCAAAATTCTGCTGCTCAATCGAAAAAATGCCTATCACCCCGCTGTCCGTGTCCACCCCCACCCCGAAGTTAAGCAAGCCCGTATCGGCTTCCGTTACCGTTACCAAAGCGTCGCGTTGGTTGCCCAGATTGCCGGTGGGCGTGACGTTGACCGATTCGAATATCCTCATCCCTAACGATAACTGGTCCGCGCCGCGATCCTTGGCCTCGGTATTGTAAAGACCCCCCGGCGTAAAACCGTAATAGTCGAATGAACGCCGGATGACCTTATCCTGTGTCTTGGTGTTACCCTGGATAATCAGGCGGCCCAGGTAATATTGCTGATTCTCCGTAATCTTGAATAACACGTTCACCTCCCCCTCCGCCTCCGTGAATTCCGGCTCCATAACCGCCGACGCGTAGATATAACCCTCTTCGCCGTAAGCCCGCTCGATCGCCCGCTGTGCGAATGTCCGACGTTTCAACGTATAAATATCACCGGGCTCTAACGCCAGAGCCTCCCGCAAATGGGCCTCCGAAAGTTCGCGGTTCCCTTCAAAACGCAGCTCTTTTACCCGATAGACCGACCCCTCCTCGATCACAAAAGTAACTTCCGCCCGCTTTTGGTCTTCGCTGAACGATATCTCGGAAAAAACCTCCGCGTCCAGAAAACCTTCATCATGATAAAAAACCTGCAGGTTCAGACAGTCTTGCTGAATCTTCTCCGCCTCCAGACGCCCTTTGCTGAATATGGGAAAGTAACTTTTAGTCCTTATCTGCCTCTTGAGTCTGCCCGTCTTGAAATACTGGTTATTCTCAAAATGAACCTTATTAATCCGAACCTTCGGTCCCTCGTAGATGTTATAAACCACCTGCCCCTGCCCCGCCTGCAAAATCTTCTCCGCCCTTACCTGCGCGAAGTAATAACCTTCTTCGTGATAATGCTCCTCCAGAGCCTGCTCCCCCATTTTAATCAAATAATCGTACAGAATAATGTCGGCGCCAAAATTCAACTTCTTCAGCAGGTCCTTTTCTTTTAGGTGTTTGTTGCCCTTAAATTGCACCGATTTGATGGTGGCGGTCTCTTGAACGATGAAGGTTATATCTATTTGGTCGCCCGTTATCGTCGCCTGCCAATCCACCTGGGCGATCTGCGGCAGCTTCACGATCCGCCGGGCGTCCTCGGCGATTAATTTCTCATTGAATACCGCCCCCGCCCGGCTTCTCACCTCACTTAAAATAGTATTCAAAGCGACCGACCTGTTGCCCTGCACGCGCACCTGCCGAATCCGCACCGCCTGCTGCTCCACCGCCTGCACCTGCTGCCGGTCGGCGCGGCTCACCACCGCCAGCACCGTAAAAGTAAAGCAGATCCACATCCGCCACTCTTGCACCGGAACAGATGCCTTCCGTGATTTGCTGTTAACGCCATAGACGCCGGCGGCTTTATTTATTTTCATAATCTGGTTCTTATTATTATCGATCTCACCGGTCCTCAGCTACGTAAATCATCAAACGCCAAATGGCTCGGACGCTTTGGCCAGAGCGCCAAACCGCGTGAGCTGGGCGTTCCAGTACAAATCCACCCTCCCGGTGGGGCCGTTGCGCTGTTTGGCTATGATCAATTCCGCCGTGTTGGTCCTTTTATAATCCGGCTCACTATGATAGTAATCTTCCCGGTGCAGCAGGATAACCACGTCCGCGTCCTGCTCGATGGCCCCGCTCTCCCGCAAATCGCTCATCCGCGGCCGATGACCCTCTCGACCCTCCGGCGAACGGTTCAACTGCGACATTACCAACACCGGTATATTCAACTCGCGGGCCAACGCCTTGATATGACGCGATATGGTCGATACCTCCTGCTGACGCGATTCCGAACCCGGCGAATGCATCAATTGCAGATAATCAACGATCACCAGTTGAATGTCATGCGTCAACTTCAACCGCCGGGCCTTGGCCCGCAGCTCCAGCGGCATTAAACTGGCCGAATCATCTACAAATATCTTCGCCTTCGATAGCTCCTCCGCCGCCATCGTCATCTCCTGAATATCTTCGGCGCTCAGCATCCCCTTACGCATCTTTTGATTGTCGATTTGGCTGCGGCTGCACAGCATCCGCTCCGCCAACTGCTGACCCGCCATCTCCAGTGAAAACACCCCCACCGCCTCCTTGTTGTCGGCGCCTACATACTCGGCAATATTCAAACCCAACGCCGTCTTCCCCATGCTCGGCCGCGCCGCCACCACTATCATCTCGCCTCTTTGCAGACCACCGGTTAATTCGTCGAGTTCCGTAAAACCGGTGGCCAGTCCATAAATGACCGATCCGGTCCGCTGCTCAATTGATTCAAAGGTCTGATTAATGATATCTTTTATCTCAATGGCGTGACCGGAAATCTTTTCCTGGGTAATTTCAAAAACCTTCTGCTCGGCCTCGTTGACTATCTCCCCCGCCTCCCCCCGCTCTTCGTAGGCCAGGGTGCCGATCTCCCCGCTCACCGTGATCAGATTACGCAAAAGGGCCTTGTCCCGCACTATCCGGGCGTAATGTATCGCATTGGCCGACGACGGCACGCTCTCCGCCAGAGACACCAGATAATCCACGTCCCCCACTTGCTCCAGTTGACCCCGACGCTTCAGCTCGTCACGCAAAAGCACCAGGTCCGCCGCCTTCTTTTGCTCATATAACCCCAACAACGCCTCGAAAATCAGGCGGTGATCGTGCCGATAAAAATGCTCCGCCCGCAAAATGCCGATAATCTCTCCCATGCACTCCGTATCGAGCACCATCGAACCCAGCGTACACATCTCCCCTTCTATCGACTGCGGCGGCATCCGACCTATTGCCGGTGCCTCCGTACGCTCCCTCTTATTCGTCGCCGGCGCCTTCTGATCTGTCACCATCTTCCTGATCCTCACCAGGACGTACTACGTGTACCTGCACCTTGGCTTCGACGTCCTTCTCGAAGCGCAGCGTCACTTCGTAACTGTCTAATTTGCGAAAATGTTCCCCCATCACCACAAACTTGCTCTTGATCTCAAATCCCTTCTCTCGCAGCGCCTGGGCCACGTCCTCCTCCCCCACCGAACCGAACAAATGACCCGCTTCATTTGCCAGAGCCTCAATAGTGACTTCCGTCTCGTTGACTTGTTCGGCCACCTTGAGCAGCTTGTCCCGCGCCAAACGCCGCTGCTCCGCCTGACGGGCCCGCTCCTTCGTGATCGCCTTTATATTCACCTCCGAAGGCTGCACCGCCAGCTTCTGGGGCAGCAGATAATTACGTCCGTAGCCCTCCGAAACCTCCACCACGTCGCCCAAAAAACCTAATCCCTCAATGTCCCTGTGCAATAACACTTTCATTCCGTTAATCTCCCGAAAGGATGGTATTACTTCCTCGTAGAATTCTAACTATTGTCCTTGAAACCATGCTCTAACCCTTCGGCTTAAGGTGATTATATAGGCCGGTTTCTTGGAACGGCAACCTTAAGCGATTTTAAACCTCGGCATCGCCCCATCAGGTCGCGTAAGGAAGCAACGCCATAAAACGCGCCCGCTTAATCGCTTTCTGCGCCTTCCGCTGACATCCCGCGCAGTTGCCGCTCCGCTTGCGCGAAAATATCTTGCCCCGCTGCGTCAGCAGCTTTTGCAAAAGTTCCACGTCCTTATAATCAATGTAGCTTATCTGGTCCCGGCAGAACCGACATTCCATCTGCTCCCGCACCCTTTTCGGCCTGCTTCTCATCTTCTTCTTTTTCGCCGTCTTAAATCTGGCCACGGTTACCTCGGTAATTTTTTCTTGTTAACTGATCTTTTATAAAATGGGCTTTGGGCTTGCCTTGGTAAAAAAATCTCTCCGGAAAAATCCCCTTACCAATCAACGCCGTACTGTATATAAAAATAATTCATAGTCTCTGTTTGTAATCCCTTCTTAAAACGGTATGTCATCGGCGGGAGGTGGCTCTGCGCTGCCTTCCGCACGAGGTTCCGCTTCCGCCGCTTCCCCCGGAGCTTGGTCCCCGACGCGGCTGTCCACAAAGGTAAAGTTTTGCACCGTAATCCGATGTTTGGAACGTTTGGCCCCGTCTGCACCCTCCCATTGATCGAAAGTCAACCGGCCCTCGATCATTAAAGGTCGGCCCTTCCGGCAATACTTGTTAATATTCTCCGCCAACCGCCCAAAGGCCCGGCAGTCGATAAAACAGGTCTCTTCCCGGGGAGCCCCGTCCGATCCCGTCCAGCGCCGGTTGGTGGCTATGCCGAAATCCACCACCGGCGTCTGGCTCGGTAAATAGGAAAGTGACGGATCACGCGTTAGATTGCCCATTAATATTACCTTGTTAAAATTTGCCATGCCCAGGCTCCTTTCCATACCCTTTTATAAACCGTTAATCCGGGTCCTGATCCCTTTCCTCGGGATTATCCGTTTTGGTTTTTTCTTTTTTATCTCCCTTGCTTTCAGGCTCCGTTAAGGATTCTATAATGTCCGGCACAGCGCCTTCGTCGTCTTCTACGCCTTCTGAGGGAGGATATTCTTCATCCACGCCTGTTGATTCCAGATCCAAACTGTCATAATCGACCTCCTCAAAATCAGCCTCTTTCTGGGATTCTAAAGCTGCCGAAACGTCAGCCTCCGGTTCTTTTTGTTGTTTGGCCGACCCATAGGGCGTCGGCGCCTCTATTATCTCTTGCGGTATTCGGTCCGCCCGCAGGATCAGAACCCGTAATATCGTCTCATCCAGTTGGACGTCTCGCTCAATGGATTGAATCGCCTCCGGGCGGGCCCGAAAGTAACTTAGTATGTAGGTGCCGCGCCTGTGCCCGGACACCGCGTAGCTCAGGCGGCGCTCATCCCATTTACGTATGTTGATAACCTCCGCCTGGGCCCGCTGCATTATCTTGTTAATCGCGCCCAGAACCCCCTCCCAGTTCTCCGCCGCCCCCGCCTCCACCAGAAACATCGCTTCATAGGTATGATTGGTCTCTTCTGCCAACGTAAATCCTCCTGATTCTCTCACTCAAAAAAACCCTGCAGGCCGTATTTATTCAACCACGCTTCTCCAGAGCTAAAATACTCTAAGTTCTTATCTATCATCTTGCTCCTCCACGTTATGCCCGGCAATCCGGCGTCGTTTTCTGGGATTGAACCGGTTCATGGCCTCGTTCATGCCCTCTACGCACCAGCATTCCACCGCCGCCGCCGCTTGCCGGATCGCTCCCTCTATCTCTTCCCTTTCTCCTTCTTCAAATGCGCCCAGCACATGGTCCACTGCTGCGCCCGGACGCGCCGGGCCGATCCCGATTCGTAAACGCCCAAATTCGTCGCCGCCCAATCTTTCCACAATGTCTTTCAGTCCCTTATGTCCCCCCGCCGATCCTTTCTTTCGCAATCGCAACTGACCCACCGGCAGGGCCATGTCATCAACGATCACCAGCAAATCAGAGGGCGAAACCTTATAAAAAGCCGCCGCCGCCGCTACGCTCTCGCCGCTCTGGTTCATATACGTCTGGGGCTTGAGCAGCACTAACTGCTCGCCCCGCCGCATCACGCTGCCCCAACGCCCCTTGTGTTTTTGACGCCTCACCTCCACCGACCATTCCCGGGCCAGTTGATCGATCACGCAAAAACCGACGTTATGGCGGCTGTTTTGATATTCTTTCCCAAAATTTCCCAGGCCTACTATCAATTTCATAAATATCATAAAACCGCACTTAGGATTCTGGCTTTTCTTCCAGTTCTTGCTCCTTCTCACGTATGATTACTTCCGGTTCGGCTTCCGCCTCCGCCTCTACGGGCACTTCTTCTTCGACCACCTCCGCGGCCATCTGCACCATCGCCACCGGCATCTCAGATGGTGTTATCAAAGTGGTCTTTTCCGGCAGCTCCAGGTCGCCGGCATATAAGCTCTCTCCTACCTGCAGGTGGGACACCTTCATGCGGATGCTTTCCGGTATGTTAGTCACGATACACTCCAGTTCCACTTCCGTCAGCAGTTGATTGAGAACCCCGCCTTCCGAAACGCCCGCCGGCGTGCCCCGCAGCTCCACCTCCACCGTCACCTTCACCCGTTCGTCCAGGCTCACCCGCGTTAAGTCCACATGTATGACCTCTTCGCTCAGGTAGTCATACTGGACCTCCTTAACCAGGCACTTCTCCCGCTTGCCGTCCAGCTCCAGATCCAGCAGCCGATGATGATGCTGCAGCTCCAGCTTCAAATCATGACCGTTAAGCTGCACCGCCGCCGGCTCTTGCTTGTGACCGTAAATTATTGCCGGTATCAGTCCCTCACGACGCAATCTCCGCGCCGCCCGGGTGCCGCTCTGTTCCCGCCTCTGGGCCTTGAGTAATAATGTCTCCGCCATATTTACCTCGCTTATAGCCGCCTCTCAAATATCGCGCTTACCGACTTGTGGTGGTGAATGCGATTGATCACCTCTCCCAGTAAATTCGCCACCGTCAACACTCTCAGATTTTTTAATTTCTTGGCCTCCGCCGTCAAAGGAACCGTATCCGTAATCACGATTTCGTCTATGGGCGCCGCCGCCAGTCGTTCCGCCGCCGGCGGCGCGAATATCCCGTGCGTGGCCCCCACGCGAATCGACCGGGACCCGTGCTCTTGGGCCAGATGCGCCGCCGAGCAGATCGTCCCGGCGGTGGTGATCATGTCATCAAACATCAAAACGTCTTTATCCTTTACGTCCCCGATGATCCGCTGGGCCACCGCCCGGCTGCCGCTTTCCCGTCTCTTGTCGATTACCGCCAGCTCCCCGTTGAGATCCTGGGCGTAAAGATTAGCCGTCTTCACGTTGCCCACGTCCGGGGAAATCAACACCTTGTCTTTTAGGTTCAGACTCTTAAAATATTCCACCAACACCGGCTCCGCCGTCAGATGATCGACCGGAATGTCGAAAAAACCCTGTACCTGATCGGCGTGCAGGTCCACCGCCAGTACCCGATTGGCCCGCGCGGTGGTGATCAGGTTCGCCACCAGTTTGGCGGTGATGGGCGTTCGACCCTCGTGCTTACGGTCCTGACGGGCGTAACCGAAATAGGGCAATACCGCGGTGATCCGATTGGCCGACGCCCTTTGCAGACAGTCAATGAACACCAACAATTCCATCAGATGCCTGTTCACCGGCGGACAGGTCGGCTGCACAATAAAACAATCCCGGCCCCGAACGTCGTCCTCGATCCGCACCAGCGTCTCCCCGTCGGGAAACGTCTCCACCTGGGCCCGACCCATCTTAATATTGATATATTGACATATCTTCCGCGTCAGCTCCACATTGGCCGTCCCGCTGAATACCCTTATGTCGTCTTCAACTATCATGTTCGCTTCTCTTATCTCGTCTTGTCGGAATCTTAAATCTCTTCTTGTAACTACCCGACCAGGACTCGAACCTGGAATGCGAGGACCAAAACCTCGTGTGTTACCAATTACACCATCGGGTAGGGCCTGTTCACCTGATCGTATATTGGCCCACATAGATCAGCCGCGGTCGGGCCATAACGGCCGCGTTGACCCTTGTCGGAGGCTTGAGCCGGATTATGCCGCGTCCGTCCGGCCCCTCGCACGCACCCGCGCACTACCCCGTGCGACAAGGCAGCCCAAAATTATAACCAACCGCCCCCGCCCCTGGCAATAATATTTCCCAAAAATTTAATCCCCTGAAAAAAAAGAAGTTACAAACGCAAAACCCCGGCTCCTCCCCGCCAACCCTGTTAAAAAACCACAAAATCCCCC
>LJUC01000194.1 GCA_001303695.1 Phycisphaerae bacterium SM23_30
GGGGGCCAAGCAGGCCAAACCCGATAGGGCTTTCGGTGGTGCGTCTCCTCAGGGTTGAACCTGGGATTCTCCATGTTCAGGACGTTGATATCGTGGACGGAACTCCCTTGTTGGATATCAAACCTTACGTGCCGCAATTCGATATACGTGAGGTCCAGCGCATTGGATGGCTCGAAGAAAACGTACAAAAGGTCTCGAGATCGAGGGATGACGGGAGGTTCAAGAAAAAGCCATAGCAAAGGCTTGGCGCATGACGACCCTGATGTAAAGCTCGGGGTGGGCTTAAGCTGGTAGCAGTCCTTGCTGGCGCGAAGCATTTTGTAGGCCACTTATACTGCACACGTGCAGGCCTCTGCGGCCCGGTGCCTAAAAAGAGCGTGATTGGGCTAAAACGCCCCATGTCAAGGACTAGCGGTGTTTTCGTGTTTTTATTCTGTCAAGAAATAGGTGTGGTGTCCCCGTATTTGCAAGAATCTCCACTCTGACACTGGATGAAAATAGTTTTTAGAGAATCTTGTAAACCCATTTGATGGTAATAGTACATCAATCGATGGCAATCTTACATCAATATAGCTCGTAAGCCAGTGGGTGCGGCGTTGCACTCTGTCGCACTTCGCCCGGATTATCAATTAAATTATTAAAGAGCGTCCCGGTTCCAACATGGTTTTTCAATCCTATGCGGTTTTTCCACATATGACAGTTGCTAAAAATGTTGAATATGGTTTGAAAGTCACAGGTACACCTAGCGACGAAATCAAAAAACGAGTGGCTGAAGCATTGTCACTAGTCAAAATGGATGGATATGATCATAGAATGCCCCATCAGCTTTCCGGTGGGCAACAGCAGCGTGTGGCTCTGGCGCGTGCCCTGGTAAAAAGGCCCAAAGTACTGCTTTTGGATGAGCCGCTGTCGGCCCTGGATGCAAAATTGCGCGAGGCCATGCATATTGAATTGAGCAATTTACAAAAAACCGTTGGCATAACATTCGTTATTGTGACTCACGCACAGACTGAAGCTTTGTCGCTGGCCGATAAGATAGCCATTATGAACGAAGGCGAACTATGTCAGACCGCTTCTCCGAAAGAGCTTTACGAAAGGCCTAACAGCAAATTTTGTGCAGACTTTATCGGCAAAGCCAATCTGTTTAACGGCAAAGCCATAGGTGTTGAAAATAACCGGCTATTGGTCGATGTGAATGGCATTGGTCAAATCAAAGTGCCTACTGATGTTGAAGCACATGGAATCGTCGATATTGCCATTCGACCTGAAAAATTAAGCCTTAGCAAAGAAGAGCCCAAGGGCGATGTAATCAAGTTCCGCGTAAAGGTAGATGGTAAGGTGTATTATGGTAATTCCAGCACTTTGTATGTCAAAGGCGATAATGACCTTCGGGTTCTAGTGGACATCAAAGACTTATCCGATACTGGAGAATCATCAATAGAGATTAACGATGAAATGTGGGTTTATTGGCAGCCAGAAGATACACTGGTGCTAACTAAATAATGTTGAACCGGCGTTTGAGGAAACCCTGTTGGTCAACAGAAAGGGCATTCCAGCGGTGCTCGACAATTTCAGCGGTCTCGACCTGACCCACTTTGATCGAGGGGTTAAGAACTTCATGGTGTCATATGAGGGTGTTTCAGGAAAGTCAGCGATGTGCACAAAACCCGGCATGTTTTTACGCCACGGAGACCGGTTAAATCTGTTCCTTTTGATTTAATGCAGATAATATGGTTAAATCTGATTTCGAATGTCTAAAATTGCGGCAGTTTTCGCTTTGAGGGAGTTCGGAATAAAGCAAATTTGTGCGGCTATCAATTTCACCATGGAGAATCCAACATGGACGAATGGGCAGGAAAGACGGTTTTGGTGACTGGCGCAGCCGGTGGTATGGGCAAAGCCGTCGCCACGCGGTTTTTGCAGAACGGCGCCACTGTTATTGCCAGTGATATAAATGCGAGTTCTCTGGAGAAAACAGCAGCGGAGTTTTCCGCAAGCGGCGGAACCGCCTTAGCGGTGCTGGGCGATGTGTCGAAGGTTTCTGATTGCAAACGGATAGTTTCCGCGGCGGTAGATAAAGGCGACCGCTTGGATACAGTGATCAATTGCGCCGGTGTGTGGATGGAAGGGCCTTCCGATACAATGACCGAGGAAATGTGGGATCGCACCATTGATATCAACCTGAAAGGGACTTTTTTCATCAGCCGCTACGCCATCCCGGAACTTGAAAAAACAGAAGGCTGCATTATAAATATCAGTTCCAATTCCGGTTTGATCGGCGAGCCCGAAGTGGCCATATACTGTGCCTCCAAGGCGGGCGTTTGCATCATGACCAAAGCCTTAGCCGTCGAACTTGCACCAAAAGGCATCAGAGTCAATGCGATCTGTCCCGGCGACGTGATGACGCCGATGCTGGAGAGCCAGATCAGGGATTGGAGCCAGGGCGATCCGCAGGGATATACAAAAAGGTTGTTAAGCTACTACCCGCAAGGCGAGCACGCCCGTTTTATCAAGCCGGAGGAAATTGCAGAGACGGTATATTTTCTTGCTTCCCCCAAGGCAGCACCCATCACCGGCGTTTGCCTGCCCGTGGATTTTGGTGCCACCGCCGGTCTTGCATAGCTCCAATACTTATATAGGTGACTTTCTTTATTACTCCATCCTTTATTTGGAAGAAATATTCTACGACCGGTGAAATGACCGGAAGGGGTGAAAATGACAGTGAGTGACGGTTTAAAAAATCGTGTCGCCCTGATTACGGGGATCGGCAGTGACAAAGGTATCGGATTTGCTGCAGCACGTATTTTGGCAAGCAGACAGGCCAGGCTGGCCATCACCGATATGACGGACCGAGTGCATGACTGCGCTAAATCATTGGTTGCAGAGGCCGCTGAGGTCAAATCATACACGGCGGATTTGGCAGATCGGGTGCAGGTTAAACAGCTTGTTGAGAGCGTTGTGAAAGATTTCGGCCGCATCGATATCCTGGTGAACTGTGCCGGCATGGTTAAGGCGGGAGAAAAATTTGTCGAAATCAACATGGCGGATCTGGATCCCAAAAAATGGGACGAAGATATCGCCATCAATCTCAACACGTGCTTCAACGCGACCCGTGAGGTGCTGCCGCACATGATAAAGCACTATTACGGTCGTATTGTCAATATCGCCTCCGTTACTGGCCCTCTTGTCAGCAACCCGGGATCGGCTGGTTACAGTGCCGCCAAAGCCGCCATTGTGGGCATGAGCCGCAGTCTGGCCATTGAAGTGGCCAAACACAACATTACCGTTAACAATGTCGCGCCCGGCTGGATAAAGACGGCGTCATCTACAGAACAAGAACTGGTGGGCGCTCAAAACACCCCCATGGGCCGTGCCGGAAAACCTGCAGAGGTCGGCAATCTTATTGCTTTTTTGGCTTCTGACGAATCCTCATATATTACAGGTCAGCTGATCGTCATCGACGGCGGCAATACTATTCAGGAATACAAAGGGCCAGCTGAGTTTTATTATTGAAAGATTAGGATGCGTGAAAAAAAGGAGATACCATCATGGGAGAAAAATGGTTTGTTCATCCGTACATCCCCAATTCGGTTCCTGACATTCGGGAAGAGATGTTGCGCGAAATCGGGGTAGATGACGTCGAAGCTCTTTTTGTCGAGATACCGCCCCATCTCAGGTTTAAAGGACGGCTCGATATACCCGAACCGATCCGTTCCGAAGCGGGCATTCAGCGCCATGTGGAACAAATTCTGGCCAGAAACAAAACCTGCAAAGAGTATCTGAACTTTTTGGGTGCGGGGTGCTGGCAGCATCATGTGCCGGCCGTGGTCGATGAAATCGTGGGTCGCTCCGAATTTGTTACAGCCTATTGCGGGGCCAATTATTCCGATCACGGCAAATACCAGACCCGCTTCGAGTTCAACAGCATGATGGGCGAGCTGCTGAATATGGACGCGGTCGCCAACCCGATTTATGACTGGGGGCATGCCGCCGGTATTTCGCTGCGGATGGCCTCCAGAATCACCGGACACAACCGGGTGCTGATGCCCAAAACAACCGGGCCCGAACGGCTGGCACAGATCAGAAATCTCCTTCAACCGCAAGTCATGTCGACCCATATTGCCATCGTTCTGGTGGATTACGATGCAGATACCGGAATGTTGAACCTGGAGGATCTTCGCAACAAAATCTCAGGCGAAACGGCAGCTGTATACATTGAAAACCCGTCCTACTTGGGAACCATCGAGAATCAGGGGCCGGAGATATCCAGGATCACGCACGATCATGGTGCCATCTTCATTGTCGGAACAGACCCCATGTCCCTGGGAATTTTGGTGCCGCCGGCCGATTACGGAGCCGATATCGCCTGCGGTGATCTTCAACCGCTGGGTATCCATATGAATTGCGGTGGCGGTCAATCCGGTTTTGTGGCTTTCCACGAAGACGTGGCCTATCTGTCTGAATGCCCGCTGGAGCTGTATACCATAATGGAAACCGAGGTCGAAGGCCAGTATGCGGTGGCGGAAATGATAGCCGAAAGAACCTCTTACGGCAGCCGGGACAAGGGCAAGGACTGGGTGGCCACCGCCTCAGGTCTCTGGACCATCGGGACTGCAGTGTACCTGTCGCTTATGGGACCCCAGGGTATGAAGGAGATCGGGGAGACCATTATCAGCAACGCCCGTTACGCCAGGAACCTGCTGGGGGCAATCGACGGTGTCAATATTCAATTCAACACCGCTAGCTTCAAGGAATTTGTCGTTAATTTTGACGGCACCGGCAAGAGTGTTTCCAAAATCAACAAATCCCTGCAGGAGAGGAAAATCTTCGGAGGCAAAGATCTGAGCGGTGAATTTCCGGAATTCGGCAACAGCGCCCTTTACTGCATAACTGAGATCCACACCAGGGAAGATATTGAGCGGATGGTTGAAGCTGTGGAGGAGGTGATCAAATGAAAAAAGTTAAATTGAGAAAATTTCACGCCGCGTCCTGGGACGAGCCGTTCATTATGCAAATGGGCAATGCAGGTGAGCGGGGCATCTTGGTTCCGGGTGTAGATCCTGAAATCGCCCAGGCGGTGGGCGAGGTCGAATCCCTGGTACCGGAAAACATGCGGCGGCAGACGCCGCCCGCATTGCCTGAACTTTCTCAGTACCACGTCTTGCAGCATTATTTGCGCATGTCCCAGATGACCATGGGCATGGAAACGGGAATCGACATCGGCGAAGGTACCTGTACCATGAAATACAGTCCCAAGATTAACGAACAACTCGTGCGGTTGCCGAAGATGACTGAGGTGCACCCCTGCCAGGACGAGGAAACCCTTCAGGGTATTCTGGAAATTATGTATAAACTCCAGGGATTCCTGTCAGCGATTTCCGGTATGGACATGTTCACCTTCCAGCCCGGTGGTGGTGCCAATGCCGTCTACACAAACGCCTGTGTTTTCCGGAAATACCATGAGGAGCGCGGTGAGTTGGCTCAACGGGATGAAATGATCACTACCATCTTTTCCCATCCCTGCGATGCGGCCACACCGGCCACTGCCGGATTCAAGGTCATCAACCTGATGCCCGACAAAAACGGCTATCCCGACCTGGACGCATTAAAAGCCGTAGTTTCCGAACACACCGCCGGAATTATGATGACCAACCCGGAGGATACCGGACTTTATAATCCCAATGTGGAGGAGTACGTCAAAGCGGTCCATGACGCCGGGGGCTTGTGTTTTACCGACCAAGCCAATGCCAACAGCATCATGGGAATCGCCAGGGCCCGCGACGCCGGTTTTGATGCCTGCCACTTCAATATCCATAAGACCTTTTCATCGATCCACGGCTGCGAGGGACCTGCCAGCGGGGCCTATGGGGTTCGCGAAGAATTGGCCAAATATCTTCCCGTACCGGTGGTGACCTTTGACGGTCAAACCTATCATCTCGACTACGAGCGTCCCCACAGCATCGGCAAGGTTCGTAGTTTCATGGGAAATCTGGAGTGTATCGTCAGGGCGTATGCCTGGATCAGGAGCCTGGGTCCCGATGGCTTGCGGCTGGTGTCTGAGACGGCGGTTATCAATCACAACTACCTGGACAAACTGCTCATGAAGATACGGGGCGTTACCCGCCCTTACGGGCCTGACAAGAGGCGCTTGGAGCAGGCACGATACAGTCTGGAGAAAATGTACCAGGACACCGGGGTGGGTACCATCGAAGTCCGCGACCGGATGGTTGATTTCGGTATTCAGAGCTACTGGACGAGCCATCATCCCTGGATTGTTCCCCATCCCTTCACCCCGGAGGCGTGCGAGACATATTCCAGGGAAGACATCGAGTACTGGGCGGCGGTGATCGCGCAGATATCTAAAGAGGCCTATGAAGATCCGCAAATCGTGATGAATGCCCCTCATACTCAGGCCATTCGGAAAATGATCAACCTCGAGCAGTTAGAAGAGCCTGAAAAATGTTCGCTAACCTGGCGTGCCTACAAACGGAAAAAGGAATTGGCTTAAACCGATGCGCAAAAAGCTTGGCCTCATTGTCAATCCTGTTGCCGGCATCGGCGGGAGAGTCGGCCTGAAGGGCAGCGACGGTCCTCAAATACTGAAAATGGCCCTTGACATGGGTGCAGTTCCAGAATCGCCACGGCGCGCGCGTGAGGCACTTGAGAAACTCGGGCCGGCTAAAGACGACATCGAGATCGTAACCTGGCCCAGGGCCATGGGTGAGGAAGCCGCTGTGGCCGGAGGGTTTGCCCCTACGGTAATGCCCGCCGCACTCAAAGATTACACAACGTCGGAAGATACAGAAGAAGCAGCTCGCCGAATAACTGCTCATGGTGTTGACCTCCTGATGTTCGCCGGTGGGGACGGCACGGCCCGTAATATCTTTAATGCCGTGGGCAATGCCCTTCCCGTTTTAGGGATACCTGCCGGTGTCAAGATCCACTCCGCCGTCTATGCCAACTCGCCTAGCAGCGCCGGAAGATTGGCTCTAAATTTCCTTACAAGAAAAGGCAGACGAAATGTTAGAGAGGCCGAGGTCATGGATATAGACGAGGACGCCTTTCGCGAAAATCGCCTTTCGGCCAGACTTTACGGCTACCTGAATGTTCCTTACGAGCGCAGCCTGATTCAAAGTGCCAAGGCGGGCAGTCAGTCCAACGAAGAGGTGGCCATGGACGCTATTGCTTCTGATGTTATCACCAACATGACTGATGAACATTTATACATCATTGGCTCCGGCACCACCACCCGCGCAATCATGAGCAAATTGGGATTACCCAACACTCTGCTGGGAATCGATGCCGTCTTCAAAAAACAACTTGTGGGATCGGACCTGAACGAGTCTCGCTTACTGGAACTTTTAAAAAACCGCAAAGGTAAGATCGTCGTCACGGTCATCGGCGGCCAGGGGCACGTATTTGGAAGAGGCAATCAACAGATCAGTCCGGCCGTCATTAAAAGCGTGGGCACGGAAAACATTATCATTGTCGCCACGGAAAACAAGCTATTGGGACTAAATGGGCAACCGCTTCTTGTGGATACTGGAGATGCGGCGGTCAACCAGATGCTGCGCGGTTATGCGAAGGTTGTCGTCGGCCTTCATAGGCGAATCGTTTACCGCGTTTCTTACTAAGGATATCTCTAATCCTTACCAGGTCTGAATTTGATTATTATATCAAAAGATTTCCTATTTTTTGACTTTCAAATACTTTAAAATTTTCAAATTCAAAAGAGATATCTTCTTACGAATTTCTTCAGGTAATAGAACAAAATCGGAACTGCCCGCGATTTAAGATAGCGTGCCTGCTGGTGAAATTTGGAATGGCGCAATATTTGCTAGATTTCCTGAGGTAATATAGCGGTTTGAGATTATGTAGATTGG
>LJUC01000195.1 GCA_001303695.1 Phycisphaerae bacterium SM23_30
GGCCGACCGGGCCTGTTGATTGACGCGGCTGATCTTGTCGGCGATATGCTCCTCGAAGGGATTGGAGCTAACCGAAGCGGTTTGAGCGCCGCCGATATCCATGATTTCCAGGACGCCGATCTTCTCGGCCGGTCGGGTCAGGACATAGGCGTTGTCTGTTTCCGACTCCACCGGGCAGATCACTTCTTTTAGCTGTAGTCTTTCCATCAGCCGCTGCACCGAGACATCCGGCAGGTTGAGCCGGGCGGCGATTTGCGCAAAACGCACCGGGCCGGCTCCTTTGTTATAATCCGAAGCTACGGCCACCGCCGCCGCCAACAACTCCGAGGGGCCCAGCACAATCTTCTCGGCCTGTTCCTCCGACTGCATCCGCGAGAGGCCGGCGGCGGTGTAGGAAAGCTCCGCCCCGAAAAGAAAGATCAGCCAGGAGAAATTGAGCCACATTAAAAATAAAGGCAGCAAACCCAGAACTCCATAGAGGCTGGTTTTGGCCACTTCGATGACATAAAGGCCAAAGGCCCACTTGACGATTAACCACAAGGGCAGGGCGATCATGGCGCCGCCGAAGGCGGCCCGATAGCCGACGCTGGTATTGGGCATTAATTTATAAACCACTGCCAAGAGCAACATCCCCACGATCACCGAACCGCCCCAATTAAATCCCCGCACCACATAGAAGAGCACCGGGGTATGGGCGAACGCCTGGGACACCTTATTAAATCCATAAAATGCCGCGGTCAGCAATACCGGCAACAGGGTAATAACCGACCAGTAAAGCATCAAGCGGCGGAACACTCCCCGGCTGGCCCTGGCCTCGTAAATACGATTCAACGATCTTTCTATGGTAGTCAGCAAGGTCAAGGCCGTCCAGATCAAGAGCGCAATCCCCACCGGGCCCACCAGGCCGAACGTCAATTGATTTTCCACCGCTTCCACCAGTTTCATAATCTCTTCGGTGGCGCTGGTTTGGAGTACTGATTTTTGCGCGCCGGTTATTTCCGATTCCTCAAGGGGGATTTGAGTATCCTGCACCAGCTTAATTTGCGAAATACCCACCGTATCCAAAAAATTTCTCAGGCTCGCCTTGCTGTCTTCCAGCAAGCCAAATGGTTTCATGACCATAACCGCCAACACCAGGGTAGGTATCAGGGTGAAGATCGTGCGGAAAGACAGGGCGGCACTCATGGCCATGGCGTTGTGTTGCCGCAGCCGACGCATACAGAATCGCCATAACTGAATCTGAAAACGCGCAAACCGGGCCCACCGCCCCAGCTCCTGCCCCGGGGTCGTCAAAAGCGATTCCACCCGGATTTTCAAGTTATCAAATATTACCATTTTCCGTCTCGCGACCGGGCTCTCCTGCGATAAGTTATTGTTGATACAAGCGTTATCATTATAATCGGCCGGTGTTTCAGATTGACTGCCGCTGCCGGTTTTACATACATATTTGAGTGAAAAAAGATTGCCAAATCAAGAGAATGTTTTTATACTAACGGAACACAAAATATAAGGTAATCTTTTTTGAACAAATTACAACTTTTTTAAGGAGGCAACTCAAATGAATCGTTCACGCAAACGCCTGTTGACTATTATGTTAGCGGTTCTGCTGCTGTTGGGCATGCAGAAGCTGGCCCTCGCGCAGGAGATCCGCACCACCAGTGAAAGGGCCGATTTTGAGGTCTATACCAGCTACGAAGAGATGATGGATTATCTCCAGCAGGTGCAGGCCTCTTCCACGGAGATGCTGCTGTCGGATTTCGGTGAAACTATTGAAGGCCGGGTGCAGCCCTTTGCGATTTTCAGCCGACCGATGGTAACCAATCCCGCCGAGGCCTGGGCCACCGGCAAGCCCATCGTATTGCTGGCCGCCAACGTCCACGGCGGGGAGAGAACCGTCAGAGAGGGACTTTTGATCTGCATTCGGGAACTGGCCACCGCGGGCACCGAGATGAATGAACTGCTCGACGACCTGGTAGTTCTCACGGTGCCTTCAATAAATCCCGACGGCCTGGTCCGCGCTACCCGCGGAAATTCGCTGGGCATTGACCTGAACCGTGATTACATCAAGTTGGAACAGCCCGCCCTGCGCAATTTCGCCCAGAATATATTACTTACCTGGTATCCCCATGTATTCCTCGACGGCCATAACGGGGGCGCTTATCCTTATAATATCTGCTATCAGGGACCGGCCCATGCCGCCTCCAACCAGAGTATCACCCACCTGTCCGATCGGGAGATATTTCCCTTTATCGGGGCCGAGCTGGAAAAGGGAGGTTTTAAGGCCTGGTACTATTCCGGCGGCAACGAAGAAGCATGGCGTACCGCCCCCACCGAACCGCGGATCAGCATCAATTACGGCGGCTTTATTAACTGCTTCGGCCTGTTATACGAATCGCCCCGCCAAAGCCGACCCGACGGCGCCAACAGCGCCCTGATCGCCTGCCGGGCCTTGGTGAAATATTGCGCCCGCAATCCGGAGAAGATCAAGATGCACGTCGATCTCGCCCGTCGCGAAACGGTGGAATTGGGCCAAAAAGCCCAGGGCGAAATCCCGGTCCAGATAAGAACCGGCCCCAAAGATTACAAGGTATCCTATGTAATCGCCCAGGGCCGCGGCGAAGAAGAACAAATCATCCAGGTCACCAACGCCGATCTGATGATGGAACCGATCCCCACCAAGACCAGACCCCGCCCCTACGCCTACATTCTGGAGCCCCGGGCCTATAAGGCGGTGGAAATGCTTAAAAGACAAAAAATTATGATCGAGGTCCTGCAGGAAGAGACGGAAATCGACGTGGAGGCCTATCTCATGACCGGTCTCGAACGAGGGCCCGTATATGACCACCCCGCCTCGGCCACCGTCACCTGCGCCGACGAAACCGTCAAAAGGACCCAGACCTTCCCCAAAGGAACGTATATCGTTCGCACCGGCCAGATGATGGGGCGTGTCGTCTGTCACATGCTCGAGCCCGAGACCACCGATAACGTCATCACCTGGAACGCCATGGACGCCATCCTGCCGCGGGCGCCCAGACCGCCGGCCCAGGCCGATCAGCCGCCCACCGAGCAACGAGCCGGACGAATTCGGGCCGGAGCCGGGGCCGGAGCCGGAGCCGCCGGCCAACGAGCCGGACGAGCCGGAGCCGGCGCTGCCCAACGAACCGGACGAGCCGGGGCCGGCATGCCACCTGCGGGAATGCAACGCGGGGGCCAGGCCCGCGAACCGATTATCCCCATATTTAAGCTGATGATCCCGACAGCCCTGCCCACTAAAATCTTGAAATAGCGGCGTTCGTCAGAGACATAATCAATATGAAAGTCATGCCCGCGCCCGGCAGGGGCATGTCGAGTTGCATAAAATTACAGACAGCTATAAAAACGGGTGGCGCCCTCAAACTTGTTTGGGGGCGCTATCCATTCATTATTGATATTTAAACAAAGTCCATTTCGAGAAACACTGAAAGGTTGTTAGTTTTCAATTATCATATCTTTAATAGGAGGTGTTACTTATGAGGCGACGAAAAACACATATCTCATTGATCATCGTAACGGCGGCATTACTGACGGCATGCGGACCGATTTTGGCCCAGGAAATCCGCACCGCCTGCGAGGAATCCGATTTTCAAAACTACACCAGCTACGAAGAGATGATAAAGTATCTGCAGCAAATCCAGGCCTCTTCCACGGAGATGCTGCTTTCCACTTACGGCAAAACCATCGAAGGTCGGGATATACCCTACGCCATCTTCAGTCGGCCCCTGGTCACCAGGCCTATTGAAGCTTTCGCCTCCGGCAAGCCCGTTATTGTTTTGTCGGCCAACGTGCACGGCGGGGAAAAAACCATCCGGGAATCAAACCTCATCCTCATGCGGGAACTGGCCACCGGCGGCGTCCGGCAAAACGAATGGCTCGATGAGTTGGTGATCATTGCGGCGCCCTCGCTCAATCCGGACGGCTGTGTCCGCAGCACCCGCGGCAACTCCCAGGGCGTCGATATGAACCGCGACTATATCAAAACCGAACAGCCCGCCTTGAGGAGTTTCGTGCAGAACATCATGCTGACCTGGTGGCCTCATATTGTAGTCGATGGCCACAACGGCGGGTCCTACCCTTACCACATCTGCTATCAGGGCCCCACCCACCCCGACACCGATCAAAGACTTATCGATCTGTGCCACTTTGACATCTTTCCATATATCAACGAAAGGATGGAAGATAACGGTTATAAATCCTTTTATTACACCAGAGGCAATGCAGAAAGATGGATGGGCGGCGAGGCGGACGCCCGGATGCAATGGAATTACGGCGGTTTCATCGACAACATACCGATTTTGATTGAATCTCCCGGCGGGCATGATAGAAAGACCGCCATTCTCAGCGCCAAGGTTACCTATGAAGCCATTCTGGAATGGTCCATAGAAAATTCGAGAACATTACGCCGGACTATCACGCAATCGCGGCAGGAGATGATCGAGAGGGGCCAAAAGGCCCAGGGCGAGATTCCGGTTGAATTCGAAATCGGTCCGACGGATTTTAAGGTCTCCTACGAATATACCGAGGGCCGCGGCGCCGACCGTAAAATTCTCCAGGCAACCGATAAAGATTTGATAATGAAGGCGAATCCCACCAAGACGCGACCCTTGCCCTATGCCTATATACTGGAGCCTAGAGCTAAAAAAGCCATTGAAATGCTGCAAAGGCAAAAGATTTTAATTGAAGTTTTGCAGGAAGATACCGAGCTGGAGGTGGAGGTTTATCAAGCGACCGGGATTGAACTTAGAGCCGAATACGATCACCCCGCCGCCGTCACCGTCACCCTGGCCGATGAGACCATCAAAAGAACCCAAACCTTTCCCAAAGGAAGCTATGTCGTCCGCACCGGTCAGATGATGGGACGTATCGTCACCCACATGCTGGAGCCCGAGACCAAAGACAACGTGGTCCGCTGGAACACCATGGACGCCATATTACCAAGGGTGCCCTCTACAACTGCTGAGGTTGCCGCCGCCGGTGCTCGTGCCGCCGGTGCTCGTGCCGCCGGTGCTCGCGCCGCCGGTGCTCGCGCCGCCGGTGCTCGTGCCGCCGGGGGCCAACGGCAAATCGTTGAAGGCCGCCAGCAGCAAAGAGGCCAACGCGCCGGTCGGGCGGGAATGCCCCAAAGAGGACGCACCGCCCGCGAACCCATCATCCCCATTTTCAAACTGATGATCCCGACCCAACTATCCACCAGAATTCTGGAGATTTAATGCAAATAAAATATTTTGAGCAAAAAAGGAGCAAAGATTTTTGCTCCTTTTTTCTTAGAACCGGACTTTTGTAAGACTCCGGTTAGAGCTTAACAATGGTGATCCCATGGAGTCATTTTGAGTGCCGCGAAGAATCTCACACCTCCGGCGACCCAAAAAATGTTGCTTCAGGGCCAGATCCTTCGGTTTGGCCTCGGGATGACAGCAAGCGACGGTCAGTTTGAGTAATTATGTTATCATGGTTCAATAAACTTCCGTTTCTTTTCAGGAGGTATTATTTATGTTTCGGCGCAAGAGGCATACTTTCAGAACGGTCATGATCGCGGGGCTTATTGCCGTATGGGGACCGATTTGCAGCCGGGCCCAGGTAATCCAAACTCCCGGCGAGCAGGTGAATTTTGCACGTTACGCCACCTACGAAGAGATGATGGATTACCTGTTAAAGATACAAGCCCAATGCACGGAAATGGTTTTATCCGATTTCGGCGTCACTATCGAAGGGCGCCAGCAGCCTTATGTGGTTTTCAGCCGACCTATTGTCACCCGGCCTTTCGAGGCTTTTATCAGCGGCAAACCTATTCTGGTGCTGGCGGCCAACGTACACGGCAATGAAAAGACCATTCGCGAATCTCTTTTAATATTGGTGCGGGAATTCGCCGCCGTGGGCTCCGAAATGAATAAACTGCTGGATAAGCTGGTGGTTTTGATCGCCCCCTCGATCAATCCCGACGGTTTCGTGCGCAACACCCGCGGCAACGCCACCGGCGCCGACTTGAATCGCGATTACACCAAACTCGAACAGCCCGCCTCCCGAAATTATGCGCAAAATATTCTCCACAGCTGGCATCCGCATATTTACATGGACGGCCATAACGACGGCTCCCAACCTTACAACCTCTGCTACCAGGGACCTGCCACCGCCCTGGCCGACCAGCGGCTGACGGATATCTGCGACCGGGAAATTTTTCCCTTTATCGATAAGGAGATGGAAGCGGCCGGTTACCGCTCCTGGTATTATGCCGGCGGCAACCGCCAAGCCTGGACCGGCATCCCCTGGGCCCACACCCGCTCCGTGATCAATTACGGCGGCGTCATCAACAGCATCGCCATCCTCTTTGAATCCCCCGAACAGGATCCCCAAGACGGCGTCCTCAGCGGCCTGGTCGCCTGCAAGGCCCTGGTGAAATACGTGGTGCAAAATCCGGATAAAATCATGAATCTCGTCAACCAGGCCCGCCGCGAAACCATCGAGCTGGGCCAAAAAGCCCGGGGACAAATTCCCGTGCAGGAAGAACTGGGCCCCAAAGATTACAAAGTTTCCTACCTAATCTCTGAAGAACGCGGTGCGGTTCGCAAACTCGTCCGGGTGACAAATGCCGATCTGAATATCCAACCTGTGATCCTTAAAAGCCGACCTCTTCCTTATGCCTATATTTTGGAGCCCCGCGCCTTCCAGGCCGTCGAGTTTATCAAACAACACAAAGTGACTATCGAAGTCCTGCAGCAAGCGACCAAACTTGAAGTCGAAGCGTATCAGATCAACAACATCGAATACAAAAACGACAATCAACACCCCACCGCCATAGCGGTTACCCTGGCGGACGAACCCGTCAAGCAAATTCTTACTTTTCCTGCGGGCAGTTACGTCATCCGCACCGGCCAGGTCATGGGCCGCATCATCGCCGGCATGCTGGAGCCCGAAACCGCCGACAACGTCGTCTATTGGAACACCATGGACGCCTTTCTGTCCCACTTCCCTCCCCGCCCCCCCGCCGTTCAACGCGCTGCCGGAACATACCGCCCGGGCCCACAAAGACGCTCCCCACCGGCGATCATACCCATATTTAAATTGATGACCCCTACCCCCCTCCCCATTAAAATCTTAAAATATTAGTAGCTTGGGGATGGGTACCTGAGAATAAGGTTGACCGGTACCTGCTCGTATTCTGTAGAGACGCAAAATCCGGCGTCTTTACCTTATTAACCGGACTTTGGGAGATGGGATTTTGGCATACCCCGGTTGTTAAATCTTATCCATATTAAATTGTCTTCCGGGGCCAGATCAACAGCATCAGTATCCCAAATTCATACAACACGTACATCGGCAGACTCAATAACACCTGCGAAATGACGTCCGGCGGCGTCATCAACGCCGAGACTATTACTATTCCGAAAAATACATATTTGCGCACTGATTTCAAGGTAGCCAATCGCACCAGTCCCAGGCGACCCAGAAAGAAGACCACCAGCGGCATCTGAAACGCCACTCCAAAGGCCAATCCCAACAGAATCACCAGCGTCACGTACTGATTGAGGGTAAACCAGGGCTTAATCAAAGGCGGCTGCTCCTGTTGTTCTTTTGGCGGCGGGAATTCCCGTGCCTGCAATTTTCCCCAGTTGTTCGGTCGGTTGGGATCGTTAATACCCAGCGCGTCCAGATGAATTACGCTCCAGCAAGCCGAATCCAAAGAATCGCTCCTGGTGTCGTAACGCAGCACCACGGGCATCTTCCGCCCGTCGGGATTTCGCGGCTCAAAATAAATATATCGACCGTCATGCACCCCCCCGGCCCAACGTTCCGGTTCTTGG
>LJUC01000196.1 GCA_001303695.1 Phycisphaerae bacterium SM23_30
TCGAGTGGTTCACCATGAAGGACACCAGCGAGGTCAAAGACGGCCAGGTGGAAGTAATCGGTCCGGACATTGACTCGGTCGCCGAAGGGGGCAATATGCCGCTGGCGATTGTCATCGAAGGGGCGGGCCGCAAGATGCAGGCCGATTTTGAGCCGGTGCTGGAACGTCAGGTGCATACCTTTTTTAACGAAGCCCAGGGCATCTGGCACATGGGTCAGCGCGATATAGCCTGGATCCGCATCAGCAAGGATGCCCAGAAAGCCGGATTTAAGCTGGAGCATTTCGGCCTGCTTCTGCATGCGATGTATCACGAGAAGTATTCCAGCATTCTGGATAAGGTGCAGGTCAAGATTTACACCGAAGAAAAGGAGGTGCTGAAACTGCGCGAGAAGGCGCGCCAAGTGTATCAGTATCGTGACGAGCGGATGGCGGGAATGATCGATGAAGAGATCGACACCTTTTATTCCTGCACCTTGTGCCAGAGCTTTGCCCCCAACCACGTGTGTGTGATCTCACCGGAACGACCGGGTTTATGCGGGGCTTATAGCTGGCTGGACTGCCGCGCGGCATACGAGATAACTCCTACCGGTGCCAATCAGCCCATCGCCAAAGGCAAGTGCATCGAACCGACCATCGGCCAATGGGACAAAGTGAACGAATTTGTGCAGACTTCGAGCCAGGGCAACGTCCAGCGGATGAGCCAGTACAGTATGATTACGGATCCGATGACCTCTTGCGGCTGTTTTGAATGTATAGCGGCGGTCCTGCCCAGTACCGGCGGCATTATGATTGCCAACCGCGAGTTCAGCGAGATGACCCCCTGCGGAATGAAGTTTTCAACCCTGGCGGGCACAGTGGGCGGCGGCAACCAGACGCCGGGTTTCATCGGGCATTCCAAGCATTACATCGGTTCCAAGAAATTCATCCGGGCCGAAGGCGGCATCAAACGGATCGTCTGGATGCCGACCATGCTGAAAGAAGAGATTAAATCGGCCCTGTCTCAAAGAGCCGAAGAGGAAGGTTTGGGCGGCGAAGAGTTCCTCAATAAGATTGCCGACGAGACCAACGCCACGACCGAAGAGGAAGTGATGGAATTCATCCAAAAAGCGGGCCATCCGGTGCTGGAGATAGAACCGATGTTCTGATGGGTATATGAGTGTATGAGTAGATGAGTATATAAGTTAAGAAGAGGTCTTGGTGGGCTGAGAGGCCCCGCCTACATAAAATAATTGCGAGGTATAAAATTATGGCGTTGACAGGATTGCAGATTTTTAAGCTGTTACCGAAGACCAATTGTAAAGAATGCGGGATGCCGACGTGTCTGGCCTTTGCCATGGCGCTGGCCCAGAAGAAGGCCAAGCTGGAGGATTGCCCCCATGCCTCCGAGGAGGCCAAGGCGGCTTTAGCGGAGGCGGCGGCGCCTCCCATTTGCCAGGTCAAGTTCGGTGCGGCCGAGGCGGAAGTGCAGGTAGGCCAGGAAACGGTGATGTTCCGGCACGAAGAGAAATTCTACAATCCCACGGTTATGGCGGTAAGCGTTTCCGATAAGCTTACCGGGGACGATCTGAAAAAGCGGATCGAAGAAATCAACGATCTGCAATTTGATCGGGTGGGTCAGCGCATTCAGGTCAAAGCCATAGCCGTTATGAACGAGAGCGGTTCGGCGGAGAGCTTTGCGGCGGCGGCGGCGGCCGTCAAAGAAAATAGCCCGTTGGCCATGATCCTGTACTCCGACTCGGTAGAGGCCCTGGCGGCGGCCGCCGGCCCGGTGGCCCAGGCCAAACCCCTGCTGGGCGTAGCCCAAGCGGAGACGGCCGAGGCAGCGGCGAAGATCGCCAAAGACCATAACTGCCCGCTGATCGCCCAGGCGGAATCCATAGAAGACTTAGCGGAGCTGACTGAGATGATCAAAGCCGCTGGCGTGGAGGATATTGTTCTATCACTCAAAAGACCGGCCCTGAAAGGGCATCTTTACAACCTCTCGCAAATACGCGCCGTGGCCTTGAAAAAGAATTTCCGACCTCTGGGTTATCCCACTATCTCCTGCGTCTTGGAAGGAGGCCCCGCCGAACAGTCAGCCGAGGCCCTTTCGATGATTTGCAAATATTCCAGTATCGTGGTGGTGGAGACGGTCCAGAAGTGGGCGATCCTGCCTCTCCTGACGGCGATTATGAACATCTTCACCGATCCCCAAAAACCGGTGCAGGTGGAAGCCAAGGTTTACGCTATCGGGGAGCCCGACGAAAATTCCCCCTTGCTGTTCACCACCAACTTCTCGTTGACCTATTACACGGTGGAATCGGACGTAGAGGCCAGCCGTGTGCCCAGCTATATCCTGGTGGTCGATACGGAGGGAACCAGTGTATTAACGGCTTACTCGGGAGATAAACTTAATGAGAAAGTAGTGGCCGAGGCCATGAAGAAAAACGAGGTGGACAAACTGGTCAAGCATAAGAAACTTATTATTCCCGGCTACGTGGCGGTGATGAGCGGCAAACTGGAAGAAGAGACCGGCTGGGAAATACTGGTGGGCCCGCGAGAATGTTCCGTGCTGCCCAAGTTTTTACAAGAAGTTGCCTAACCATAACAAAAGTGAAAGCGGCGCCTAAAAAGATTTACACGGTTCGTTTTGAGCCCAGCGGTTTGAAGACCGAAGTCCCGGAGGGGACCTCGCTTCTGGAGGCGGCGCGTAAAGTCGGGGTTTATGTCAGCAGTATCTGCGGGGGCGACGGCTACTGCGGCAAGTGCAAGGTTACGGTTGATGAGGGGCAATATCAAAGCAAACCCACCACCCTGCTGACGCCGGAGGAGGTGCGGGAAAACGTGGTGTTGGCCTGTCAAACGCGGATTTTATCGGATATCAACGTTACCGTGCCCAAAACTCATGCCCTGGAGACGGATCAGATTCTAACCGAGGCCGACACGGTGCGGTTCAGCCGTCTCACGGGCGAGGCCCTGGAAGATGGATTCGCCTTTGCGCCGCTGGTGCGGAAGATATTTCTCCAGATGAATCGGCCTACCGTCAAGGACTATACCGCCGACCATGAACGCCTGAATTTGGCGGTTCGTCAAAACCTGGAGATCACCACCCCGGTTCTGCAAATGGGTTACCGTATTCTCCAGGAGCTGCCGTATATGTTGCAGAGAACCGATTATAAAGTGACGGCGACGGTGGCCTGTCGGGGCGGGGCCGCCGAGATTGTGCAACTGGAGGCGGGCGACACCAGCGGCACCAATTACGCCGCGGCCGTGGACCTGGGCACCACCACCGTGGTCATACACCTGGTGAATCTGACCACCGGCGGCACCATAGACACCGAGGCCGCCTATAACAGCCAGATCAGCTTTGGGGAAGATTATATCCGCCGTATTATTTATGCCGAAGAAAACGACGCCTTCGATGAGATGCAAAATCGGATTCTGCATGACGTCAACAGCTTAATCGTCACCCTGGCGGAAAGACACCATGTCAATCTGCAGGACATCACCGCCGTGGTCTGTGCCGGCAATACGGCGATGATGCACTTTTTACTCAATATCGATCCGCGGCGGATTCGCCGAGAACCCTACGTGGCCACGGCGGCCTTTATCCCGCCCGTCCGAGCCGCGGAAGTGGGCATCCAAATCAATAAAAGGGGGCTTCTCTATTGCCTGCCCAGCGTAGCGGCCTATGTGGGCAGCGATATTGTGGCGGGGATCCTGGTAACCCGCCTGAATACGCGCGATAATCTGTCGTTGTTCGTGGATATCGGCACCAACGGGGAGGTGGCGCTGGGTAACCGCCACTGGATGATGTGCGCCTCCAGCTCGGCCGGGCCCGCCTTCGAGGGCAGCGGCGTCAAACACGGCATGCGGGCCGGCACCGGCGCCATCGAAAAATTGCAGATACTTCCGGACGGGTCCTGTGATTATCAAACTATCGGAGATACCCCTGCGGCGGGGATATGCGGGTCCGGACTATTGGATACCATATCGGAATTATTAATCAACGGCATTATCGACCGCACCGGACGATTCGCCCAAAAAGACGGTGCCAGATTATCCCAGGGCGAAGAAGGCTCCCAGTACACCCTGGTGCCCGCCCACGATTCCCATGAAGCGATTGTTATCACCCAGCCGGACATCAATAATTTGATTCGCTCCAAGGCGGGGGTGTTCGCCGCCATCAAATTACTGATGGACGCCACCCAAAAGCGGCCGGAAGACCTGGACGCGATCTTTCTGGCGGGCGGGTTCGGCAACTACCTGAACGTGGAAAAAGCGGTTACCATCGGGATGCTCCCCGACGTCCCGCCGGAAAAAATACACTTTGTGGGTAATACTTCCATTGCCGGGGCCAAAACGGTGCTTTTGAGCCGTCAGGCCCAGATTGCCGCCGAGCAGATCGCCTCGGGGATGACCTACACCGATCTGATGAGTCATCCGAAGTATATGGAGGAATTTGTCAAGGCCAAATTCCTGCCCCATACCAATTTATCATTGTTTCCCTCGCATAGGCTGGCGACCGGGTGAGGGCCGGGCAAAAAAAGAAATAACCCTCCGGCTTTACGCCGGGGGCTGAATCAAACCGGCGCAGCGCCGGCGGCACTAATAAAAGAAAGGTTGAATTGGCAACGACTATCGCGATAAGCGGCAAAGGGGGGACAGGCAAGACGACGATCGCGGCGCTGATGATTCGATGTCTGATCGGCAGGTCCAAATCAGCAGTACTGGCGGTGGACGCCGATGCCAACGCCTGTCTGGGTCTGACGCTGGGGATTGAGCCGGCCGAGACGGTGGCGGATCTGCGCGATGAAGCCCTGGGAAAAAAGGCCGACAGCGGAGTAAGCCGCGTGGAGACCTTCCAGTACGGCATGCATCAACTGATTAGCGAGGCGAAAGGGTTTGATCTTTTGACCATGGGTCGGCCGGAAGGGCCCAAGTGCTACTGTGCGGTAAATAACCTGCTGCGGCAGTTTCTGGATGACCTTAGCGATCAATATGGTTACGTTATAGCCGATAACGAAGCGGGAATGGAACACCTTTCGCGGCGGACCACCAATAAAGTTGATTTTCTAGTCATCGTGGCCGAACCCACCAAGATGGGGCGTCTCACTGCTCAGCGTATAATTGAATTATGTCGGAGTCTGCCCATATCGATCAAAAATATAGGTGTTATCTGGAACCGGACCGACAGCTTGGTCGAGGCGGACGGTCTGAACGTCCTGGGTTTCGTACCCCAAGACGAGAGTGTCTTAAGTGCGGCAATTGAGGGAAAGACCATTTTCGATTTGCCGGAAGACAGCCCGGCGTTGATAGCGATACGGGAGATTTTACAACGGAAATTGGGTATTAACTAAATATAGCAAGTGGAGGTATATGCATGCCAGTTCCGACGATAACAGACAGTTACAAAAGTGCGGTAAATAAAGTGACATTGGGGGCCACTCAGGAGGCGGGGGGAACGCGAAGTAAGACCATAGAGATCGGGGGAGCGGCCAATGTGGTGTACGGGGGCGCCGCCGAGCAGGCGGCCTTAAGGCCCGTGGTGGCGATCGATGTCCTGGACAGCGCCCCGGCCGACTGGCCGGAAAAGCTGAAAGAGCCCTATAAAGAGGTTCTGGATAAGCCGGGCGCCTGGGCGAAAAAATGCGTGGAAGAATATGCAGCGGACCTGATCTGTCTGAAATTCGACGGCATTCATCCCGACAAGGGCGACAAAGACGCCGACCATGCGGTGGCGGTCGTCAAAGAGGTGCTGGAGGCGGTGGGCGTGCCGTTGATTCTCTGGGGCAGCGGCAACGACGAAAAAGACAATCAGATTATGCCCAAGGTTTCAGAGGCCGCCAAAGGTGAGAACTGCCTGCTCGGAACCGTCACGGAGGATAATTACAAATCACTAACCGCCATCTCCCTGGCTGACGGACATCATTTGATTACCGAAGCGCCCCTGGACATCAACATCGGCAAGCAGGTAAACATACTGGCCTCCGATATGGGCTTTCCCCTGGAAAAGATTGTGACCTATCAGACCACCGGGGCCTTGGGTTATGGGATTGAGTATATATATTCCATTCAGGAGCGTCAGCGTCTGGCGGCGTTGAGCGGCGATAAAATGATGAGCCAGCCGGCCATTTGCGACGTGGGCTACGAGGCCTGGCGGGCCAAAGAGGCCAAGCTGGCCGACGCCCCCGAGTGGGGCGACCCGGCCGATCGCGGCCCCATGTGGGAAGCGGCGACGGCGGTGTGTCTTCTGCAGGCGGGCGTGGACATAATTAGAATGCGACATCCAAAGGCGGTGCAGATCGTCAAGGCCTTTATCGACAAGATATGGAAGTGAGGATTTTAGCCCCGGAGCAATTATAGCCGCAAAGCAACCGAGGATCGCAGTGAGGAGTTTTATATCTTTATATAAAGCAGCGTGAATATCGAAACTCAACCTTTTAAGACAAGATATGAAATATAAGTTTCTATTTAAGTTATATAGGAGGCAATTATGATTAGTATTGGTGAGCGAATCAACGGGATGTTCAGCGACGTGAAGCGGGCGATTGCGGATGAAGATAAAAATGTCATCCAGGATTTGGCGGCCCGGCAGACGGCGGCGGGGGCCAGCTATCTGGACGTGAACGTGGGGACGGCGGCGGCGGACCAGGAGGCGACGATGGCCTGGCTGGTGGAGACGATCCAGCAGACCTGCAAGACGCCGTTATGCCTGGATTCGCAAAAGCCCAACGTCATCGCGGCGGGCCTGAAAGCGGCCGACACCAGCATGGGAATCCTGCTCAACTCATCCCCCTTGAACAAGAAAACCGATGAAGAGGTGCTGGATAAGTACCTGGAGATGGCCGAATCCGCCGGTCCGGGCGGCAAGCTTATCGCCCTGACCATGGATAAAAACGGGGTGCCGCAGGATATCGATACCCGGGTGGCCATTGCGGCGGAAATTATTGAAAAGACCATGGAAAAGGGTTTCGATTCGGACCGGCTCTTTATCGACCCCATTATCCTGCCGGTCAAGGTACCCGACGCCCAGACTCAGCCGGGCAACGTGATGGCGGCCATAGATCAGATTCGGCTGCTCTCGGATCCGCCCCCTCATATCACATGCGGTTTATCCAATATTTCCCAGGGATCAGCCGAGCGCAGTCTGATCAATCGGATTTTCATGGCGATGGCCATGTCCCACGGGATGGATTCGGCCATCGTCGATGTGCTGGATGAGCAGCTCATGGACGTGATGGCCACGGCGGATATATTGATGAACAAGCAGCTTTATTCGGACAGTTACCTGAAGGCGTATAGGGGCGGATGAGGATCAACGGATAACGAGTAAACAAGAAAGCCGGCGAGACGCCGACGGTACTTACGTTGGGTTAAGACCCATCATACCGGCTATCCGTAATTATAATTTGCTCCAGAATGAAGGAGAACATAGATGTCAAAACTTCAAGAGGCCTTAACGGCAAATAAGTTTGTCGTCACCAGCGAGGTAGGTCCGCCAAAAGGGGTGGCGGTGGAAAGATATCTGGAAGAGGCGGCGGCTTTGAAAGAGCGCGTCACGGCTTTTAATGTTACCGACCTGCAAAGCGCGGTGATGCGGTTCGGCTCGATGGCAACCTGCCGGCTGCTCCTGGATCGAGGTATGGAGCCGGTGCTGCAGATGACCTGCCGCGATCGCAATCGCCTGGCCCTGCAGTCGGACCTTCTCAGCGCCTATGGGCTGGGAGTAGAGAATGTCTTGTGTCTGACCGGCGACCATCAGAAACTGGGCGACCATCCGCAGGCCAAAGGGGAGCCCCAGGAGGCTCACTTGTTCAAAATGGAAAAGAAGATCGACGCCGGGGCCCAATTTTTCCAGACCCAGGCGGTTTATGATACGGAAAAGTTCAAGGCCTTCATGAAAAAGGGCTCGCATCTGAAGGCGCCCATCCTGGCCGGGATCGTAATCTTAAAATCGGTGGGTATGGCCCGCTTTATGAACGCCAACGTGGCCGGGATTAATGTCCCGGAAGAATTAATAGAAGAGTTGAAAAAGGATAAGGAAAAGACCAAATCCGGCCGGACGGGGGTGGAGATCGCCGCCCGCATCATCAAAGAGATCAAAGACTATTGCCAGGGGATACACCTGATGCCGCTGGGTTGGGATGACAAGGTGCCGGCAATTCTGGACGGAGCGGGGTTGTAGGCGAGGCGGCAGGAGACGGATTGCAGAGGTGCTGTAGATACCGGAGATTAAGCATGCCGGCAGGCAGCCGGCGGTACTAAATAGATGAGGTGACAAAATGGCAGTAAAAATTTTACCCGTAGTCTGGCTGCAGGGGGCAGGCTGCACCGGTTGTTCCGTATCGGTCCTGAACGCGGTAAGCCCGAAGATTCAGAATCTTTTACTGGATGAAATAGTACCGGGTCAGCAGCTAAGTTTATTGTTCCACGCGACCATCATGGCCGGTCAAGCAGAGCCGGTGATTAAGGTGCTCAAAGACACCGAGACCAACCGCAAAGGCGGTTATGTTTTGGTGGTGGAAGGCTCGGTGCCCACCGCCGAGAACGGCGCTTACTGCAGCATCGGCATTCATAACGGCAAACATCAAACCATCCTGCAGAGCGTGCAGGATATGGGCCGAAATGCCCTGGCCGTCCTGGCCGTCGGCACCTGTGCAACTTACGGGGGCATTCCCGCGGCCCGGCCCAATCCTACCGGATGCAAGGGCGTGCAGGAGCTTTTTGATGAAAAAGACATTACCACGCCGGTGATTAACATTCCCGGCTGCCCCGTGCATCCGGACTGGTTTGTCGGAACGGTGGCGCAGATCCTGATTTCAGGTTTGGAGTCGGTCGAGGTGGACCATATCGGCCGCCCCAGGCTTTTCTACGGCAAGCTGGTCCATGAGAACTGCCAACGGCGGGCGGATTTTGATAAGGGCAAGTTTGCCGAAAAGCCGGGGGGCGAAGGGTGTCTCTACCGGGTGGGTTGCAAAGGACATTATACCTACGCGGATTGCCCCATACGGCAATGGAACAACGGGGTGAGTTGGTGCGTCAAGGCGGGCTCGCCCTGCCTGGGATGCGTGGAAGCTGATTTTCCGGACGGCACATCGCCGCTATATGAGAAGGTTTTATTCGAGGTCTTAAAATGAGCACAACCATTACAATCGATCCGGTAACCAGGATAGAAGGTCATCTGGCCATTGAGGCGGTAGTCGATAACGGCCAAGTGAAAGAAGCGAAAAGCTCGGGCACCCTTTTTCGGGGCTTTGAGATTATTCTGCAGGGGCGCGATCCCCGCGACGCCAATCGTATAACCCAGCGGATCTGCGGGGTTTGTCCCACGTCGCACGGGACGGCCTCGTGCTTGTGTGTGGACGAGGCGTTTGGCATAACGGATAAAATCCCGGATAATGCCAAGCTGATTCGCTCTCTCATACTCGGTTCCAACTTCCTGCAGAGCCATATTCTGCATTTCTATCATCTGGCGGCTTTGGATTATGTAGATGCGGTCGGCGTCGTGGGAGATGTGGCGCCCTTTGTGCCCCGCTACGAGGGCGATTATCGGGTCTCCGGCCAGGCCAATGTGGAATTGGTGAACCATTATGTTCGGGCCCTGGACATCAGGCGGAAATGTCAGGAGATGCTATCGATCTTCGGCGGGAAAATGCCGCATAATGTAGGTATCGTCACCGGCGGCGTTACGGAAAAACCCACCGAAGATAAGATCGCCGCCTTCCTCTGGCGCCTGAACGAGATACGCGATTTTGTGGACAACACCTATATTCCGGACGTGTTGGCGGTGGCCAAGGCCTATAGTGATTATTTCGGCATCGGCAAAGGCTGCGGCAGGTTATTGGCTTACGGCGGGATGGATCTGCCCGGCGGGCGAATGTTCAAGTCCGGGGTGGTTACGGACGATCTGCAGGTCGGCCCCTTCGCCAAAGAGAATATCACCGAACACGTGAAACACTCCTGGTTCGTTGATTCAATTTCCGGTAAAAATCCCGCCCAGGGTGAAACCATCCCGGAGCCGAACAAAGTAAAAGGCTATTCGTTTTTCAAGTCGCCCCGCCATGAAGGAAAAGTATGTGAAGTGGGACCTCTGGCGCGGATGGCGAACAATTACGTACAGGGTGACGCCACCGTCAAAAAGCTGGTGGATACGGTTCTGAGCGAATTCAACGCCGCCCCGGCAGCCCTGTTTTCGGTCCTCGGTCGTCATGCTGCCCGTGCTATTGAAGCGAAAGTGGTGGGTGACGCCATGGAAGGGTGGCTCCTGCAACTGAAACCGACCGGGCCGACTATTGCCGATTACCAACTCCCCGAAGAAGGCCAAGGCAGCGGTTTAACCGAGGCCCCACGGGGCGCGGTAGGCCACTGGATAAGCATCAAGGATAAGAAAATTGCGCGGTACCAGGTGATCGCGCCGACGACCTGGAATTGTTCCCCCAAAGACGATAAGGATCAACCCGGCCCGGTGGAGCAGTCCATTATCGGCGCCAAAGTCAAGGATAAGGATAATCCCTTTGAGATTGTGCGGATCGTGCGGGCCTTTGATCCCTGCCTGGCGTGCTCGGTTCACCTGCTGGACGCCAAAAAAAGCGAGATAAACAGGTTTAGAGTGGTTTAGAATATATAGTTTTGTGTTGATTTATGAAAGGTTTGATATGCCGTCAGAGGTACAGGCTATAGTTGAAAGTAAGGCAGAAAAAAAAGAACGCCGCCGCGTTTTAATACTGGGTTTGGGCAATATCCTGTTAAGAGATGAAGGTTTTGGCGTGCACGTGGCCCAGCAGCTGGCTCAAACCGAACTGCCCGATTATGTGGAGGTCATCGACGGCGGGACCTCGAGTTTGGATGTCCTGCTTGGCGAGGAAGGAGTAAAAAAACTGATCGTGGTTGATGTCTTGAAGGCCGGCGGCGAACCGGGGGCGATTTACCGGCTGAAAGTGGACAGTGATCACATTAAGAGATTAAAAGAGTTATTTGGCCCTCACCAACGAGCAACCGTCAGCCTCCATCAGATCGGACTTATTGACGCTTTGGCGGCGGCGGAAAAGCTAGGCAACGCCCCCCAGGAAATTGTGATAATCGGCATAGAACCGAAAGAAATAGAATGGAAATTGGAATTAACGGATGTGTTAAAAAAGCAAGTTACCCAAGTTATTAACCTGGTGTTAGAGGAAGTTTGAGATGCTATATACCGAAAATAAACCTCCCGAAGAGGTCCTGGAGTCGCTGAAAGGCGAAGATAACATATTCCTGCTGGCGTGCAATGGCTGCGTGGAGGCGTGCCAAACGGGGGGCCAGGCCGGGATGTTGGCGGTGAAAGACCAACTGGAAGAGGCCGGCAAAAAGGTAACGGCCGCGATCCTGGTGGATTTTCTCTGTAATAAGATGCTGCTCTGGTCCCGCCTGGCAAAAGAGATCAAAACTATCAGAGAATCGGAATCTATCCTGATTCTGAGCTGCGGCATCGGCGTCCAGGCCGTGGCCAAAGTGGTGGAAAAGCCGGTACATCCGGGATTAAACACCGTATCCGTGGGCGGCCTGCAGGGTTTATGGCCCTCCGACGAGCGCTGCGAGGCGTGCGGGGACTGCGTGCTGGATTATACCGGCGGCATCTGTCCCATCACCGCCTGCACCAAGAGCATGCTCAACGGTCCCTGCGGCGGTCCCAATGACGGCAAATGCGAAATTGATGCCGAGAAAGACTGCGGCTGGATTAAAATATACGAACATCTCAAAGAAATCGGCAGATTGGACAACCTGAAAAAGTTATATAAAACCAGAAACTTTGAGAAGATGGAACCTACGGCCGACCTGCGCCGGAATGTCTTTTATGACATCGAGATTTGACTATAAACATTGGAAACATTATAATACGTCCGGCTGTGTCGCCCCGCGCGGGGCTCAAAAGGATGAAATTCCCAATATCCACCCTTGACGCCGTGCTCTAGCACGTATTGCCCGGAAGGGCTCTTTAAATGGAAAAAACAAAGTTAATCCAGATCGGTGAGAGTCTCCATGCCAGCATCGCCCCGACCGGCGCCGCCATGAGAGAGCTGTCGGCGAAGGGCGAACGTGCGTATGAAGAGCCGAGCGATACGTTGAATTATATTATTTCGCTGATCACATCTCAGATACAAAACGGGGCGGATTATATGGCGGTTAATGTTGATAGGTTCGGAGAAGATATTCCCCGGATGGCGGCGGACCTGATGCGGGAATATGTCAACCTAGTGAAAAAACACAGCCAAAAAGTGCCCGTCTGCCTGGACAGCAGCGACGATAACGCTCTTAAGGCGGGACTGGAAGAGTGGTATAAAGAACCTTCGGCGGGTTTGGCGGCGCCTCTTATTAATTCCGTTAAGCCTTATACCGTCGATAATATCCTGCCCTTGCGCAAGGAATATCCTTTTAAGGTGATAGGCCTTTTGGTGGACGATAAAAAGACTGACGCGGGCGGGGTTCACTCGGTTGACCAACTGTACGCGATGGCGCTAAAGATATTTACGGCGGCGGCGGTCCAATATGGTTTTAAGCCGGAGGATTTGTTTTTCGACACCACGGTTTTCCCGCTGGCGATCGACATGCCCATGACGCCACACCTGCCGGGATATACCTACCGGACCTTTGAGGCGGTCCGCAGGATTATGAATGATCCGAACATGAAGGGCGTGCATACGGTGCTGGGCATATCCAACTGTGCTAAGGACCTGCCCGGCCGAAAAGTGGGGATTTGCCGCGCCTACCTGGCCGTGGCGCAGCGATACGGCCTGGATGCCGCCATCGTCGATGTTAAACATCAATACGGTCAAAAGCCCGCCGCGGCGGAATTGCTGCAACTGGTGGAGGCGTTCGCCCGGCAGGACGGCTCCGAAGCGGCCAATCAGCAGGCCGTAAAACTCATGACGGAATTTTGCCGGACCCATCGGAAACTCAAAACAAGGGCCTAAAATAGTTTAATCGAAACTGCCAGGCAAAATTTATCTTAAAGTCTGGGCTTAAGTAAATAAATATTGAGGTAAAAGTAGGGCGCCAGGGCCGAATAAATATTAACAAACAATATTGAACGGAGAAATCTTATGGAACAGGTAACTTTCACAGGCTCACCTAAAAGAGCCCCAAAACTAGACGCCACCAAGATGAAGGATTGGGAAATCGCCGAAGCGGCCGAAGCGTTTATGAAACCCATCAAGCAGATCGCGGCGGAACTGGGCCTTACCGAGGAGGAACTGCTTCCCCAGGGCCATTACGTGGGTAAAGTCGATTTCATGAAGGTGCTGGATCGGTTGGCGGATGTACAACAGGCAAAATACATCGACGTCACCGCCATCACGCCCACCCCGCTGGGAGAGGGTAAAACCACCTCCGCCATGGGGCTGATCGAGGGTTTGGGCAAGCTCAACAAGCGGGTGGTGGGGGCCATTCGGCAACCCAGCGGCGGGCCTACTTTCAACATTAAAGGCTCGGCGGCGGGCGGCGGGCTGGCCCAATGCATTCCCCTAACTGCCTTTTCCATCCGCCTCACCGGCGACATTGATGCGGTCACCAACGCCCACAACCTCTCGATGGTCGCCTTGACCAGCCGCATGCAGCACGAAAAGAACTACGACGACGCCCGTCTGGCCAAAATCAACCTCAAACGACTGGATATCGATCCCAACCGCATCCAGATGAAATGGTCCATCGACTTTTGTGCCCAGGCCCTCCGCAATATCACCATCGGCAAAGGCGGGAAAATGGACGGCTACGAGATGGAATCCGGGTTCCAGATCACCGTCTCCAGTGAAATAATGGCCATCCTCGCTGTGGCCAAAGACCTCGCCGATTTGCGCGAGCGAATGAGCAAAATCGTCCTGGCCTACGATAAAAAAGGCAACGAAATAACCACTGCCGACCTTGAAGTCGATGGCGCCATGACCGCCTGGATGGTCGAAGCACTCAATCCCAACCTGATGCAGACCATCGAAGGTCAGCCGGTCTTCGTTCATGCCGGGCCCTTTGCCAACATCGCTATCGGCCAAAGCTCCATCATCGCCGACCGTATCGGCCTGAAACTGGGCGATTACCATGTGACCGAAAGCGGCTTCGGCGCCGATATCGGCTTCGAGAAATTCTGGAACCTAAAGTGCCGCTTCTCCGGCCTGGTGCCCAATTGTGTGGTTATCGTCGCCACCATCCGGGCTCTGAAGATGCACGGCGGCGGACCCACCGTCAAGCCCGGCTTGCCTCTCGACCAGGCCTACCTCGAGGAAAATCTGGAGCTGCTGGAAAAAGGCTGCGAAAACCTCGTCGCCCATATCGAAGCGGTCAAAAAAAGCGGCGTCCGCCCCGTCGTTTGCATCAATAGTTTCTATGCCGACACCCCCGCCGAGATTGAAATGGTCCGCAAAGTGGCCGAACAACACGGCGCCCTGGCCGCCGTCTCCCAGCACTGGCTCAAGGGCGGCGACGGCGCCATTGAACTGGCCGAAGCGGTCATCCAGGCCTGCGATGAGAAAAACCACTTCCGGTTCCTCTACGAACTGGATACCCCGCTCAGCAAGCGTATCGAGCTCATCGCCAAGGAAGTCTATGGGGCCAAGGGCGTAACCTACACTACTGATGAGGCCAAAGAAAAACTCAAACTCTATGAGGCTGACCCGGATGCCGCTAAATTGGGCACCTGCATGGTTAAGACGCACCTCAGTTTGACGCACGATCCGGATATGAAGGGCCGACCCACGGATTGGGAACTGCCGATTCGCGATATCCTGGCTTATAAAGGAGCCGGTTTTATCGTCCCGGTGGCCGGCGCGATTAAACTGCTGCCCGGCACCGCCTCCGATCCGGCCTTCCGTCGCATCGACGTGGACGTCAAAACCGGCAAGGTCCAGGGCCTGTTCTAAGGAAAAAGCGCTCCCTAGCCCGGCAAAGTCGAAAATATAATTTGATTATAAAGGCGCACCTGCAAACGGGTGCGCCTTGTCTTTTATCCGGGATGAAATTGTTTTCCGTGCGTCCCGTAAAGAGCTCCGAGCAATAACCGCTAAATGTACTGCGGACATCTCAACCCGACTTTGACAGGTAGGGTACGAAAAGGGTTTTGGAGGGCATATTTTGAAGGTGTTGTCCCTACAAGGACCATTTTTCGCCTGAAAGGGACATTTTCCCCGGTCAATCTGGTTGAAAACTGAGGGGTAAA
>LJUC01000197.1 GCA_001303695.1 Phycisphaerae bacterium SM23_30
TTCCTTAATGTTTAGCCTTTTGAGACCCATTCTAATATCTATAATGTTTCATAACTACTGTAATTATAGGACCTTATAATAGCGCGCTTGGCTGGTTACACCCATTTGATTAAATATATTGAGTTAGACAGACTTAACTGTGATATTCTTATTTGACGACGAAAGTGATTGCATTTCTGCCATGAGATATGATACAATGCCGATAATTGCAGAAGTAATTTATCCCAATACCGTAAAACGTAAATAATTATAAAAGTTTTAATTGTTAAGTTGGATTTTGAAAGGAGTTGTTTATGAAGAATGTATTTATGAGTTTCGTTATAGGTTTAATACTATTGGCCGCTGTTACGGAGGCGATAGGGCAAGATGAACTGGGCAGTAAACCAGCTATTGCGGTAAAATCATTGCCGGTCAAGTTTGATTTAAGAAACAGAGGTATGGTGACACCAATCAAGCAGCAATCAGGCGGCACGTGCTGGACGCACGGGACGATGTCTGCAATTGAAAGTAATATGTTGGTCTCAGGCCTATGGCTTCGGACGAATCATGAGGGCATGCCCAATATGGCCGAATATCATCTTGATTGGTGGAATGGATTTAACAAATTTGAGAATAAGGATATTGAATCGAGTCAAGACGATGAAACCGGGATGCGGATTCATTCCGGCGGCGATTACCGGGTAGCCGTGGCGTACATCAGCAGAGGCGACGGAGTGGTTTATTCGCCCGATGCCAATGATGACAGCCGCAGAGACGCAACTTGGTACAGCCAAGCCCCGGAAAAGAACGAATCGGATTATGAGAAGTTTTATGTTCGCGATGTGGAATGGTTCACCATCGGGGATAATCTGGAAAACATCGCAACTGTAAAAAGGCGTTTGATGGAATTCGGCGGCATGGGCACCTGTTATGCGGCGGGCCGAGGCACTTTGAAAAATAATATACATTATCAACCGATTGACGCCCGGGGCAATCCCAACCATTCGGTTGCTATTGTTGGTTGGGATGACACTATTATGGATCCCAATAATAAGCTTCCGGAACCCGGCGCCTGGTTGATAAAAAACAGTTGGGGCATCAATCGGGGTAATAACGGTTATTACTGGATTTCATATTTCGATAAATATTGCTGCCGTCATCCGGAAATGGGAGCGGTATCGTTCCGTAACATTGAGCCTCTTAAATACAATATATTTTACTATCATGATTATCATGGTTGGAGGGCCTCTTTAAAAGATATTTCTAGAGCGTTTAATATCTTCACGGCCACCGGCTATCATACTATCCAGGCGGTAAGCTTTTATGCTTCCGTGGATGATGTGCAGTACACCATCAAGATTTATGATCGGTTTGAGGATGGTTTGCTGCTGGATGAGCTGGCCGGTAAAAAAGGCTTTATTCGTTTTACCGGTTTCCATACGGTCGATCTGGATAAGTCTGTGGATGTATTGAAGGATGATAAATTCTATGTTTATCTGGAATTGTCGCGGGGAGGCCAGGCGATTGATCGAACGTCGTTTATTCCGGTGCTGCTCCAAGGTAATAAAAGCAGCTTGCAAGAGAAACCCACCGGTCCGATCGTAAAATCAACGTCGAACGCGGGAGAAAGCTATTATTATGACGGCTCCAGATGGCGCGATCTTTATGAATACGATTTTGATGATCCGGATTGGGGCGTGTTCGATCATACGGCTAATTTCTGCATAAAGGCCCTCGGAGTAGAAAAATACTAAGTAGAAACGAATAATATTTCAAGCTACTTTTATTTGAACATCATCATGATCAAACATGAATCCCATATAATTACGATGTCCGTTAATACAACCGACGCCACATCGGAAAGTGGCGACCAAATCATCCATCGTAAGAAACAAAACGTTGGACAACACTGTACGTTTCAGATGACCCCACAATCGTTCGATCAGATTCAGGTTCGGACAGTACGGAGGCAACCAGAAAATTTGAAGACGTTCCCTATTCTCCGCCAGAAACGCTTCCACCGCTTTGGTATGATGAAAGCGGGCGTTGTCGCACACCAGACGAATCTTACGACCGGCATAGGTTTTCAGCAGAACCGTCAAAAAGGCAATGAAGTTCCAGCCGCTTTTGGTATCCGCCACCGTGTGGACAATGCGACCCGTGGCATAATCCACGCCGCCATAAACCACCTTCTTGGCGTTCTATCCGGGAGAGGAGACTTCAGGTTGTTTGCCTTTTTGCGCCCACATACGATGCAAAGTGGGATGACGATGCAACTCGGTTTCATCTTGGAAAATCAGGGCTTCGTCGGGATGGTCTTTCAGGGCATTTTTTTAAACGAGAGAGCTTCCGGCGGGCTTTTTCGCAGGCCGCTTCGTCGCTTTTTCCTTTGAGTGTATGCTTGGGACGACGAAAGGAGAAGCCTTCCTGATGCAAAATTCGCCGCATCTGATCGTCGCTGTATCGAATACCGGTCTGCCGGGCCATATGCTGGGCCAAGCGTTTGGCCGACCAGGTGGTAAAACCATACCCCAGCTTCAAAGGACTGGTTTGTACGATCCGGCGCAGGAGTTTGCGATAGGCGCAGGTGGCGCGACAAGGACGCCCCGAGGATTTGCCCGGTATCATGGCAGAGGCCCCTCCGTGGCGATAAAGTCGGCGGATTCGCGCCACGGTATCGGTGCAACATCCCACCTGACGGGCGATGGCAGCGATGGTTTGCCGCGAATCGCTCAACAAGATGATCAGGCAGTTGCGATATACGACCTTGGACGGGTGAGTCAGGCGCAAACGATCCAGTTCGTTCCACTGGGTTTCGGTGAGTTTGATGCCGTATCCCATGGCTTTGATCTCCCGGCGGCTCCGCCGCCACCGAAATTATCAACCAAAAGATGTAAATTGTATGAATCATTTTGCGTTTCTACTTAGCGGAAAATAATCAGCCTCTAAGCGGTGCAACCGGAGCCGGTGGCATCCAAAGTGTCAAGAGCATCCTCTTCGCTCAGGGAGGATGCTCTTTTTAATAAATATTACCGGAAAATTTCCTTCAATTTTTCCGGTATTTGATTTTATAATAAGAGACATAGTATGATAAAATAAAGGAACTTAGCATGGAATATAACCAAAATACGTCGCAACTTGTTGCCGATCGAGTTTCGCAGATTCCCAAATCCGCGATTCACGAGATGACCCGTTTGTCCAAAGAGATAGATGATGTAGCTTTTCTATCATGGGCCAGACCGACTTCCGGCACCCCGGCGCATATAAATAAAGCCGCCGTCAAAGCCATTGAAGAGGGTAAAACCGGTGGTTATTCCGAGCCGGAGGGTTTTTATGAGTTACGGGAAGAAATAGCCAAAAAATTGAAAGAATTCAATCATATTGAGGCCTCTCCTAACGAAATAATCGTTACCGTGGGGGCCATAGAAGGTCTTACCGCCGCCGTCATGGCGGTTATTAATCCCGGCGACGAGGTAATTTTCCCTGTTCCCGGCTATTCCAGCCATATCCGGCAAGTACAATTGGCGGGCGGTAAGCCGGTTTGCGTACCTACTATCGAAGAAAAGGGCTTCAGCCTGGATATGGAAAGACTTGAAGACGCCGTCACCGACAAGACCAAGGCAATTATGTTCAGCGATCCGAACAATCCCACCGGCTCGGTATATTCTAAAGAAGCACTCGAAAAGGTAGCCCAAATCGCTTCTAAAAATAATCTTATCGTAATTACGGATGAGGCCTACGAATACTTTACCTTTGACGGACAGAAACATCATAGCATAGCATCTTTTCCGGGCTTGAAAGAACGCGTCATCAGCGCGTTCACTTTTACCAAGACTTACGCCATGACCGGCTGGAGAATTGGCTATGTCCATGCCTCGCCGGAATTAATCCCCCAAATTAAAAAAGCCCATATCCCCTTTGCGATTTGTGCCCCCGTCGTCTCTCAGTATGCGGCCCTTGAGGCGCTTCGAGGTCCCCAGAAATGCGTGGATGATTTCCGCCGGCATTACCTAACCACCCGAAATCTCATGTGCGAAAGACTCGACCGGATGACTCATATCTTTGAATATCAAAAGCCCAAAGGATCCTATTTAATGTTTCCCAAAATCAAGCTCGAAAAGGGCCGGGATTCCCTTACTCTCGCCAAACAATTGCTAAAAGAAGCCCACGTTTCCACTACCCCCGGCATAGCCTTTCGGGGTGAAGGCCATCTGCGCCTGTCATTTTGCGTTCCTGAAAAAACCATAAATAAAGCTTTTGACAGGATGAAAGATTATTTTAATAAATCAAATTGACAGAAATTTTATATGGGGGTGAAACACAAATTTCAATCAGAAGCACGACACATAGGTTATCCTATGTAATGACTGTCAACATTGTACTCATCTATGCCATTAATATAACCCCTCCAAATACTCTGGTCTAATCCAGGTCAATCCGAGCCGAAATTCCTATTGCAATTGCAATAACAGGGATGATTTTGGTTATTTTTAGGCATTTTACGAATTTTGGCCAAAATCATAACTGCTTGTTTTACAGTAACATATCAATTTGCCTATATAGGCTTTTAAAAGCACGTCGGATTGAAGTACCGAAAACTGGAGGATCGGTTTCCTTCGTACGTGTTTATAACATGCTTTGAATATTGTGGTTACAGCCTTTAGCATTGTGATGCTTTCAAAACTGTGCTGTGAATTGTGCTGATTTTAACCAATGGACGGCAAAGAATTTATCGCAATTCGCTGCTGTTCCGTCAATACTCCGGTATAATACTCCTGATTTACATGGGCCGATGTGTGCCCTAACACCTGCATGGCAACTTCCCGTGGTATGCCTTTGTCCTGCATCGTGGTATTGCATGTTTTCCGTAGATCATGGAGGGTGCAATGGTCAATCCCGGCTCTCTCAACCAACGTTTTAAAGTTCCTGCCGCTGGAGTGGTAGAAAGTTTCCGGATTGGTAAATACAAACTCATTAACACGATCCTGATACAAACAATCCAATAGCTTGGCGGATTCGGGACGCAAGGCAATAGTTCTGGTATTCCGTTTCTTGGTCCTGTGAATATCTTCCCGGTTCACTATATCAAGCCGGAGTTGCTCGATATCCACATCCTGCCACTGTAAATAACAGATATCACCTTTTCGCAATCCATGATAATAAGCCAGACTGATCACGGTTTTCAGCTTTATCTCTGCCAAATTCATCAAGGTGGTCACTTTACCCACTTCCATGATACGCGGAGGCTTCCATTCTATCCTGAGAGATAACCTGTGGGGACCAAATAGCTTATTGGTCGGTACTAATTCTGCCCTTACAGCATAGCTCAAGGCCGAACGGATCGTGGCAATATGCTTATTGATCGTACGCGCCGCCAGTCCTTTATCGAGCAGCTTCAGACGAAATACTCTTATCATCTTAGGAGTAATATCTATGGGACCTTGGGGATTGCACAATCGTTTCAAGTATTCCAAGGCTTCCTTGTGACCAGCTATGGTTTTATCGGCAAGGTCAATATCCGGGGAACTACGCAAGTTCTCCAGATGCCGGTTTACCCATTCATCATAACCGATCCTCACGGGGGCGAAATACTCGTTGTTCTCAAAATCTCGTTTTAGTTTCGCCTTGAAGTCCCTGGCGTTTTCAGGTCTCCTGAACGTCTTGCCACGGTTCGTACCACTGTCCGGTTCAATCCACCGTACCAGATAACGCACACCACGTTTGCCAGTTCGCTTGGTAATCCAAATGCTTGCCATAATTTACTACGCTCCTTTCTTTTATCCGCGCAGCACAGGATTACAGCGTTCGTCCACTTTGGATGCCTCTACAAATACCTGTAAATCATCCAAAGTAAAGCGGATTTTTCCGGCGATCTTGTGGCGGGGCAAAATGCCTTTTCGTAACAGCCAGTTAATACTGGTTTTAGGCAATTTCAATATCTGAGCGGCTTCTTCTTTGTCGTATAACAATTTAGGTAAATCAGTTGTCATCGTCATACTCGCTTATGTCCTCGCTGCCCCAATCATCCGATAGTAATAAAATAAGGCTGCAAGCCCCGACACTTTCGGAACTCACAGCCCTTTCGCGATTACTAGATTAAAATGAATTTACGGCATTAAATTTTTTACCTGCTTTCGCCCTGCAATAAGAGCACGTCAGTTACAGGTGTCTCTCCGTAACACAGCCAACATAACAGCGCTCGAACCGTCAATTCTTGTGTATGACAATGCTTCCGCCTCCGATGATGGTGGGTTCGGCTTCGTCGTCTTCGCCACGTTTGTTGTCGTAGATGATTTCGTCGTTCAAGGGATTCCAGATTTTCATTCTAAACTTGTCAGCATTACTGTCGATTGCGGTGAGCATAAATTTATAATTACCAGCCCAATCCTCGATGAAACCTTCACCTTTGAACATGGCTTTGGTTCCAGCAACGACGAGCCACTCATAGGAACTGCTCTTGAAGTGAAAATCTCCTGCCTTGAACTTAAACTCGGTGTTGCCGGTTGGTTCGGTGGCGCCGATTTTGTATTTGGCGACAAAGCCAAAATTGGCTTTGCCTAGTACATCTGAATCCAGCAAAGCCCCGGCGGGAGAATATATCCAACCTCCACCGGTGACAAAACCGCCCTCGGGATTATAGATGACCACATAAGCAGGCATTTCTTCATCATCATTAACAATTGTTGTTTCGTCGGTTTCCCCAGTGGCATCGGTCACAGTTAGTTTGATGTTATAGATACCAGCATCCGGGAAGGACACGGTATTATTAACAAAAGTGCCGAGTTCGGTGACAGTGACCGTTCCCTCCAACACGAAATCTTCGTTCCAATTTTCATTACTCACGGTCCAGAAAGCCGTGTGAGAATCATTAATATCGGGATCTGTAATAACTCCTTCCAGGAAAAGTTGATCGTTTACGGCTCGAACCGTTCCGGAGGCGGGGCTGATTATGGCGTCTTGCGGCGGGCGGTTGTCTAGCTCGAAGGCTGCAAAGGGTGAAAGCGAAGTTACCACTCCGGTAATAATTTTGTCTATGGTATTCAGATTGGTGGTGATATCAATCCAGACGCCATCTTCAAAATGGAACAGTCTCAGAACGGATTCATCTTGATAGGTGACGCTGCTGTAGTTTATGCTAACCTCAATCGTGCCCGTGAAGGTAGCGGTTGTTTCGATATTAAAGATAGTCGGGGGTTGGCCTACCTTGAAGCCTTCGGGGGGAACCTGATTCTCCGAGGGTGTCGTGGCGGTGAGGGTGGATATGCCTCCTACTGAAACGTTATCAAAATCCAAAGTAACAAGGGTATCACCAGACTCTGGGTCAATAAGATCAACAGGAACTTCATCACCGATCGGCGTGTCGCCACTTGTGCTGGTGCCAAATGGACGGTCCCAAGGGAGATTATCCTGCCCGCCATTAAACACATACGGATAATCCACAAAACCATCTCCGTCAAGATCAGGTGTTGTCCAGCCACTCCAATAGTTACCGCCCTCAGGGATGTCTAAGTTGAAAATATTGGCACCTTCATAAATAGCGTCAAAGGCATGTGTCCCATTGTCGATAAAATTGTTGTGATAGATTTGGTTGCCGGTGGTAAGATTATGGTAGAGGTGGATTCCATACCCGTTGTTGGAGACAGTGTTACCAGTGACGGTATTGTTCGTCGCTCCATTGGCAATGACAATTCCGTACGAATTGTTCGATAAAGTGTTGCCTGTCAGCGTGTTGTCATAAGCGTCCCCACCCCCAACAAAGATTCCTCTGA
>LJUC01000198.1 GCA_001303695.1 Phycisphaerae bacterium SM23_30
CGGCTGGGATGGCAGGCGGCGCAGTTGCCTTTGTCTTCAGCCTCAAAGAGCTTCAGGCCGCGGAGTTCCTGTTCGGTAAGTGAGGCCTTTCCTTTGAGGTAATAATCATATTTGGAGCTAAAGGGGCTGAATTCTCTGGTCTTTTCAAATTCGGCGATGGCGACGGCGGCGTAATGATAGGCCTGCTGCGGATCGTCGAAGGCTTTTTCGCCGAAAACCTGGCGGAAAAGGTCGGCGTAATCGGACTGTTTGATTTTATCGACAACGGTCTTTTCATCGGGATTGGCCATCTCCAGAGGATTGAGAAAGGGCCCCTTGGCCTGCTCGATCAGGTCTTTGGCCCTGCCGTCCCAGAACTGCCCGCCCACGTATAGTTCTTCTTCCTGGTCGTAATGAAAATCGGGGCTGAAGGCGGCATAACCGGCCGGCAGATCGTTGCGGTTGCCGAAGCGATCCTTTTTCACGCCCTGCGAATCCGGATAATCAGAATTGGGATTGGCAAAACCGCTCCCCGGGGCATGGCAATCCACGCAGCCCTGACCCGCCGGCTCGGATAAATTGCGGTCATTAAACAACTTCTTACCCAGCAGTTGCCTGGGGGTCAGCTCCGCTTCCGGCACCTTATAGGTAAAAACCGGATCGCCCCCGGCGGGGCGGTCCTGTCCGACGAGAATATCCAAAACCCAAAAACATATCAAAAAACCGATCAGGACCACCACAAACCGCCGCATGATATACCTCTCTTTCTGAAAAGGGCTTCATGGCATGAAACACCAACTATTGAAAATATTATAGACGGGGGTGCGGAAATTTTCCACCGGGCATCAGTAAAACAATGTTATTCGTATTTACAGTACTTCCTGAAGGCCTCGTACATCGCCATGATGTTTTCCGGGGGCACGTCCGGCTGAATATTGTGCACCTGGCAAAAAACAAAGCCGCCCCCCGCGGCCAGATCATCAATGCGCCTTTTTACTTCATCTTCAATCTGGGCGGCGGTGCCCCGGGGCAAGACCTGCTGGGTGTCGCAGCCGCCCCCCCAGAACGTTATGTCTTTGCCGAATTCCTCCTTTAATTTCCTGGTGTCCATCGCCGCGGCGCTAACCTGCACGGGATTTAAGGCATCGACGCCCGCCTCCATCAGCGCGGGGATATATTCATAGACCGAACCGCAAGAGTGTAAAAGTAAAAAAGCGTCGGTCTTGCTCTTGATAAATCCAAAGAGCCGCTTCTGATAGGGCCGGATCATCCGGCGGTAACAATCCGGCGACATCATCGGGCCCTGCTGGGTGCCCAGGTCGTCGTTGACCAGCACCACCTGAACGTAAGCGCCGACCTGTTCGAAATATCTCTCACAGCGGGCCAGGTAGGCCTCGGTAAGTCTGGCCAGCAGGGCGTGGGCCAGCTTTTGGTCGGCCGCCAGGTCGATCATAAAGTTTTCGTATCCCCGCAGGATCTGCCCGGCCGCCAACAGGTGCAGTTGCAGATTCGCCACCACCGCCCGGTCGGTATGTTCAAAGAGGTGTTGGGCCCGCCCGGCAAGGTCCGCCCAAGTCTCGTCCGCGTAAAAAGGCCAGTCGAAGGATTCAATATCATCAGCGTACGCCGCCAGTTCGCCGGGCTTCTCCACCCGGCTCAGGGGGGCATAAACGCTTTCAAAATAAAAACCCTGCTGCGGCAGCCGGGCGGTAACCATCCCCTGACTGTTTTTTACCACCCAGTCGCCCCGGGCGTCCTTAACAGGATTCCATTTCTCCGGAATCTGACAGGCCGAACCGTCCGGCAGAACGAAAGGTTTCCACCGCTTAGGCTCGATTAACAGCGGAATGGTGTCGGATGGCAGAACTGCTCTGACGTCTTCTTCGATCTTGGCAATTTGCTGATAGACGTCGAAAATCTGCGTCTGGCCCGGACCCAGCCCCAGGTGTCTTCTCAAGTTGTTGTAAGCTATCCCGGTAATCCCCGAAGATTCCGTCCCCCCCAGGTCAAAGGGTATCCTGTCAGCCTCCTTATGCTGCAGGGCGGCAACTATCCTTTCCCGAGAATTCATGCCCATGCCCTTACGATAAAAATGGCCGGCTGGTATTGATCAAAAGAACAATGCCTATAATAACCAAAAAGAGGTAAACATATCGATCGAATTTACCCGGAGGGATTTTACCGTTCAGTATTCCACCAAAATAAACGGCGACCAGAATACCGGGCACGCAGAGCAAAAAATTCCCCAGCACCGGGCGCGTCCAGAAACCCCCCACACCGTGGCCCAGCGCGATCATCAAGCCGGTGGGAAAGAAAAAACCCTGCATGGTGGCGCGAAATCTCGGCGCCTCCCATCCTCTCAAGGTGCCGTAAATCGCCGCCGGCAGCCCGTTGATATTATAAGCGCCGCCTAAAATCCCCGCCAGAAGGCCAAACAAAGGGGCGTATTTATCGCTGTCCCGCAGGCGGAGCCGGGGATGAAATATCTGGTAAAGCGAAAAGGTGATTATTACCGCCGCCAGGATCATTTTCATGACGGTGTCGTGTATGCCCTTCAAGAGGTATATACCCAAAGGTATTCCCCCCAGAGCGAAAATAATCAGCATCCCCGCGCTTTTGAGCTGAACGCGGCGCCACTGTTTAATGAGGATGGTTGTCGAGATAGTGACTGCCGTTAACGCCACCAGCGGCGCCGCCTCCTCCAGGCTGATTGCCAAAGTCAGCAGCGGCATGGCGACCAGCGCATCGCCGAAACCAAACGTGGAACGGGTAAAAGTGGCCAGAAAAATGACCGTCAGGATAAAAACTTGTCCTGTTTCCAATCTGTCTCTTCCATCCGTCCGGGAAGGTGCGGTCAGACCCGGTTTGACCGGGCTTATCGTTAAATCGGACAGAGCAGCTGCCGGGCGATGCGTCTGACCGTTTCTTTTTGACGGAGGTCGCGGCGGCCGCAGTCGATGCGGAGCAGGGGGCAGCGCCGCCAGTTTTGCAAAAGCTCTTCGTAGGCGGCCTGCAGCCTGCGCAGCCAGGCGCCGGTGATGGTTCTTTCGTACGCGCGGCCGCGGCGGACGATCCGGTCCAGACAGTTTTCGATGCTGTCCTGCAGGTAAATCACCATATCCGGCGCCGCCAGGTGGGGTTCGATGTCTTTTTCCACCGCCCGGTAAACGTCCAGCTGATCGTCGTCGAGGTTCATGCGGGCGTAAAGGCGGTTTTTGTCGAAGAGGTAATCGCAGATGACCGTCTCGTCCTCCGCCAGAGATCGTTTATGCAGTTGCCGGGCCCGGCTCAATAAAAAAAACAGCTCGCTGGGCAGGGCCGCCCCCTTTTGGCCGGCAAATTCCGCCGCTAAAAACGGATTGCGCTCATACTCCTCCAAAATCACCCGCCCCGGCAAAATATCGGCCAATCCCTCCGCCAGGGTGGTCTTGCCCACCCCCACTATCCCCGCTACCGCTATGAGACCAAAATCAGGCATGATGTTTATTGTTTATAAAAGTTTTAGATATTTACCAACTTTAACTCTTAATGAGAATATAACGAACCGCTTTAACCATGCGGTTTACGCATCAAAGTCAAGTGGTTGTGGGGCAAAACTTAGTTGAGACGGTTCAACATTAATTCGTCGTCTTAATAGTAAAACCCTGTCGAGGCGTTCAACGATTTCTCGCCCGCAGAGGGAAAGCAGGTTTATAAGATCGGGGCCGGATTTTATGGTAAAATATTCCCTCTTTGGTGAAAAGTAAACCAGCACCGTCTTATGGCGCTCGATTAGATTTAGAATGTTATTTAGCGTGCCTTTACTCTGGCCGTCCCACAACATGAAGCCGTAATCAGCCTCTTCGCTCATTTTCTTGTCTCTATTAGCATAATGTTGAAAATCTTTACGCACTCTATCAGATATAATAAAGCGGGTTTGCCAATTTCCAATGTTGTTCCGACAGGTGTCGCCGGCGCAAAATACCAGGACGTGTGGATATGACTTTTCGGCCAAATATTGCTGCATAGCCCTGTCCGCACCATGAGCATCACCCAGCAGGATCATATAGCCGCCGGATATGATGTTATCGGCTCTTTCTCTAATTGCTTTGTTAAGCCTTGATAACTTTCTGGATCCGCCGAAAAACACTTTTTTCATCGAATACTCCGACTCCTGGTGAGAGCAAGTACATTAATCCGTGCAACATTGCCCCGTTCTCTTAGTGCGGACGAAACCGCGTTCATCGTCGCCCCGGAACGATATAGATCGTCCAATAATAACACACACTTATTTTCGACGTCGGTACGAGATACTCGAAAAGTGCCCTCAAGAAGTTTTATGCGCTTTTCATATTCGTATATGTTCTTGAGTTCAGGATGGTCTTGTACTTTCACCAAACAGCTGCCGCAGAAACGAACTTCTAAGGCTTGAGCTAGCTGCTCCGCAATTGCCACAACTGGTTGAAAACGGCGGAAACGTGAAGGGGCAACCGGAATCAGCAGGTCAGTTGACCATGCCTTTGTCTTTATAAAATGGGCTGCTGTTGCCACGATTGGTTCAAGCACTGATCTGTCTTGACCGTACTTTAACCGGTACAGAAGTTCCCCCATCACTGTTCTCTTGGTATCAAACTGTGGATGTCCATATTCGTCGTATCCTATGCAAACACTGCTTACGGTGTGAAAATCCAGGGCGAAACCTTTGTCCCATTTCCCTTTGATTTCTTTTGGCGATATTTCGATCATCGCCCTTGTCCTCATCTAAATTCTGCTATAAATATATAAATTATGGACGCATCAATCCTCTCTGGTGTTCTATCTTTTCTTTGTTCACGCATCCACATCTTCCAGCAACTGGCGGATGGTTTTCTTCAGCACCGGATGCACCACCTCCGGCGCGATCTCCGCCAAGGGCCGCAGCACGAAGGGCCGCTCGTGCAGCAACGGGTGGGGCACCTTCAGCGACGGGGTGTCTATAATCTCGCCGCCGAAAAGTAATAAATCGAGATCAATCGTCCGCGGGCCCCACTTTTTCCGTCGCACGCGCCCCAGTTGGTATTCCACTTTCTGCATCTCAAACAGCAGTTGTTCGGCGGAAATGCGACAATGGATCTGGGCGGCGTTGTTAAGATAATCGCCCTGACGCTTTGGTCCGCCCGCCGGGGCGGTCTCGATCATCTGCGAAACCAGCCCCACGGTCACCCCGGGCGCGTTATCCAGCAGGGTCAGGGCCTTGATGATCAGGTCGGCACGTTCGTTGAGGTTGCTGCCCAGCCCGATATAAGCGGTGGTGGTGATCACGTCAATCATTTCAGGTAATCCGCCAGGTTTTTGCGGAGCTGGCGGCCGGTCATATCGGCCACGTAGATCTCCTTACGCCGGTTACGCTCGCCCCGACGCAGCAAAACGTCGGTCTTAGGCCGCCCCAAGACCTCCGCCAAAAGGGCGATTAAGGCCTTATTGGCCTTGCCCTTCGCCGCCGGCGCCGCCAGGTTTACTTTCAAGGCATCGCCCTGCAGACCCGCCACCGCCGTCCGGGAGCTTGCCGGTAAGACCTTTACCATAAAAATTACTCCGTTAGATGTTTCCTTGACGGCCAGAGACATGCTTATCTTATACGGCATGAACCTCCTCCGGTCAACGCTAAAGAGATTATGGATTTATGATCAGGCCCATATTCACGGTGCCCGCTTTGGTAATATTAACCAATTTGCTTTTAAGTCATCGGCCAAAACAGAAAAATATATTTTATAAATATATTTCTTGCAATTTATTACTATTTAGACTTATAATTTAGGGTCGCGCGAACGGCGCCGGTGCCGGGCGCGGCAATAAAAGTGCATAAGTTACGGAGCAGTAGTAAGTTAGAGGTGGGCGCATGGGCCCGATTTTAAGTTCTTTGGTCAATTTGCAGGGGGTGGAGGGTGAGCTTCGCAAGACCCAAAAAAGACTTAAACAGGTTCAGCAGATTATCCTGAGACAACAATATCAAATCAAACAATATCAAGATGCCCTGGCGGCCAAGCGCGAGGAGATCAAGCTCACCAAGATGCAGCATGACAAGCTGGAGTTGGAGCTGCGCAGCCGTGAAGACGAGGTTACCAGGTATCGATTGGCGCTTAATCAGGCCCGGACCAATAAGGATTACAGCGCCATTCTCACCCGCATCAACACCCGAAAAGCCGATAAATCCAAGCTGGAAGATCAGATCCTGGCCCTGATGGGCCAAATCGACACCGATCAGACCGCCTGCCGCGAACTGGAGGCAAGTATTGAGGCGGAAAACGCCCGGCTGGAGGAGATGCGCCGACAGGCGGGAGAAAAACAAAAAGTGATCCAGCGGGATCTGGACGAATTGCTGCAACAGCGTCGGGAGTCATCCGATCGGGTCCCGCATGAACAACGGGCCCTTTTTGAGCGCCTGGCCAAACGATACGATGGCGAAGTTTTGGCCCGGGTGGAACGATCAGAAAACCGCCGCAGCGAACAGACCTGCGGCGGTTGTTTTATGAGCGTACCTTTGGAGATCGTCAATTCCCTGATGTCGCGGGACGACGTGCTGACCTGCGCCAACTGCGGCCGCATTCTGGTACTGGACCTTAATCCCAAACAACAACCCACCACCTGAGCACTTGCCTGAATGGTAACAAAAATAAATTTTTTCCCGGCATGTCTAACCTAGATTTGGTCAAACGGTAGTTGGTAAGGGAGATGATTTCCATGGCTTAGAAGGACCATAGTAGGCGGCGTGCACCGGTTTTGCCGGGCATGTCGGGGGCGGTTTGTGGAAGGGTCGAATTAGGTTTTATCTTATTTGGTAATTTTATGCGGTTGAAGATTAACACGGACGGCGGTTCGCGCGGCAATCCGGGCCCGGCGGCGGCGGGGGTGGTGATCGCCGACGCGAAGGGCCGTACGCTCTTCGCCCGGGGATTTTATCTGGGAGAGACCACCAGCAACGTCGCGGAGTACGAAGGTCTGCTGCGCGCCCTGCAGGAGGCCCGGAAGTTGGGCGGCAGCGAGCTGGAGATCTTCAGCGACAGCGAATTGGTGGTACGCCAGGTCAACGGCCAATACCGGGTGAAAAAGGCCCATCTGCAAAATTATCACGAAGACATCGTTAAGCGAATGGCACACTTTGACAAGGTCACATTGCAGTACGTTCGGCGGGAAGAAAATAGTCAAGCCGACGAGTTGGTCAATCGGGCCCTTAACGCCCGTCGAGATGTGGAAGGTGGGATTGACGCCCCGCTTAGGGCGCAAAGCGATAAGCCGATCCGGGCGGTTATAGACGTAAATGATAGAATACAGTTTCGAGAGACGACCCCTTATCGAGAGCCGCTTTATGGCGATAAAAGGTATCTTTTGGAGTTGATTTGCCTTTCCGTCAAGCAGCGCTGTCAGATAAAAACTATTGGTTCGGGAACCACCCTTACCGTCATCCGCGGCGGCGGCGTGGTGGAAGCGGGAGCGGAAAAGATACCGGTTAAGACAGGCGCATTTTTACATATAAATCGGGCCTCAACCTTGGCCATCGCCGCGGACGCCGATGAAGAGTTAGTGGTTATGGTAATGCAGATCGACTGATTGACAGGGGGGGCTATGGTGGCGGATAAAAGGATAAACGGGATATAGAATTATCTATTTAATTGAGCCTGGGGGCAAGATTTTGCTTCTCTGTTATGGGGCGAGTTGGTAAGAGACCCCCGACGTAAAATCGGGGGCTAACCGGCGAAATAACCGGAGGGGGCAGGTCTATAATACGGGGTGAAAAGGG